>JAIYDY010000007.1 GCA_027487245.1 Hyphomicrobiales bacterium
CACGAACACGGTGAGCTACAGCCTTGTGAGCAAT
This sequence comes from Hyphomicrobiales bacterium, assembly GCA_027487245.1. Classification (GTDB taxonomy): domain Bacteria; phylum Pseudomonadota; class Alphaproteobacteria; order Rhizobiales; family Beijerinckiaceae; genus Allobosea. The sequence goes on from JAIYDY010000007.1 coordinate 35, forward strand.
CCTGGCGGTCTGTTCGCGATCGATGCGGTGACCGGTGTGGTGACGGTCGCCTCGGCGATCGACCGCGAGGTGGTGGGTCCGACCACGAACATCACGGTCAGGGCGACCTCTGCTGACGGCTCGGTGGCCGACACGGTGTTCACCATCGCGGTGGGGGATGAAAACGAGAGCCCGGTCGGTCCGGTGAGCGATATCACTCTCTTCCCCGATGCGGTGCCGGAGAACGCGTCGATCGGCATGGCGGTGGGGATCACAGCGCGTGCTATCGATCCTGACGCGACCGACAACGTGGTGAGCTACAGCCTGTCGAGCAATCCTGGCGGTCTGTTCGAGATCGGTGCTGTGACTGGTGTGGTGACAGTCGCCTCGGCGATCGACCGGGAGGTGGTGGGCCCGAGCGTGGACATCACGGTCTTGGCCACAAGCGCGGATGGCTCGACCTCGAGCCAGACCTTCAGCATCGCCATCGGGGATGTCGACGAGTTCAATGTCAACGTCCCGTTTGATGGCAACGCCGCCGCCAATGCCGTCACCGAGAACGCCGCCATCGGCACCGTCGTCGGCATCACCGCCTTCGCCTCCGATCCGGACGCCACCAGCAATGGCATCACCTACAGCCTCGATGACAGCGCAGGTGGCCGCTTCACTATCAATGCCACAACCGGCGTGGTCACCACCGCAGCCGCCATCGACCGCGAAGCGCTCGGGGCCAGCCTCGACATCATGGTCCGGGCGACCTCTGCCGACGGCTCGGTGGCCGGCTCGGGGTTCACCATCGCCATCGGTGATGTCGACGAGTTCGATGTGACGGCGCCTGTTGATGGCAACGGTGCGGCCAATGCAGTGACGGAGAATGCGGCGATCGGGACTGTGGTGGGGATCACGGTGTCGGCGTCTGATGCGGACGCGACCAACAACACGGTGTTCTACAGCCTTGCGAGCAATCCGGGCGGCCTGTTCGCGATCGATGCGGTGACCGGTGTGGTGACGGTGGCGTCCGCCATTGACCGGGAGGTGGTGGGTCCGACCACGAACATCACGGTCAGGGCGACCTCTACCGACGGCTCGACGACCACCACGGTGTTCACCATCGCCGTGGCGGATGAATTTGTCACTCATGTGGGCACGCCGGGCGATGATGTGATCAACTATCCCGTTTCGACCGAGAACGTTTTCATCGCGGCGATGGATGGTGAAGACATCATCATCGGCTCAAGCTTCGCTGATACGATCGATGGTGGTAACGGCCATGATGTAATCCAAGCCGGCATGGGTGGGGACAGCATCAACGGTGGTGGTGGCGACGATCTTGTGACTGGCGGCCTCGGCGATGACCAGATCGTCGGCGGCGAGGGCCATGATCTGATCGAGGGTGAGGGTGGAGATGACCGTCTTGCGGGCGGTCTCGGAGACGACACGCTGGATGGTGGCGATGGGGCCGACATTCTGGAATCGGGCGGTGGCGCGGACTACATCGATGGTGGTGCAGGCAATGATGAGATCTTCATCGATGCATCGTCGCTCCTGCTGTCGGCAATAGACGGTGGCAGCGGCATCGATTCCGTCATCATCTCGGCTGGACCGGCGCTTTCGCTGTCCGATCTTCTCGGCAGCATGAGCCAGGTCGAACTGATCGATTTCAGCGCGCCCGGTGTCAGTGCTGACCTCTCGGCCTTCAACCATGCGGCCGCGACGAGCCTGCTTGGTGCCTCCGGGCCGGGCCTCAATCTCGAACTGGTTCTGGACGGCGACGATCTGTTCAGCGTCAGCGATCCTGTCGGGGACGGCTTCTCGTATGCTCAAGCGGGCAATGTCTACACGTTCTACAACAGCGAGGTCCTGCAGGACGCGACGACGGAGATCGCGAAGGTCTCGCTGCTTTGATCACTGTGACCTATTGCCGCAGAGCCTCGTTGCGCAGGCGCTGCACTGGCCTGATGAGATAGCCAAGAACGGTGTGCTGCCCTGACAGAATGTCGATCTGGGCCAGCATGCCGGGAATCACGGGGCGTGCGGGACCGAAGGCCGCAGCATCGGCTTCCAGACGAACACGGAAGTAAGGCTCGCCCTTCTCGTCGTTGAGGGCATCCGGAGAGATGTCGAGGACTTTGCCCTTGAGGCCGCCATAGACCGCGTAGTCATAGGCGGAGACCTTGATCACGGCGGGCAGGCCGGGCCAGACATCGGCGCGATCCTGCGGCGAGAGCCTCGCTTCGATGACCACTGTCGCATCCAGCGGCACGAGCTGGACCAGCGGCTCGCCGGACTTGACCACGCCGCCGATCGTGTCCACGAACAGCTTGTTGACGGTTCCTGCGACAGGGGCGACCACCTCGGTGCGGCGGCTGCGATCCTTCATCGCGGTGATCGATTCCTCCAGCCTGGCGATCTGGATGGCCGTCTCGCGCTGTTCCTTCTGTGCATCGGCCCGGAACCGCAAGGTGATTTCTTCCGAGCGGCGCGAGAGCTCGCTGACAGCGGATTCCAGCCGCGGAATTTCATGGACCAGGCTGGCGAGTCGCGCCTCGATCTGCTGCAAGGTGCGCTCGTTGTCGAGCAACTCGTTGTTGGAAACGGCCCCGATCCGGGCAAGCCGGCGCATGCTCTGGAGGCGCTGGTTCACCAGTTCCTGTTCGCGCAGGGAGCTGCTCTGCCGCGTCCGCATCTCGGCGAGTTCAAGCTTCTTCTGCTTCTGCTGCTCCTCGGCCACCTGCAACTGGGCGTGCAGTCCATCCTGACGGGCGCGGAACAGCGAGGTTTCCTGCGCGACGATCTGGGGCAGCTGGCGGGCGAGGACCTCGGGAGCGACGAACATGCGCTCCCCGCTGGTTTCGGCGGCGAGCCTGATGGCCTGCACCTGCCGTGCCTTCAGTTCCAGTTCGTTCTGCTGCAACTCGGCACGCGAGAAGCTGTTGTCGACCCGGATCAGAGGCGCTCCGGCAGCGACGCGCTGGCCTTCCCGGACGAGAATTTCGGAAACGATGCCGCCTTCGAGATGCTGGATGATCTGGTTGCGGGTCTGCGGCACCACACGCCCTGCACCGCGCGTGACCTTGTCGAGGGTGGTCACGGCGGACCAGCCCAACATGAGGATGGTGCCAGCAACGGCGGCATAGATCAGATGCCGCTGGCCGCGCGATGCGATGGTGTCGCACCGCCGTGGATAGGTGAACCGGGTATCAGCGGCCCCGGAATCGCCTGCAGCATGCGGAAGGCCAGCCGGAGCGGCCAAGGCCAGTCTGTCGCGGGATGCGCGGATCATTCAAGCAACTCGCATGGCGGGATGACGCAACTTTCAATGTCGCAGCGAGCCTGACAGGCAAAGATTTACGGTCTGTTAAGCATAAACCCGTGACACCTGACCATGCGGGTTGATCGCGCCGGGGCTGGCGCCGGAAGCCTGCCGGGATTGTGCCATGTCGACATCATCGCTGCCGGGGGAGCCTGCCACGGACAACGCGCCGCATGCTGCGCTGCGGCGGTTGCATGACCAGTTCGGCCATAACGGTCGCACCGAGATGCTGCAGACCAGCCGGGACGACGACACCGGCAAGGCTGGCAACGATGCCGGCGGCCATGTCTTCGAGAACCTCCGGCGCATCGCGGCCATCTGGCATCTGACGCCGCCGGATCACGCCGGCCCTGCGGGACGTGCCCTTCACCGCGCTGGCGAGGGCAGGGCGGATTCCGTGCCCCCCTCTTCGCCTTCCCCCGGTCCGGCCTCGATCGCCGTCGAAGCGGAACGGCTCGGGCTTGATGTCGGCTTCCGGCAATGCGCCGTGACAAGCCTTGGGGACGACGATCTGCCGTGTCTGGTCCTGCTGGTCTCGGGACAGAGCCGTCTGGTTCTGTCAAGGGCCGGGTCCGGCGTGCTGGTGGTCGATGGCGAGGACGGCCAGACCCGGATCAGCGCCCGGCAGCTTGCCGAGAGCGCGTCCGGCACCATTGTCGTGGTGCGTCCGGCCGCAGGGCGGCATGGCGCGGGCGAGGCGCAAGAGGGCAGCCAGGATCTCGCCAGAGGTTCTGACGCAGGTTCTGCGACGTCGGCTGCGCCGGCCATGTCGCCGCAGGCGGCTGCGGCCGCACTCATGCGCTCCATGGGCATCGCGCTCAGCGGGCAAAAGCCCCTGCTGATCCAGCTCGTCATGGCGTCCGTCATCATCAATCTGTTCGGCATGCTGCTTCCGCTGTTCTCGATGGCGGTGTTCGACCGCGTCATCCCGCATGCGGCGATGGAAACCCTCTGGGCGCTGGCGCTCGGGGTCGGCCTCGCCCTTGTGCTCGAGGTGGCGCTTCGTCACGCGCGGCTGAAGCTGTTCGATGCCGTGGGCCAATCTGTCGCCCATGCCATGCAGGGCCGGCTGATGAGCCGACTGATGGGCGGACGGCTGGACGACCTGCCGGGCGGCTCGGCGGCCATGGTCCAGCCGATGAACGATCTCGACGCGATGAGCCAACTGGCGCCGCACCTGCTGATCAGCTTTCTGGTCGAGTTGCCCTTCTTCGTGGTTCTCGTGGTCCTGATCGCCTCGATCGCGGGGCCTGTGGCTTTGGCACCGCTGATCGGGGCCATCTTCATGGTGGCCCTGCACGTGCTCGCCCACCACATGGCCCGCGCCTCGCACGGGGAGCAGAGCGGCCATGTCCGGAAGCAGCAGCAACTCCTGATCGACGGCATCAGCGGGGCAGAGCGCATCCGGATCACCGGGGCTGGCCCATTCCTGCTGGCGCGCTGGGATGTGGCATCGGATGCTGCCGGTTTTGCCGCGCACCAGGCACGCTACTGGTCCGGGCTCGCTGCACAGGCCAGCGGCACGCTGGTCCAGGCGGTGGTGGTGGCGAGCATCATCATCGGCGTCTACCGGATCGACGCGGCATTGATGACAATTGGTGCGCTGTCTGCCTCGATCCTTCTCGTCAACCGGGCGATGATGCCGATCAGCATTGCGACCGGCCTGCTGTTTCGCGCCCTCCAGGTGATTCAGTCGGCTGCGCCGGTCGCAGGCCTGATGCAGGCGCCGCTGGAAAAGGGCGGCGAACAGCGTGCCGTCGCAGCGCAGGATATCGAGGGCCGCATCGAAGCCCGGCAACTGTGCTTCAGCTATCCCGGCGAGGCACGGCAGGCCCTCAGCGAGATATCCTTTGCGATCAGGCCCGGCGAGCGCGTGGGCATCATCGGCAAGGCCGGTTGCGGCAAGTCCACCTTGCTCCGGCTTCTGGTCAGGCTTCACGAGGCCCAGTCGGGCCGGCTTTCGCTGGATGGGCGCGACATCCGGCAGTTCGATCCACAGGCCCTCAGGCGTGCCATCGGCTACATGCCGCAGGATGCGCACCTGTTCGACGGGTCACTCGAGGACAATCTGGCGATGGGGCTGGGCCGGGTGGACCGGGCCGACCTTGATCGCGTCGCCCGGATCTCTGGCGTGCAGGCCTTTGCCAGCCAGCATCCCTCCGGTTTCAGCCTGCCTGTCGGCCCTGGCGGCCAGCGGCTGTCCGGCGGCGAGCGCCAGGCGGTCTCACTGGCACGGGCCCTGATGGGTGCCCCGCGTCTGCTGCTGCTCGACGAGCCGACAGCGGCGCTCGACAACACGGCCGAGGCCCGCGTGATCGCGGAACTCGGCAAGGAACTGGGCGGCACCGGCCTGATCGTGGCCACGCACCGGCTGCCGGTTCTGGCGCTGACGGACCGGATCATCTGGATGGACAATGGCCGGATCGTGGCTGATGGGCCGAAAGCGGACATCTTCGCCCGTTTCGGGCTCGCCGCCTGAGACTTAACCAAACCCTCACCACATCATGGCACAAGCTGAAACGTGCAGGTGCCGGTGCTTCCAGCCATCGGTGCCGGATCGTGGACAGTTTGCCAAAGCCTGACGCGCTGTCAGGGGCGGCAGCCAGCGGGGTTGCATGGCACACGCCAAGGACGACGCAAACGAGAACCACTGGCCGGGCTATGTCGATGCCCTGACCACGATGCTCATGGTTCTGACCTTCGTGATGATGATCCTCGGCATTGCCTTGTTCGCGATGTCGCAGAACGTCTCGCGCGTGCTCCTCGAGACCATTGCCAAGGCCGCCCAGGTCGAACTGAAGGGCGAGGCCGAAACGGTGCCCGAACTCACGGACCGCATCCTTGACACCCTGAGGCGCCAGCCGCCCCGGCCACCTGTGGCAGGCCTCGAACGCTCCATGAGCGAACAGGGCCCGGCGCGTGAAGCCGGCACGGGCCTTGGCCCCCTGCGCAGTGAAGGCACACCGCCTGGCCAGGATTCCGAACGCAATCCGGGGCAGCCGATCGAGAGCCGCAACGCCACCGGCGCAGCCCAGCCGGGCGCACCATCGATGGCCGGAGAGGACAGGCGCGTCGTGTCCGAGCGGCCAGCCTTCGTCCCGGGTGCTCCAGGGCCCGTTGCCGCTGCCGTACAGGGCGCGGGGCTCGTGATCGAATTCCAGCCACGTGCAACCCGCCTCGACGATGCCAGTTCCGCCAAGCTCATCGACACGCTGACCGCCGGAGGCAGCTTCCGTGATGCGCCATTGCTGGAGGTGCGCGCCTCGATCGACCGATCCGCGGCAGGCCTGAGCGATGCTCGCCGCGTGGCCTACTACCGCGCGATGCTGGTGCGCTCCGCGATCCTGAAATCGGGCGTGCCGCCGGAGCGTGTGCGCGTGCTGATCGACGAGGTGGACAAGGCCGAGGGCGACACATCGGCAGAGCAGGTCCGCGTCATGCCGCTGCGCGCTGGTCCATCAACTCAGCCCTGACGTTGCATCTGGCGCTACGCAAGCCTTCCGATCTTAAGGGAATGTTTGTCATGATCCCCTAATCCTGAACGGCAAGGACCGGGTGGGTCCGGACGTGACTGTTTCGGGTGGGTTGTTTCCATGGGCCGTTTCCTGTCTGGCCAGTCTCAGATCGAGACTGTCCTGAAGCAGCAGATTCTCAAGATCCTCGGCTCCTTGCTAGCGCTGGCGCTGCTGGTGGCATGGGCCCATGAGTTCGTCTGGAGCGGCATCCGCTCGAACATCTATCTCAACGGCACGATCATTTTCGTCTTCCTGTTCGGCGTGTCGCTGGTGCTGCGCAGTGTCTGGGCGCTGCGCAATGAGGAAGTGGCTTTCAGCGCGCTGCAGGAAGCCTTCGAGGACTCGCGGCAGGAGCGGGTCCAGGGCGAACGTGATCCATACTGGCGTCATCAGCGCGGCCTGAAGCCGGGCCGGGTCTTCGGACGTCCCGTCGTGCTCGGGCATATGTTCGAGATCACCTATGATGAGCTGATCCGCTCCAAGGACATTCGCATTTCGGTGACCACGATGCAGAACATCGTGCAGGGCATCGACACCAAGCTTGGAGAACAGCGCTCCCTGAGCGTTTACATCACCGGCCTGCTGGTCTTTCTCGGCCTGATCGGCACCTTCATCGGCCTGATGGAAATGGTCGGCTCGGTCGGCAACATCATCGGCTCGTTGCAGGGCATGCAGACGGCGTCCGGCAATGCCATCCAGCAACTGCTGAAAAGCCTCGAAGAACCGCTGCGTGGCATGGCGACCGGCTTCTCGTCGTCGCTGTTCGGCCTGTTCGGCTCGCTGGTCCTCGGCGTGATCAGCCGCATGGGCTCGACCGCGCATGGTGCGATGAAGGACGAATTCGAAAGCTGGCTGGCAAGCATCTCGCAGCTTGAAAATCGCAAGGGCGGCGAAACAGTCGAACTGGCCCGGCTGATCAGCAGCAACCTGATGGGCACTCCGCCCGGTGCTGCCGGGTCCGGTGCCCCGGGCAGTGCCCAGGCGCAGCCGGCCATGTCTGGCTATGGCGGGCACTCGCCGCTCTCGGATGTCGGCATGGTTGCCACGCTGTCGCAGGGCTTCGGCCGGTCGAACGAGGGGATCACCACGCTCAATACCAGCATGGCCAAGCTGATCGCGACCCAGGAAAACACGGCCGAGATGATCCGCCAGATGGCAACCGGCATCGACCGGCTGGCATCGGACGCGGCGCTGACGCGCGAACACCTGATGCTGCTGACCAGCCAGACCGGGACACAGGCCGAGTATCTCCAGGAGCTGGTCAACCTCAACCGCACGCTGGAATCGCGCCTGACCTCAGGCTTCAACGGCATGGCGCACGTGATGGAAGTCACCGGACAAGCCTATCTCGATGGCCTGCGCCGTCTGACCGCGGAAAACTACGAGACCAATGCGCGCCTGGCCAAGCTGCTCGACATCAAGGCCGCCAGCGACCGCATCACCGAGATTGCCACGGGCATCGAATCGAAGGTCAAGGGCAGCTTCGGCACCATGAGCACGATGATGGAACGCACGGCCGTGGCGCTGGAAACCAGCGTGGAGCGGCTTGCTGACGGCCAGCGCGAGATCAAGGAAGCGCTCTCCGGCGGGGTTGGCGGCCAGGTCGGCATGTCGTCCGACTTCGAGCAGAAGCTGACGTCCGGTTTCTCGGAAATGTCCCGCTCGTTCGAGACGGTTTTTGCTGCCTATTCGACCATCGTCAGCCGGGCGCTTGCCACGCAGACCCTGGAAGGCGGGCAGGGCGGATCCGAACGCGTTCTTCAGGCGGCCTGGGTGCCAAAGCCGGAAGCGCAGAGCGCCGGCTCCGAAGTGGTCAGCCCCGAGGTCGAGGAAGAGCGCCGACGTCAGTTCTACGAGATGGCGGCGCGGCAACTCCGCAATGCACCACAGGTTGGCTGACGGGATGGCCGAGCCTGACCTTGCCCCCACATCACCGGTGAGACGCTGACATGAGCGAAACGATCTCCACCCTTCGCCAGCGCCTGCGCACCGGCCAGAGCCCTGCCACCGGTGCTCCGATGCCGGTCCGCCGTCAGGCCATGCTGCACACGGAGAGCATGCTGACGCGGCTGCTCAGGCGTCCGGCAGCCTGGGTGCGGCGCCATGAGCGGTTCGCCTGCTGCATCGTCGCCGTGCTCGACATCGTCGACAAGGACGTGCCGGTCGATGGGCTTGTCACGGAAATCTCGCAAGGCGGACTGCTCTTTCGGCCCGCCACGCGCTTCATCTTCGACAGGCGCGGCAGCTCTGTGCTGGTCCGCTTTGGCGATGAGGAATGGGCGGGGAGCATCGTCAACGTCAAGGCGACGGGCTATGGCGTGCGGTTCGACGACGAGGCACAGCCCGAACATATCCAGTCGCTGCTGGCCCGCTTCGGGTTCTCCGACGACGACGCCCTTGGCTGAGATGGCCGACATCGCGCAGCATTGGGTGACTGCCGGGGGCCTTGCCAGGCCCATGCCTGCTGTTGCCCGGCACATGCGCAGAGGCCGTGATGTTTGATCGGCTGAGGCGGCTGTTCGGCAGCACGCGGGTGGGCCGTGCGGCCGCGCATCCCCGCGAACTGCTGAAGGCGGCGACGAACACGAGGCTTGCCGTGATGGCGCTTCTTGTGGCGTCGGTCTGCATTGTGCTGACGATCCGCTATGACACGGCCAGCGAACAGACAACCTTGCAACGCGAACGCCAGTTGGTGGGGCTTTCCTTCGATCAGCTTCGCCTGAACCTGACATCGCACACGGCAGGGATCGCCAACGGGTTTCAGGTTCCACCGGGCCGGAGTATCAGGGAAACACTGGCGAGCGTTCACGCCTCGATCGTGGAGAACACGCTGATTGCGCCGAGCTCGCTGGAGGTCTTCCTGCTTCAGGACGGCGCGCCGGTCGAGGCGATCAGCCCCGGAAGTGCCGACCCGCGACAGCGTTTCGAGATCGTGCGCGCGCCTGTCGGCCAGATGACGGGTCTGTTCGGCAAGGGTGCGCTGTTCAGCCATTCGGACATGGTTCTGGTCGGCGGGCAGGTCGCGGTGATCTCCCATGCGATCTCCAGCCAGCCGCCGGCACGGGCTGCGAGCCGCGCGCCGGCGGGCGCGCCCCCTTCCCTGGTCGCGGTCTACTGGCTCGATGAAGCCGCCCAGGCCAAGCTGCGCAAGCAGTTGCTGTCTCCATCCATGACGATCGAGCCCAACAATGCGGTGCTTCGCGCAGCGACGACGGCTGTCACCATCACCAATGGCGAAGGCGAGGCCCTGGCCCGGCTGAGCTGGGATCTGGCCGATGATCGCAGCAATGTCCGTTTGCAGGGACTGCTGCTGGCCGGGGTCCTCGCCCTGTCCGCAGTCTGGATCGGCATTGCCTCACGACGGAAGCGGCGCGAGGTGAACGAACTGGTCGGCGAGGTCGAGGCGCAGGTCTACGATGTGGCCATGCGCGATCCCCTCACAGGGCTGCTCAACCGGGCGTCTTTCAAGCGCAAGCTCGAGGCGCTGGTGGCGGCACGAACCGGCAACGAATTGATCGGCGTCGTCTATGTCGACCTGGACCGTTTCAAGCAGGTCAATGATGGCTACGGCCACCTGAAAGGCGATGAACTGCTGTGCGCGGTGACAGAACGGCTGCGCGACCTTTCCGATGCAGGGTTGACCGTGGCCCGCCTCGGCGGTGACGAGTTCGCCCTCATCGTCGAGGACCGGAACACGCCGGAGGCGATCATGGCCCTGGCAGAGCAGGCCTGCGAGAACCTCGGACTTCCGTTCCAGCTCGGCGAGGTGGAGGCGCTGATCGGCGGCTCTGTCGGCGTCTCGATCTGCCCGCTGGACGGCGAAGAGCATCAGGAACTCCTGCGCCGGGCCGACATCGCGATGTACCGGGCCAAGACCGGCGGCCGCAGCAACACGGTCCGCTTCGACATCTCGATGGACAATGACGTGCAGGAGTTGCGCGCGCTTGAAGCCGACCTCAGGCATGCCATCGAGCGCAACGAGATGACACTCGCCTATCAGCCGTTCTGGGCTTCCGATGGCCAGACCATCGTCGGCGTGGAAGCCTTGCTGCGCTGGAACCATCCGAAACGGGGTCAGGTTTCACCGGCCTATTTCGTGCCGATCGCCGAGGAGGCCGGGCTGATCCATGAGATGGGCGAGTGGGCCATTGCCACGGCCATGCGTCAGACACGGCCTTGGGGCGGTGTCATTCTCGCGGTGAACGTCTCGCCAATCCAGTTCAAGCGGCCGGCGCTGGCAGAACGGATCAAGGAACTGCTCGGCGAAACCGGCTTCGAACCAGAGCGGCTGGAGATCGAGATCACCGAAGGCGTACTGATGGATGATGCCGAAGCGGCGGTGAAATTCATGCGCGGCTTCAAGGAAATCGGCGTGCACATCGCGCTCGACGATTTCGGCACGGGCTTTTCCTCACTCAGCTACCTCAGGCGCTTTCCGTTCGACAAGCTCAAGGTCGACCAGTCCTTCGTGCGCGCTCTTGGCTCGGGGCCCGGCACTGCGGCCATCATCCACAGTGTCATCGCGCTGGGCCGCGCGCTGGGCATGACGGTGCATGCCGAAGGCGTCGAGACGCTCGAACACCACATCTTCCTGCGTGCTGCGGGCTGCCACCACCTCCAGGGCTTCCTGTTCTCGAGGCCGCTGGCCGCTGCCGACATGGAATTGCTGCTGGCCAGCCGGACTGTCCGCCCAGCGCCAAAATCGATGCTCGGCCGTCAGGCTGCCGCTGTGCATGTCCCCTCACCGAGGACGGAGGCCCCGACCTTCGAACAGGCTGGGCCTGATCTCGGGGCGCAACTGAGAGCGAGGGTCGCCGAGATGAAGCAGGCGCTGGGCGGTGCAGGAGCTGGCAGTGCAGGGGCTGGCAGTGCCGCCACATCGGAGCTTCACGACAGGACAGCCCCCGAAACCCCTCATGTCCGCGCCGCCGGCGAGGACGATGGCATCGACACACTGCCCCGGCTGGCCCGGCGCTGACGCCGGACCATGTCACCTTGCCAGGCCTGCTCCGGGCTGCCCTCGGTCAGGCGGCGTTGCTGCGGGCTGTGGCCAGTGCGGCCACGGCGTCGGCCGTTGCGGCTGACAAGGTCCAGCCCAGATGCCCATGTCCGGTGTTGTAGAACACCCTCGGGTTCCTGCCCCGCATCACGCGCGGCATCATGTCCGGCATCATCGGGCGCAAGCCCGCCCATGGCACCGCCTGACGGGTGCTCATGCCGGGGAAGTGCATCCGGCACCATGACACCAGCGGCTCGATGCGCTCGGCCCTGATGTCCTTGTTCACGCCATTGAACTCGGCCGTGCCGGCCACCCTGAAGCGTGTCAGGCCAAGCCGGCTCGTCACGATCTTGGCCTTGTCATCGAGCAGGCTGACCCAGGGAGCCGCCTTCTGGTCCTCCGGCTCCGGCAGGCTGACCGTGATGGAGTAACCCTTGACCGGATAGACATTGATCCGGTCACCCAGCGAGCTGGCCAGATCGCGGGAGAGAACGCCGGAACAGATCACGATCTTGTCGAACTGGCTGGTCTCGTCGGCATGCTCCTCGCCATCAAGGCGCGGCTCGGTGGAGCGGTGCAGCACACTGACCAGATCGGCATCGGCCTTGACCTCGCGCACCTCGGTTGCAAGGCGCATGGTCACGCCGAGCCGCCGGCATGCATCCGCCAGACCATTGGTGAACTTGTGGATGTCGCCGGTGAAGTCCGTCTCCGTGTAATAGCCGCCATAAAGATCACCCTTCAGGGCCGGCTCAATGCTGCGCATCTCCTCCGGCGTCACCGCCCGGCGGACAAGCCCGCCCTTGGCGAGCACTGCGGTGGTGCGGCGTGCGACCTCGAAATCGGCCTTGCTGTGGTAGAAGTGCAGGATGCCGCGCTCTTCGCAATCGAAGCTGATGCCGGCTTCCTCGGCCATCCGCGTCAGATGGGCACGGGCCTCGATGGCCAGGCGGACAGTGGTAATGGTGTTCTGCTCGTTGCGCGGGATCGCCGCGATGAACTCGGCCATCCACGAAAGCTTGTGCCAGGATGGTGTCGGGTTCACCAGCAAGGGCGCACCGGGCGTGAACATCCACTTGATGCCCTTGAGCACGGTCGACCAGCTGTTCCAGACCTCGGCATTCGAGGCTGAAAGCTGTCCGCCATTGGCGAACGAGGTTTCCATCGCGGCGTAGGGGTGCTTGTCGAACAAGGTCACCACGCATCCGCGCTTGGCAAGGTTGTAGGGTGTCGTGATGCAGGTAATGCCGGCGCCGATCACGGCGACACGGGGCTGCGAGACTTCGCGCATGGACGTTCTCCTGCCCGCACATCGTGCGGGTCCGAACGCCCCCTCTGTCATTGGCCTGAGAGTATCGCCGTCCCCTCACCATGAGGTTGCGGCTTACACCATCGGCGGGAGCTGCCGCTCCGCTTTTCAGAGTCCGTTTCCTTGATCAGCGGTCCGTTGGCCTGAGAGTTTCCGGGGCGGTTGCTCCTTCGGCGATGCCGGCTTGCGACGACATCTCTCCCGCTGATTACGTGCATCTAGCACACCCAGAGCGGGCAGCAAGGGCGTGCCTGCCAAAGTTTTGGGCTTCTCCCAGGCGGGTTGCACAAATTGCGCGCGGACGTCGTCGGCATCTGTGCCTGACGTGCTGCGGATCCGCCATGGCATCCGAAAACTGCATCCGATGGTTGTATCACGGCGGCTGTTGCTGCCGCGCCCGCCGGCATCATGGCAGTGCGCGGGCTTGCGCACGACCGGTGCCCGCACCTTCGGCCAGGATGAGGCCAGTTGCATGGTCTTCGGCATGCCGCGCGCCGCGCAAGAACTCGGCGGCACTGAGCGGCTGCTGCCCCTTGGCCAGATCGGGCCGCATGTTGCCACCCTTATGGGCCGCGCTGCGCCGGAGCCGCGCCAGCCCACGGAACCCCTGACACGGAGAAACCGCCATGAAACCGCTTGAACAGTTCGAAGTGCTGGTCGTCGATGACCAGAAGAGCATGCGCGAACTGGCGATGCTCTATCTCTACAAGCTCGGCTTTCGCCGCATCCACGAATCGCCGGATGGGACGACGACGAAAACGCTTGTTTCCGACCTGCGATACGATCTGGTGGTGCTGGACTGGAACCTCGGCGACACGAATGGCCTCGATGTGCTGAAGTTCATTAGGGCCTCGACGCTCAACAAGACCACGGCTGTGCTGATCGCGACCGGCGAGAACAAGCTCAGCAATGTCCAGAGTGCGATGAGCGCTGGTGCGAGCAACTACATCACCAAGCCCTACAACGATGTGGAACTGCGCAGCAGGCTCGAACGGGCCCTGATGTGCAAGCTTGCGGCCTGAGGGGTGGACCTGTGCCGGCTGCCTTAGGCGTCAGCTCCCCGCTGAGGGAACCGCCGCGCGCTACGATGGTCGTGCGCCCTTGCTCTAAACATCTGTGATCGATCATGTTTCGGCGGTCGTATGGATTCCCTTTGACCTCGCCATGATCTAGTGTGCCGCCCGTCATTCCACCGCGCATGCGGCAACGGGCATACGGGCATGCTTCCTGATCTTCGTGACTACGAGCGCCTGTCGGCGGCCTTCCGCTGGCAGGTTCCGGCGCGGTTCAACATCGGTGTCGACATCTGCGACCGCTGGGCAAAGGCCGACCCCGGCCGTATCGCCGTGATCGAGGCTGACGCCGATGGTTCTGTGGCCATGTTTCGCCATGGCGCATTGAGGGAACAGTCGAACCGGCTGGCCGACAGCCTGCGCAAGCGCGGCATAGGCCCCGGAGACCGGGTTGCGATCCTGTTGCCGCAGGGCCGGTCCGTCCCCATCGCCCATGGCGCTGTCTACAAGCTTGGGGCGATTGCCGTTCCGCTGGCGGCCCTGTTCGGCGTCGATGCCATTGCCTTTCGGCTGGCCGATGCGGGTGCAACCTGCCTGATCACCAACGCCGCCGGCCTTGCCAAGGCCCGTGCTTCCGGGGCTGCGGGGCAGATGCGCGTGCTGATCTCGCTGGAAGGCCCCGATGGGGATGCGGAGGGCTTCGATCAGGTCGTGGCCACCGGCTCGCCAGATTTCACCGCTGTCGACAGCCTCGCCGACGATCCCGCGCTGATGATCTACACGTCCGGCACCACCGGACAGCCCAAGGGCGCGCTGCATGGACACCGGGTCATGCTCGGCCATCTGCCGGGTGTCGAGATGCCGCACGAGTTCCTGCCGCAGCCCGGCGATCGGCTGTGGACGCCGGCTGACTGGGCCTGGGCCGGCGGGCTGCTGAATGTGCTGCTGCCGGCGCTGCATTTCGGCGTGCCCGTGGTGGCGCGCGCATCGGCGAAGTTCGATCCGGAGGAGGCCTTTGACCTGATGGCGCGTCACAAGGTGCGCAACTGCTTTGTGCCGCCCACGGCCCTGCGCATGCTGAAAACCGTTGCCAACCCTCGTTCCCGCTTCGCTCTTGATCTCAGGACCATCGGCTCTGGCGGCGAGTCGCTCGGTGCCGAGACCCTTGCCTGGGGCAAGGACGCGCTGGGGCTGACCGTCAACGAGTTCTATGGCCAGACCGAATGCAACCTTGTGCTGGCCTCTTGCGCCGCCATCGGCATCAGCAAGCCCGGCTGCATCGGCAAGGCCGTGCCCGGCCATGATGTTCAGGTGATCAGGCCCGACGGCCAGCCGTGCGAGCCGGAGGAAGAGGGGCAGATTGCCGTCCGGCGGCCCGATCCGGTGATGTTCCTGGGCTACTGGAACAGGCCGGAAGCCACCGCAGCCAAGTTCATCGGCGACTGGATGACCACGGGTGATCAGGGCATTCGCGACCACGAGGGCTACTTCCGCTTTGTGGGCCGCGATGATGATGTCATCACCTCATCGGGCTACAGGATCGGGCCCGGCGAGATCGAGGATTGCCTGATCACGCATCCGGCGATCGCGCTGGCTGCCGTGGTCGGCAAGCCCGATGCGCTGCGTACCGAGATCGTGAAGGCCTTCGTGGTGCTGAAAGCCGGCCATGTGCCGTCCGATGCGCTTGTCGCGGATATCCAGGCGCATGTGCGCGGACGCCTTGCCGCCCACGAATATCCGCGCGAAATCGTCTTCCGCGACGATCTGCCGATGACAACCACCGGCAAGATCATCCGGCGCGAACTGCGCGACGCCAGTTGATCAGGCTCTGCCGCGCCGGCCTTTCCGCGATGACCAGCCGGTCATGGCCGACAGAGCCCGGCGCAGGACCGTGCGGGCGTTGCCGGGTCTGGCATCATCACCAAGACCGAGGATGAGATCGCCGACGCGCTGATGTCCTGTCCAGGAACAGGTGTCCGCGCGCCCGGCGGCAGCTTCAAGCAGATCGCCGGCCGGGTTCCCGGCAAAATGCTGGCCGATGGCAAGGTCGAGCAGTGCCGGGATGGCACCTTGTGCTTCAGGACCTCCGGCGGCATGCGGGCCATCACCGGACAGCCCGGCTTCGAGCGCCGCATCGCTGGCTGTCCGCCAGACCCAGCCATGTCCTTGCGAGGTGAGCGTGATCGACGCAGCGGCCAGACGGTCGCCAACCTCCAGCATGTGCACGGCAACCTCGCCGTCACGGCTGAGGGTTCGTGTCAGGCTGCGGCAGAAGGCAGCATCGCGAGCCTCGAACAAGATCGGATGATCTTCGCGTCTGGCTGCCTCGGAAGCTTCCAGGGCGAGGAAAAGTTCGACCGCATCGCGCACGTCATCCGGCGCCGTGGCCGAGACCATGCGCACATCGCCATGCCGGGACAGGGCCATGGCCGTCTCATGGCAAGCGTGCAGCGCCTTGCCCGGCAGGAGGTCCGCATCATGGGTCCAGATGCAGGGGCGGTGCCGGACATCGCGCTCGCGGATATGCACGGCACCGAGCGCCGCTGCAGCCCTGAGGGCTCTGGCCGCAGGGCCATCCAGCGCGATCCTGGCGAAGATCAGGCCGGTCATGTCCGGCGTGGCCATCCTGAGGCCTGCGAGCAGGGCTGAAGCGGCCTCGACGGCGAGTTGCCGGTCGAGCAGCGGCGCGCCGGAGGCCGCAAGGCGCAGGTCGAGGCCCTTGTGGACGCCGGCATGCCCTGATCCGCGGCTCCTGTGCAGCGCCCAGAACCCGAGCAGGCGCGGCTGAGCCATGCTGCGCCGATCCCAGACCAGCGCAGCCAGTTGGCCGGATGCCTCCACAAGATGTTGTTGCGCGGCGAGCACGAAGGCCGGACCATGGAAGACATTGGCCTCGGTGCTGGACATCGCGAGGGTGCGCCACGCCTCTTCGATGGCCTTCAGGGCCGCGAGAGGCCGGATTTCGAAGGCTAGGTCGCCGATCTGTGCCGAGAACAGCACCTCACGGCCTCCAGCAGGCAGCGGCTGGGCTGGCGCAACGCGCTGCGGATCGACAAGGCCCCAGTAGCGGATGGGATCAAATGCAAGATGCGCCATTGTGAACCAGACCTCCGGACCTTGTGCCATCCCGGGCCAGCCACTGCCCCGGTTCGGACCGAAGCGGAATGGCGTTTGCGGATGTGCCGACATGGTTACAAAAGTCTTGCCATGATCGGTCCTGTCGGAGTTGTCCCTGCCAGGGGCTTCGGCGCGGTCAGGCCTGACCGAGGAAGGCGGCCCACAGCTTGCGCACGATGTCCGGATCGAGGCCGCGCACGATCAGGACAAGGCGCGAACGCCGGTCGGCGGAAGGCCAGGCGGGAAGACTGACGGGCGGGTGCATGACCTGCTGGGCCGCATGCAGCACGATCGGCCCCTGAGGGTGTTCGGCCAGATGGACGAGGCCCTTCAACCGCAAAAGCTTTGGGCCGTGCGTGGAGCGCAGCAGCGACCAGAACAGGTCAAGCGTCTGGCGACGCACCGGCTCCTCCGCGGTCAGCGCGAAGGCCGCGATGTCATCACCGTGGCGGTTGGTGTCGTGGTCATGGCGATGTCCGTCGGCCATGACGGCATCGATGGCCAGCCAGGCATCGACCTCGGATGGCTTGGCGGCAATGTCGAACAGGCCAAGGCCGATCAGCGCGGCTGGTTCCGCCTCGCCGTTGGCTGCATCCAGAACGGACGCACCAGGGTTGATCCGTGCGAGTTCCTGACGGAGCTTTTCGATCCCGTCGGGCTGCGGGACAAGATCGCTTTTCGTGATCACCAGCCTGTCGGCTACGGCCACCTGCCTGAGGGCTTCGTCATGGGCGGCCAGCGTTGCCAGTCCGTTGACGGCATCGACAAGCGTGACCACGCCATCAAGTTCGTAACGCTGCGACAGGTAGGGGTGCAGAAGCACCACATTCAGGATCGGGGCCGGGTCGGCGATGCCAGTGGTCTCGATGACGAGCCTGCGGAACGGCGCGATCCGGCCATTGTCGCGGCGGCGCAGCAGGTCTTCCAGGGTGTTCACGAGATCGCCGCGGATGGTGCAGCACAGGCAGCCTGATTCCATCAGGATCATGCCGTCTTCGACGCCTTGCATCAGCAGGTGATCAAGACCGACCTCTCCGAACTCGTTGACGATGACGACCGTCTCGGCAAGTTCAGGAGACTTCAGCAGCCGGTTGAGCAGCGTCGTCTTCCCGGCGCCGAGAAAGCCCGTGATGATCTGGAGCGGAATGGGCGCGGGGCGCGAGGCAGAAGGAGCGGAGGTCACGCCCCACAGGTGGCGCATCCGGCTCCCTGTCGCAAGGGGCCCGGGCCGACCGGCCGCGCTGCTCAGGCAGCGGAAGGCGCGAAGGCGGCCTTGAGCCGGTCAAGCTGGCTAACGACGGCGTTGCTCACAGGTGCCGGCGAGGTGCTGGTCTCATTCTCGGCAATCACCATGTTTTCGAGATGCATCACGCGGGCCTGCATGCGCTGCGAGGCGTCCATCAGTTCGCGCAGGCGAAGCGGCAGCATGTCCATGGCCGTAGATGGTGTCGGGGTGTTCATGTCGGCGATCTTGACGCGGTTCTTCTCGGTGCGGGCCTGATCGGGGGTGATCTCGCCTTCGGCGACCGCGCGCTGAACCAGAAGCCAGGAGGCGATCTGCATCAGGCGGGTGGTGAGGCGCATGCTTTCGGTGGCGTAGGCCAGCGCCACATCACGGGGCAGGGCGCGGGACTCATCGCGGCCCGGACCATCAAGATAGGCTGCCGTGTCCTCGACCAGCAGCATGCCTTCGCGAAACATGGCACGGAACGCATCCGAAGACACGAAATTGCGGCCGAATGGCACAGCGGGAGACCTGACAAAATCGACCATGACGCACCTCAACTCCAGCGTGGACCGCTTGCGGTGCCAATCTGGCACAGACAACCGGCGATGCCAGCGCTGTCGCAAGGATAGCGCCAAACCCCGGGAAGCGGGTGTTGACGTGCTGTTAAGGTTAATGCTCGCAGTCTGTGACTGTCACACCGCTGGAACGGGTGGAGAAGCATCCACGCCTAGCGGACGTGACCTCCTGTCCGGCACAAAAAAAGAGCCGCTGAAACAGCGGCTCGAAGGTCAACAGGGAGGCGTCAAACAGAGTGACGAGAGCCACTCGATGTCCGGAAACCGAACAACCTGTTCATACTCTGGAAGTGTTAAGGGCGCGTTAACGCCGCGGGTCAGGCAGGGATGCCGACACCGGTTTCAGCGCTTGAAAAACAGGTCTGCAGCGGCCTTCGAAGCCTGCTTGCCGGCGCGCGCGGCTTGAAGTCGCTCGATCTCGGCGTGCAGCGCGGCGATGCGCCGATCGATCTCCTCGATCGACAAGGGCGACAGATCCTGGCCGATCTCGTGCACGTTTCCCTTCCGCGGGCGGTCATCATCGCCAGACCCTGTCCCACCAATCGCTGTCATGGCTGCCTCGCTGGATGTTTTCGTGCCGGATGCGATCATAGCAAGCCTGCGCCGGTTTGGCAGCTTCAGGATCGCAAGAGGCGGTTGGTCAAAAAGTGCAATCGTTCAAGGAGCGTTCCAAGTGCATGGACACCGGGCCGCGACACAATTATATGAAAGCTGTTCCCTGCATGGTTGATGTCGAGAACGCTCCGGCTCGCCAGCCGGTTCGGAGCGCGAAGAGTATTGCCGCAGTGGTCGTTGAAACGGTCAAGGTTTGTCTGGTGCGCGCTTGCCGCCGCCCGACAAGGAGGCTCCAGAATGTCCCAGAATGCGCCGCTGATGCCGAAGGCGACGGCCGTTTGGCTTGTCGAAAACACATCGCTGACGTTCGAGCAGATCGCCGATTTCTGCAAGCTGCATCCGCTTGAGGTCAAGGGCATCGCCGATGGCGAGGTGGCATCCGGCATCAAGGGCCTCGATCCGATCAGCACGGCCCAGCTCACCCGCGAGGAACTCGAGCGGGCGCAGGCCAATCCGGATCACCGTTTGCGCGTGGCCGAGCCCAAGGTGCGCGTGCCTGAGATCAAGAAGGCACGCGGTCCGCGCTACACGCCTGTTTCCAAGCGTCAGGACCGGCCGAACGCCATCCTCTGGCTGCTGCGCAACCATCCCGAACTGAAGGATGCCGCCGTGATGCGCCTGGCCGGCACGACCAAGCACACGATCCAGCAGATCCGCGAGCGGACCCACTGGAATTCGGCACAGCTTGCCCCGATGGACCCGGTCAGCCTTGGCCTGTGTTCGCAGGTCGATCTCGACATGGAGATCTCCCGTGCCGTCAAGGACCGGCCCAAGGTCGAGCCGGAACTCGGCCCGACCCTGCTGTCGGCAGAGGCTTCTCTGCAGCCGGAGGTTGCCGACGACGAGCCGTCCCGCAGCAAGCCCGGCGTGCAGCACACCGTCGATTCCGTGTTCGGCAAGCTCAAGGCGCTGAAGCGCGACGAGGACGACGACGTCTGAGCCCCCAGAGGTGTGCATGGACACGGGGATGCTGAGCTTCACCTTTCTGGGAACCGGCGCCCCGCCCGTCTCCGCGCGACGGGCAGGCCCCGCCCATCTGGTCGAAGCAGCCGGGCAGGTGATCCTGATCGATTGCGGCTCGCGCGTGGCCCATCAGCTCGTCGAAGCGTGGAAACCGGCTGCCGCCATCGACGCGCTGATCGTGACCCACCTGCATTCCGACCATATCGTCGACTTCTACCAGCTGGTGATCTCAAGCTGGCATCAGGGTCGTGACCGGCCATGGCGCGTGATTGCGCCGGAGCCGGCACTCAAGGCCTTGAAGGCACAATATGCCGCCTTCGACGACGAACGCCGCCTGCGCATCGCCTTCGAGAAGCGTCCTTCGGCCCAAGGGCTCGAGGTGGTGTTCGAGGCGCTGGAGCCCGGCCCGCTCAGCGGGTTCGGCGACCTTTCGGTGAACGCCTTCCTTGTCGATCACCACCCGGTTGCGCCAGCCTTCGGGCTCGCCTTTGCCTGCGATGCATCCCGCGTGGTCTTTTCGGGCGATACGCGCCCTTGCGCTGCGCTGGATGAGGCGGCAAGCGGCGCGGATCTGCTGGTGTGCGAGGTCTATGTCGACAGCCAGATGCCGATTGTCAGCGGCGTCCGCAGCGCCGAGACGGTGGCTGCCGTCAGGAGCTACCACATGGTGCCGTCCGAAATCGCCCGGCTCGCCAACCTGTCGGGCGCGAAGGCGGTGGCGTTGACCCATGTCGTGCCGCCATCCGCCGACACGCAGGCTGTGCTCGCCGAGATCCGCGCCGCCGGTTATGACGGCCCGGTCATGGTCGGCGAAGATCTGGCCACGCTCGTCCTGCCGGCGCGCATGCTGCGCTGGCGTGGGCTGGCAGCCAGCTTCTGACGCCGCTCAGGCGCTGATGCCCCGCGCTGCAAGCGCGGCGGAGATCTCGTCGAGCACTGCCGGGTCATCGATCGTCGCCGGCATCGACCAGTTCTCGCCATCGGCAATCTTCTTCATGGTGCCGCGCAGGATCTTGCCCGACCGCGTCTTGGGCAGCCGTGCCACCGTGACGGCCAGCTTGAAGGCGGCGACCGGGCCGATCTTGTCGCGCACGAGCCGCACGAGGTCTGCCTCGATCTCGGCATGGGGCGTCCTGACGCCTGCCTTGAGCACCACGAAACCGCAGGGTGCTTCCCCCTTCAGCGCATCGGCGATGCCGATCACGGCGCATTCGGCGACGGCAGGGTGAGAGGCAAGCACCTCCTCCATGCCGCCGGTCGAGAGCCGGTGGCCGGCCACATTGATGATGTCGTCGGTGCGGCCCATGATGTAGAGGTAGCCATCGGCATCGATGAAGCCGGCATCGGCGGTCTTGTAGAAGCCCGGAAAGTCCGCGAGGTAGGCCTCCGCGAAGCGGTCATCAGCTTGCCACAGGGTCGGGAAGGCACCGGGCGGCAGGGGCAGCCTGACCACGATGGAACCCATCTGGCCCACCGGGACCGGCTTGCCGGCTTCGTCCACCACGGTGATGTCGTAGCCCGGCATCGGCACGGTCGGCGAGCCATGCTTCACCGGCAGCATGCCGAGGCCGAGCGGATTGCCGACCATGCACCAGCCTGTCTCGGTCTGCCACCAATGGTCGATCACCGGCACCTTGAGGATGCTTTCGGCCCATTTCACCGTGTCCGGATCGGCCCTTTCGCCAGCGAGGAAGAGCGCGCGGAAATGCGGCAGGCGGTCCAGGTCAAGATGCGCCGCCTCGGGGTCTTCCTTGCGGATGGCGCGGAAGGCCGTCGGGGCGGTGAACAGCGTCACGACCTTGTGCTCGGCGATCAGGCGCCAGTAGGCCCCCGGGTCTGGCGTGCCCACCGGCTTGCCTTCGTACAGGATGGTGGTGCAGCCGGCGAGGAGCGGCGCATAGACGATGTAGGAATGCCCGACCACCCAGCCAACATCGGAAGCGGCCCAGAACACCTCGCCGGGGTGGACGCCATAGAGGTTCTGCATCGACCAGTGCAGCGCCACCATGTGTCCACCATTGTCGCGCACGACACCCTTTGGCTTGCCGGTGGTGCCGGATGTATAGAGCACATAGAGCGGATCGGTCGCCTTGACCGGCACGCAATCGGCCTTGCGGCCTGCCTTGCGCGCCGCCGCCAGCAATTGCGACCAGTCATGGTCGCGACCGGGCAGCAATGTTGCTTCGAGTTGGGGCCGCTGCAGCACGAGGCAGGCCTCGGGCTTGTGGCTCGCCATCTCGATCGCGCCGTCAAGCAGGGGTTTGTAGGCAATGACCTTTGCGACCTCGATGCCGCAGGACGCTGCCAGGATGGCCTTCGGTGTGGCATCATCGATGCGGGTCGCCAGTTCCTTGGCTGCGAATCCGCCGAAAACGACGGAGTGGATCGCGCCGATGCGGGCGCAGGCCAGCATGGCAAACGCGGCTTCGGGGATCATCGGCATATAGATGAGGACCCGGTCGCCAGCGACGATGCCCAAGTCGGTCAGCACCGCGGCCAGCGTCGCCACCTCGTCCTTCAGCTCGGCATAGGTGACGGTGCGCTTGCTGCCGGTGACGGGGCTGTCATAGATCAGGGCAGCCTGTTCGCCGCGTCCGCCTTCGGCGTGGCGGTCGACCGCATTGAAGCAGGTGTTGCAGACAGCATCGGGAAACCAGCGCCCGTAGAGTCCGGCCGCCGGGTCCAGGATCGAGGCTGGTGGCGTGATCCAGTCAATCGCACTGGCAGCCCCGGCCCAGAAGGCCTGAGGGTCGGCTTTCCAGGCGGCATAGGTGGCGTGATAGCGGCTCGGTGTCATGGCTTGTCCTCACCCGTGGCGGTTCTCTTCCAGGACGCGCCTCGTTCAATGGACGCGGTTTCTGAACAGCATGTGCCGGGCTTGACGTCGAGAGCAACTTTCGGCGGGGTTCTGTCCCCCGGAACGACAAAGCCCGGGCGTGTGGGCCCGGGCCTTGTGGTCTTTTTTGGTCGGAGCCAGCCCTGCGCCGGTCCGCAGAAGATCGATCCTGTGCGGCAGATGCCGCGCGGCCTCACTTCTTGAAGCTGATGCCGCTGAACTTGTTGTTGAAGCGCGACAGGCGACCGCCGCGGTCCATGAGCTGCTGGGTGCCGCCGGTCCAGGCCGGGTGCGTCTTTGGATCAATGTCGAGGTTCATGGTGTCGCCGTCCTTGCCGTAGGTCGAACGGGTCATGTACTCGGTGCCATCGGTCATCACGACCTTGATGAAATGGTAGTTCGGGTGAATATCCGCTTTCATGGCGAGCCTCTTGAGCGCATAACAGTCTTGCGTCGCCGCAATGCGACAGGCAAACCATCGTGCGACGGTGTCTTGTGAAGTTGGCGGGCTATAGCCGAACCGGTCAGGAGACGCAAGTTGCGAAAGCCGCGTAAGCAAGCCGTGCCGGACATGCCTGGTTCCTCTTTGGATGCCCCGCGTGCTCCGATGTCCGCCCTCGCGGCGCTGATGCCGTATGTCCTGCGCCATCGCGGCCGCATCACGGCGGCGGTGCTGGCGCTCCTGGCCGCGTCACTGGCGACGCTGGTCCTGCCGCTGGCGCTGCGCCGTGTGATCGACACTGCATTCGATGCCGGCAATTCCACGCTGAAAGATTATTACTTCATGACGCTGATCGGCGTCGTGCTGATCCTCGCCGTGGCCAGTTCCGCCCGCTATTATCTGGTGATCACGCTGGGTGAGCGCATCGTCGCGTCCGTGCGGCAAGATGTGTTCCGCCATCTGACCACGCTGGATGCAGCCTTCTTCGACCGGACCAAGTCGGGCGAGATCGTGTCGCGCCTCTCGGCGGATACGACCAAGATCCAGTCTGCCTTCGGCGCGTCCGCCTCGATCGCTCTGCGCAACGTATTGCTGTTCTTGGGTGCGACGGTGATGATGATCATCACCAGTCCGCGCCTGTCGATGCTGGTGCTGGCCGCGATCCCGCTCATCGTCGTGCCGCTGGTGCTGTCGGGACGTGGAGTGCGCAAGCGTGCGCGTGCCGCCCAGGACAAGCTGGCCGAGGCTTCGGCCTATGCCACAGAGGCGATCGGCGCTTCGCGCACCATGCAGGCCTTCGGGGCCGAGGCCGAGACCACCCGCCGTTTCGGCATGGCGGCAGAGAATGCCTTCGAGGCTGCGCGCCTGTCCACGGCAGCGAGGGCCTGGCTCTCCGGTTTCGGCATCTTCATGGTGTCGGCAAGCGTGGTCTGGGTGCTCTGGACGGGGGCTGCCGATGTCATGGCGGGGACGATGACAGGCGGGCGTCTGTCCCAGTTTGTGCTCTATGCCGTTTTTGCAGCCAGTTCGCTGGGGCAGCTTTCCGAGGTCTACGGCGAGATCCAGGCCGCCGCCGGCTCGGCCGGTCGCATCGGCGAACTGCTCGCCGCGCGCCCGGCGGTCGCTCCGCCGCCCAACCCTGCGCCGTTGCCCGCGAAGATCAGCGGTGCCTTGTCGTTTTCGCATGTCACGTTCCGCTATGCCGGGCGTGACGATGCGGCGCTGGACGATTTCAGCTTGCATGTGAAGCCCGGCGAGCGCGTCGCCCTCGTCGGCCCGTCCGGGGCTGGCAAGAGCACCGTCCTGCAACTCGCGTTGCGCTTTTATGATCCGCAAGCTGGCGTCATCACCGTGGACAACATCGCCTCGACCGGGGCCGATCCGACCGATTGGCGCCGTGCCTTTGCGCTGGTGCCGCAGGACCCGGTGGTGTTCGGCACGACCGTGCTCGAAAACATCCGCTATGGCCGGCCCGATGCCAGCGAGTCCGATGTGCTCGCTGCCGCAAAACTGGCCTCTGCGCATGACTTCGTGCTGGCCCTGCCCCAGGGCTACCAGACCGAGATCGGCGAGCGCGGCGTGCTGCTCTCCGGCGGACAACGCCAGAGGCTGGCCATTGCCCGCGCCATTCTCAAGGATGCGCCGATCCTGCTGCTGGACGAAGCCACCTCGGCGCTCGATTCAGAAAGCGAGCGCGCTGTGCAACTGGCGCTCGAAGGACTGATGCGCTCGCGCACCACGCTCGTCGTCGCGCATCGGCTGGCGACAGTGCTGTCCGCCGACCGGATCGTGGTGATCGATCAGGGCCGGATCGTGGAGGAGGGCACGCATGAGGCGCTGGTTGCGCGAGGCGGGCTTTATGCGCGGCTGGCGGAGTTGCAGTTCGGTGGAGCCGATTGAACAACCCGCGCCGGCTTCCTGCCTTTGGCCCATGGCGGCTTCTGGCTTCCGGCTTGGCGGGCTGCCCGCGAGTCGTGCTAGACCAGCGCCATGCTGCGCCCCTTCCGATTGCTGATCGCCGCCTTTGATCGCTTCATCGCCCATGATGGCTGGGCGATCGCGAGCCACATCGCCTTGTCGGTGCTGATGTCGCTGTTTCCGTTCCTCATTCTGGTGACGGCGATGGCGGGTCTGTTCGGCAGCGAGGAACTTGCCGACGTGGCGGCGAGGCTGTTGCTCGAAGCCTGGCCGAAGGAAGTCGCGCTGCCGATTGCCAACGAGATCCGCTCGGTTCTGACGGCTGTTCGCGGCGACGCGCTGGCGATTGGTGCCGTGCTGTCGCTCTACTTCGCGTCCTCGGGGGTCGAGGCGCTGCGCATCGGGCTCAACCGTGCCTACGAGGCTTACGAATGGCGTGCGTGGTATCTCACCCGGCTTGAATCGATCGGCTATGTGATTGCGGCGGCTCTGGCGATGATCGCGTTCGCCTTTCTGATCGTGCTCTTTCCACTCGGCTGGCGGGGCTTGCTGCACTGGTTGCCGGGGCTCCAGTCGGTGGCTTGGGTTGTTGGTCTGGGCAGGGTCGGGCTGGCCTCCCTGATCGTCGTCACCGCGCTGGTGATCGCCCACAAGCTGCTGCCGGCCGGGCGCATGAGCTGGTCGGCGCTGTGGCCGGGCATTGCCTTCACCATCTCGTTCTGGCTGCTGGGCGGGTTCGCCTTCGGCGCTTACCTCGATTCCTTCGCCGGGGCCTATGTCACGACCTATGCCGGCCTGGCGACCGCGATGATCGCGCTGGTGTTCCTGTATCTTTTGTCCGCGATCTTCCTGCTTGGCGCCGAACTCAACGGTGCGATCGAGGATCAACAGAAGCCGCGGCCCAAGGTGCGCGAGGCGCTGTCGACCTTCTGAAACCGGGCAGGATGGCGGCGGCTCTTCCCGATGTCTTCACGATTTGTCATCGTTTGACCGCGATACTCCGCCTCGGCTTTGTCCGGAGGGGACATGATTGCTCAGTTCCTGCATGCCATCGGATGGCGTTTCCTGTCGAGCGGCGACCTTTTCTTCATCGCCCTGATGGGCGGTGGCGTCTTCATGATCATGGCCTGGCTGGCCGACGTGCTGATGCAGCGGCTCAGCTTCGGTGTCATCGGCAACATGATCCTGCTGATCTGCGGCGCGATTCTCGGGCTGGCCATCATGGTCTGGATCGGCATGCCGCCGACCCGGCGCGACTTCCTGCCTGCGCTGTTTGCCTGCGGCATCAGCGCCATCCTGATGCTGGTCGTGTTCGCGGCCGTGAAGCGGGCCGTCTGACGCTTCCGCCCCACGCAGCGTCAGGGCTTTTCCAGCAACAGCGCAATGCCCTGGCCGACGCCGATGCACATCGTGCAGAGCGCGCGCCGTGCCTTGCGATCCGACAACTCGATGGCGGCCGTCAGCGCCAGCCTGGCCCCGCTCATGCCGAGCGGATGGCCGAGCGCGATGGCGCCACCGTTCGGGTTGACCTCGGCGGCATCGTCGGCAAGCCCGAGTTGCCGCTGGACCGCGAGCGCCTGTGCCGCGAAAGCCTCGTTGAGTTCGATCACGTCGATGTCGTGAAGGCCAAGACCGTGCCGCTCCAGCAGTCTGCGGGTGGCTGGCACAGGCCCCATGCCCATGATGCGCGGCGGTACGCCCGCCGTGGCCATGCCGGCAATGCGGGCCAGCGGCACGAGACCATGGCGGGCGCAGGCCTGCTCCGAAGCAATCATCAGCGCCGCTGCTCCGTCGTTGACGCCCGAGGCATTGCCGGCAGTCACTGTTCCGCCGTCCTTGCGAAACGGCGTGCCCAGCCGGGCCAGCGCATCGAGCGTGGTGCGCCTCGGATGCTCGTCGACATTCACAACAAGCGCCTCGCCCTTGCGCTGGGGCACCGTCACCGGCGCAATCTCGCGTGCAAAGCGGCCAGTGGCCGCAGCCTGGTGGGCGCGCTCCTGCGACCGCATGGCAAACGCGTCCTGATCGGGACGGCTGATGCCGAACTCTGCCGCCACGTTCTCGGCCGTCTCTGGCATGGAATCGATGCCGAAAGTGGGTTGCATCCGCGGATTGACGAAGCGCCAGCCAATCGTGCTGTCGAAGATTTCAGCCTGGCGCGAGAAGGCTTCCGTGGCCTTGGCCATCACGAAGGGCGCGCGCGACATGCTTTCGACGCCGCCTGCGATGATGATCTCGGCCTCGCCGGCGCGAATGGCCCTTGCCGCCTGCCCGACGGCATCGAGCCCCGAGCCACACAGGCGGTTGATCGTGGCCCCGGTCACGCCCTCAAGCCCTGCCAGCAGCGCTGCCATGCGCGCCACATTCCGGTTGTCCTCGCCCGCCTGATTGGCGCAGCCCATCAAGAGGTCATCGATGGCTTTGGCGGGAACCGACGGGCAGCGGCGCATCAGTTCCATGACAACATGTGCTGCCAGATCATCGGGCCGGATCGATGACAGTGCCCCGCCATACCGACCGATCGGCGTGCGCACGCCGCTGACGAGGAAGGCCTGTGGCGCGTGGCTGCTGGGGCGCATGGCGAAGCTCCGATCACGGTTCCTGCGGGTCTGCAGGGCGCAGTTTTCCCGCTGCGGCCTTGCTGGCAAGGCCGTCAGAGGCGTCGCGCCCCGCCACAGCGCTGCCCCCGCAATCGGTCTGACTGACCGCTTGGCAGCCCCGCTGAATCATTTTAAGCTTAAAACAGTTGGTCGGGCAATTCGTCCCGCAGACTGAAGGCGAAATGGCCGTGATGCCGGATGATGGCCTGACAGATCAGCATGTGCTCGTCACCGGCGGCAGCCGGGGCATCGGGCTCGCCATCGTGCTGGCCATGCGCGCCCGGGGCGCGCGCGTCAGTGCCCTTGCACGGCAATGGGGTGCCGGGGGTGCGCCGGAGGGCGTGCTCCCGCTTGCTGCCGATGTGACGGATGAGGACGCGCTCGCCGCCGCCCTCGCCACGGCTTCGGACCGGAACGGGCCGGTCACGATCCTGGTCAACAATGCCGGTGGGGTGGAAACCGCCCCGCTCGCCCGCACGGATGCGGCCATGGTTCGCCGCATGCTCGCGCTCAATCTCGAAAGCGTGTTCAGCCTCACGCGCCTCGTGCTGCCGTCGATGCTGGCGGCGCGGCGCGGCAGGATCATCAATGTGGCGAGCACTGCCGGCCTCAAGGGCTATGCCTATGTCAGCGCCTACAGCGCGGCCAAGCATGGCGTGATCGGTTTGACGCGCGCGCTTGCGCAGGAAATTGCCAGCTCGGGCGTGACCGTCAACGCGGTCTGCCCCGGCTATACCGAGACGGACCTGGTCAGCACGTCGGTGGCCGCCATCATGGCCAAGACGGGGCGCAGCGAAGCCGAGGTCAGGGCCGAACTGGCAAAGGCCAACCCCCAGGGCCGACTGGTCCAGCCGGACGAGGTGGCCTCTGCCGTGCTGTGGCTCGCCAGTGACGGGGCCGCGAGCGTCAACGGCGTGGCGCTGAGCATCTCCGGCGGGGAAACGGGCTGATGGACGAGGCCCTGCCCCCGATGGTCGATGCCGAGACGGTTGTCTCCGAGCGTCCGCGCGACCACAAGGCCGAACTCCGCCTCTGGCTGAGGCTTCTGACCTGCGCGACGCTGGTGGAAGACGAGGTGCGTTCACGCCTGCGCAACCGCTTCGATGTGACGCTGCCGCGGTTCGACCTGATGGCGCAATTGCACAAGGCCCCGGACGGGCTGACGCTCAGCCAGCTGTCCAGCCGCATGATGGTCAGCAACGGCAACCTGACGGCACTGGTCGAGAGGCTGGTCGAGGCCGGCCAGATCGAGCGACGCAACTCGGGCAGCGATCGCCGGGTGGTCAACGTGGTTCTGACACCCGCCGGCAGCGCCGCCTTTGCGCGCATGGCCAGCCAGCACGAGGACTGGATCGCTGGCTTCTTCGATGGACTCGATGAGGCCGAGATCGAGCAATTGATGGTGCTTTTGGGCAAGCTGAAAGCCTCCACGCGGGCCGCCATTCACCCAACAGGACCCACGCCATGAGCACGCCACATGATGACCCGACGTGCCAGTCCATGCGTGAGGCCATCCATTTCGGCCTTGCCGTGGAAGGGTCTGTGGCGACCGTGACGCTGAACCGCCCTGACAAGAAGAACCCGCTCACTTTCGAGAGCTATGCCGAACTGGTCCGCTTCTTCCGGCAACTGCAATATGACGACGCGGTCAAGGCCGTGGTTGTCACCGGGGCGGGCGGCAATTTCTGTTCCGGTGGCGATGTCTTCGAGATCATCGAGCCGCTTCTGGCCAAGGACACCAAAGGCCTGATGCGCTTCACCGAGATGACTGGCGATCTGGTCAAGGCGATGCGGGCCTGCCCGCAGCCGGTGATCGCGGCCATTGCCGGCGTCTGTGTCGGGGCTGGCGCCATCATCGCCATGGCGTCGGATCTGAGGCTCGGCACGCACGATGCCAAGGTCGCGTTCCTGTTCAACAAGGTCGGTCTAGCCGGGTGTGACATGGGGGCTTGCGCCATGCTGCCGCGCATCATCGGCTATGGGCGCGCTTCGGAACTGCTGTTCACGGGCCGCGTGCTGGGCGGGCTGGAGGCCGAACGCTGGGGCTTCTTCAACAGGCTCTGCGCAACGGACGCAGTGCTTCCGGACGCAATGCAACTGGCGCATGAACTGGCCAGCGGACCAACCTTCGCTAACGACATCACCAAGAAGATGCTGGCGATGGAATGGGCCATGAGCATCGAGGAGGCCATCAAGGCCGAGGCCGTGGCGCAGGCGCTGTGCATGACCACCCAGGATTTCCGGCGCGCGTTCGAGGCTTTTGCCGCGCGGCAGAAGCCGGTCTTTGCCGGCAACTGAGGCGGGCATCATGGCGGATCGCAGCTTTCTCGACTGGCCGTTCCTGGATGCCCGGCACCGGCAACTGCATGCCGGGATCGATGCCTGGGCGCGCGTCGCGCTTCCCGGTCTTGTCGATCATCACGATGTGGATGCCTCCTGCCGCAAGCTGGTGCGTGCTCTCGGCGAGGCCGGATTCCTGACGCAGGTCGTGCCGGCCGCGTTCGGCGGAGCCAGCGAAGCGCTCGACGTCCGGGCCCTGTGCCTCGCCCGCGAAACTTTGGCCTGGCATGAAGGCCTTGCCGATTTCGCCTTCGCCATGCAGGGGCTCGGCACGGGGCCGATCAGCCTGTTCGGCTCGGAGGCCCAGAAGCAGCGCTATCTGCCGCCGGTCGCGCGCGGCGAGGCGATTGCCGCCTTTGCCCTGTCCGAAGCGGACGCGGGCTCGGATGTGGCCGCGATGACGACCAGGGCCGAGCCGGACGGTGCCGCGCACGTTCGCCTGAACGGTGCCAAGACCTGGATATCGAATGGTGGCATTGCGGATCATTACATCGTTTTCGCGCGTGAGGGCGAAGGCAAGGGCACCCGCAACATCAGCGCCTTCATCGTTGATGCAGGTCTTGCCGGCTTCGAGATCGCAGATCGCATAGCGGTGACCGCACCCCATCCCTTGGCGATACTGCGCTTCAGCGATTGCCGGATTGCCACCAGCCAGCGCATCGGTGCGCCGGGCGAGGGCTTCAAGATCGCCATGGCGACGCTCGATATGTTCCGCTCCACGGTCGGCGCGGCAGCGCTGGGCCTGGGTCGGCGGGCGCTCGATGAGGCCACGGCGAGAGCGGCCAGCCGGCCGATGTTCGGCGGCGTGCTGGGCGATCTGCAACTGACGCAGGCGGCCCTGGCCGACAGTGCGACCGAGATCGATGCGGCCGCCCTGCTGATCTACCGGGCTGCCTGGACGAAGGACATGGGAGCGGCGCGCATCACGCGCGAGGCGGCCATGGCCAAGATGTTCGCCACCGAGGCCGCGCAGCGCGTGATCGACCGCGCCATCCAGATCTTCGGCGGCGAGGGCGTCCGGGTCGGCTCCAAGGTCGAGGAACTTTACCGCGAGGTGCGGGCGCTGCGCATCTATGAAGGCGCCACGGAGGTGCAGAAGGTGATCATCGCGCGGGCACTGCTGGCCGATCATGCCGCGTTGTCCGGCAGGGCAGGGTGAGGCCGATCATGTCAGGCAGTGCGCACGAGGACACATTCGCCGCCGAAAACCTGCCACCGCAGGCACTGTGGCCGGATCGGCGCTTCACGCTTCCGGAGCTGCAATATCCCGATCGCGTCAATGCCGTGTCGGAGTTGCTGGACGGGCATCTGGCGCGCGGACATGGACAGGCCCCCTGCCTGATCGGCCATGATGGACAGGTCTGGAGCTATGCCGAGACGACAAAGGCCGTGAACCGGATCGCCAATGTGCTGACGGGCACCCTTGGTCTGAAGCCCGGAAACCGGGTCTTGCTGCGCGCGCCCAACTCGCCCCTGCTGGCGGCGATCTATCTGGCCATCCTCAAGGCCGGCGGCATCGTCGTTGCCACCATGCCGATGCTGCGCACCAGGGAATTGGCCTACATCCTCGCCAAGGCGCGCATTTCGCTGGCCTTCTGTGCGTCCACTTTGCTGGACGATCTGGCCAGGGCGCGCGATCTGGAGCCGGGAACAGTGCGGATCGTCGACATGGGTGCCGAACTGTCCACGCTGATGGCTGGCGCTTCGGATGCGTTCAATGCCTGCGACACGGCTGCCGAGGATATCTGCCTGATCGGCTTCACCTCCGGCACCACCGGCGAGCCCAAGGCGACGATGCATGCGCACCGCGATCTTCTGGCGATCTGCGACAGCTATGGGCGCCATGTGCTGAAGGCGGCGGCATCCGACCGGTTCATCGGCTCGCCACCGCTTGCCTTCACCTTTGGCCTTGGCGGGCTCGTGCTGTTTCCGTTGAGGGCCGGTGCCGCGACGATCCTGCTGGAACGGGCATCGCCCGACGATCTGTTGGGCGCAATGGCGGCGCTGAAGCCCACCATCTGCTTCACGGCACCGACGGCCTACCGGGCCATCCTTGGCAAGATGCAGCCGGGGGCTGCGGCCTGCTTGCGCATCTGCGTGTCGGCTGGCGAGGCACTGCCGCTGGCCACGTTCGAGGCCTGGAAAGCCGCAACCGGCATCACCATCCAGGACGGGATCGGCGCGACCGAGATGCTGCACATCTTCATTTCCGCAACCGTGGAGGAGGTTCGCCCCGGCGCGACGGGCAAGGCCGTGCCCGGCTTTGAAGCCAAGGTGATCGACCAGCAGGGCCGCGATCTTCCGCCCGGCTCGATCGGGCGGCTTGCCGTGCGTGGCCCGACCGGCTGCCGCTACATGGCTGACAGCCGCCAGAGCATCTATGTGCAGGATGGCTGGAACATCACCGGCGATACCTACCTCATGGATGCGGATGGCTACTTCTGGTATCAGGCCCGCTCGGACGACATGATCATTTCCGCCGGCTACAACATTGCCGGGCCGGAGGTCGAGGCATCACTGTTGTCCCATCCCGCCGTGGCGGAGTGCGGCGTTGTCGGCGTGGCGGATGAGGAACGCGGCATGATCGTCAAGGCCTTCATCGTGCTGAGGGAGGGCCACGCGCCCGGCGACGCGATGGTGAAGCTGCTTCAGGAGCATGTGAAGGCCGATATCGCCGCCTACAAGTATCCGCGCGCCATTGCGTTCGCGCCATCGCTGCCGCGCACCGAAACCGGCAAGCTGCAGCGCTTCCAGCTGCGCAGCATGGCCAATGCCGGTCAGTCCGGCCCTTTACGGAGCGCATCATGACGCCCTCGCCCATCGATGGTCTCAGCCGCGCGGCCGAGGCTGCGACGCCCGCCGCGACGACCCTGAGCGTGCTGCAGCCCGAAGGCTGGCCCCGCCCGAAGGGCTATGCCAACGGCATTCTGGCGGAAGGCCGCATGGTCTTTGTCGGCGGCCAGATCGGCTGGGACACCGAGGGGCGCTTCGCCTCGGGGCTTGCCGCACAGGTTCGCCAGACGCTGGCGAACACGCTGGCTGTGCTGGCTGTGGCCGGGGCGGGGCCGGAGCATGTGGCACGCATGACCTGGTATGTGTGCTCGATCGCGGATTACAACGCGCAACTCGGTGCCATCGGCCAAGCCTATCGCGAGACCTTCGGGCGGCATTACCCGGCCATGGCACTGGTGCAGGTGGTCAGGCTGGTCGAAGCCGAGGCGCTGGTGGAGATCGAGACCACCGCCGTTCTCCCGCCGGGTCCACCCCCTGCCCCGCCCGGCAGCTGACGTCACCAGCGCCTGACAGCACCAGCCCCTCCTGCCCGGTAGGGCTTGATCTCGCCCCCTCTCCTGGCCGATGCTGACCCATGGGCATGGGGCAGGACGGAATGAGGCTGGAGCGTCGGCATGCCCGCATGCCGACTTTTGCGGCATTCCTGCTGCTGGCGGGCATGTTGCCGGCAAAAGCCGCTTTCCTGCAGGACAAGGGCGCGACCCAGTTCATCCAGAGTGCCGGGATCAGCAGCTTCTCCCGCGCCTTCGATGCGAACGGGCGGCTGAAACGCGCCAGCGCCTTTTCCAAGACATCGCTGGACATCTTTGTCGGCCATGGCCTGACCGAAGCGGTCAGCCTGATCGGCGAGGTGTCATCAAGCCGCCTGATGCCGCGCATCCTCACCGCCACGGACGTGGATTCAGGCACGATGTGGTCGGCCATGGGCGGCATCCGTGCCCGTCTCTGGCATGACGGAGCCAGCATCATCTCGGTACAGGCCCTGGCAGGCGGCGGGCGCGACATGGGCCGCGCCGGCATGATGGGCGATGTGCGGTTGCTGCTGGGGCACAATTTCAACCTGGCGGGCTACAGCGGCTTTGCCGATCTTCAGGCCGGCTATCGCCAGACCGCGCCGGGCAGCCGGCCGGAACTGCGCTTCGATGCGTCATTCGGCCTGCGCCTGCATCCCGACGTGCAGATCATCGGGCAGGTCCTGACGGCTCATGGTTTCAGCCATGCCGGGCAGCCCCGGAGCCTGCGCGTCAAGACGGCGTTGAGCCTTGCCTGGGATATCTCGAAGACGTGGTCCATCCAGATCGGCGGTTTCACCACCGTCTATGGCATCAACACCGGCCAGGAAGCCGGCGCGACGCTGGCGGTGTGGCGGCGCTTCTGAACAGACGACACGGAACGGGACATCGGGAGCAGGAAGGCTGGAGCGGGCGATGGGAATCGAACCCACGACATTCAGCTTGGGAAGCTGACGTTCTACCTCTGAACTACACCCGCGCGCTGTTTCCTATACGGCGATTGGCGTGGCTGGCGCAACGGCTTTCAGATGCTGTCGGCGACCCGCGAACGGTAGGAGAGCGCCTCGGCGAGGTGCAACCTTGCCACGTTGGCTTCGGCGTCGAGGTCTGCGAGCGTGCGGGCGACCTTGAGCACGCGGTGATAGCCCCGCGCCGTCAGTTTCATCGCATCGGCAGCATCGCGCAGCAATTTCTGGGCTGAAGCATCCGGCTTGACGATCTCGTCGAGCACCTGTGGCGGGGCCGCGGCGTTGGTCAGCACGTCCGGCAGACCGAGAGCCTCATAGCGGATGCGCTGGATCTCGCGGGCGGCGGCAACGCGCAACGCCACCTCGGCCGAGCCTTCGGAAGGCGCCGGCAGCAGCAGGTCGGATGCCGCGACAGCCGGCACATCGATGGCCAGATCGATGCGGTCCATCAGCGGGCCGGAGATGCGCGACAGGTACTGTGCCATGCAGCGCTCATTGGGCTGGCGCTTGCAGGCAAATCCGGGCTCTGTGGCACGCCCGCAGCGGCAGGGGTTCATGGCCGCGACCAGCTGGAAGCGGGCCGGATAGGTGACACGGTGATTGGCGCGCGAGATCAGCACCTCACCGGTCTCGATCGGCTGGCGCAGGGCATCAAGCACCTGGGGCTGGAAC
The DNA here is from genome assembly GCA_027487245.1 of Hyphomicrobiales bacterium. Classification (GTDB taxonomy): domain Bacteria; phylum Pseudomonadota; class Alphaproteobacteria; order Rhizobiales; family Beijerinckiaceae; genus Allobosea. The sequence continues at coordinate 35,741 of JAIYDY010000007.1, forward strand.
TCGGGCAATTCATCAAGGAACAGGACGCCGCGATGGGCGAGCGAGACCTCGCCGGGCCTCGCCTGGAGCCCGCCACCGACCAGCGCTGCCATCGAGGCCGAGTGGTGCGGGGCCCGGAAAGGCCGTCTGTCGGTCAGCGCGCCGTTGACGATCAGGCCGGCGACCGAATGCACCATCGACACGTCGAGCAACTCGCGCGGTGCCAGCGGCGGCAGGATCGAAGGCAGGCGGCTCGCCAGCATCGACTTGCCGGCGCCGGGCGGGCCGTTCATCAGCAGGGCGTGTCCGCCCGCGGCAGCCACTTCGAGCACCCGCTTGGCCATGTCCTGGCCCTTGATGTCGCGCAGGTCCGGAAGGCTGGGCGGAGTTTTTGCGATCGACGCGACAGGACGTGCCATGATCTGCGTGCCACGCATGTGGTTGGCAAGCTGGATCAGGTTGACGGGGGCCAGCACCTCAAGATCTGACGAGGCCCAGGCCGCTTCAGGCCCGCAAGCAGCAGGGCAGATCAGCCCGTGGCCGCGCATGTTGGCGGCCATGGCGGCCGGCAGAACGCCGGTGACGGCGGAGATGGTGCCATCCAGCGCCAGTTCACCCAGAACGGTGAAACCCTGCAGGGCATCGGGCGGTATCGCGCCGATCGCGGCCATGATGCCGAGGGCGATCGGCAGATCGTAGTGGCTGCCTTCCTTGGGCATGTCCGCCGGGGCGAGGTTGACTGTGAGCCGCTTGGCCGGCAGGGCGAGGCCCGATGCGATCAGCGCCGAGCGCACGCGCTCCTTGCTCTCCGCCACCGCCTTGTCGCCAAGGCCGACGAGCACGAAGTTCACGCCACCGGCGCTGAGCTGAACCTGCACGTCGACGGCGCGGGCCTCGATGCCCTCGAACGCAACAGTGGCAACACGTGTGACCATATCCCAGCCCAGCCCTGCTGCTCGGGCCGAGGCCTGGCAACGATCAAAGTCGCGAACGACAGGCGTGTGGCCCGCCCGTCAGCCCCGATGACGTTTTACGGTATCTCACCAGCCAGCACAAGAACAGGAGAAGAACATACGACCTTGGGGCTTCACAAGGCTGCCCCTGTTCAGGCAGTGTTCACCGCTGCGTGGCTAAGAATGACGTGCATATGCGTATCTGTCTGCTGACGTTCCAGGTGTGGCGGCTCCCCGCCACTTGCGGCCCGCCCCGGTCGCCTGGGGGCGATGCGGGTCCAGCTTGCGAACCGGGACCCTGACAGATGAGCGACGCTCCTCCCGCACCTGGATCAGCGCCCGGCACCGAGGCGCGGCACCTGCTTTCCGCCGATCTGGAGGCCGCCCGATCGTTCATGGGCCTGTCGCGCGGCTGGTGGTCCGGATCGACTGCGCCAAAGGCATGGTTCTGGACCCTGGCGCTGGCCAGCATGATCCTGGTCAATGTCGGCGTGAACGTCCTGATGAACGGCTGGCATGGCTGGTTCTTCAATGCACTGGAGCGCAAGGACGGTGCCGCCGCCAGCATGGCGATGGCCGCTTTTCCGCTGATCGTGGTGGCTGCCGCAGCCGTCGGCGTGATGATCCTCAAGACGCGCGAGACCTTGCAGGTGCATTGGCGGCAATGGTTGTCAGCCAAGCTGATCGATCTGTGGGTCGACCGGCGCAGGTTCCAGCGGCTCGGCCCATCCGGCCTCGAGCCCGCCAATCCCGAATACCGCATCGCCGACGATGTGCGATGGGCAACCGAGCCGCTTGTCGACTTCGCCATCGGCCTGCTGTCGGCGATCATCACGGTGGTGACCTTCGTGGGCATCCTGTGGAGCATCGGCGGAAGCCTGACCCTGGGCGAGGGCGAGCGGGCCGTGACCATTCCGGCCTATCTGGTTCTGGCCGCCATCCTTTATGGCATCGCGGTCTCGACCCTGATGCTTCTGGTCGGCCGCCGCCTGCCGCAGCACTATGCGCGGCGCAACGAGTCCGAAGCCAAGTTCCGGTTCGGGTTGATGCGGCTCAGGGATTCCGCCGATGCCATCGCGATCGGGAATGGCCAGTTCAGCGAACGCAAGGCCATCGGCCAGACCTATGAGACGCTGGCAAAGCGCTGGCTGGCGGTGATCGGCGAGCGTGCCAAGCTGACATGGATCACCAATGGCAATGGCGCGCTCGTGCCAGTGGTGCCGCTCCTGCTTGCCGCGCCCAAGTATCTGTCGGGCGACATGTCGCTGGGCAGCGTGGTCCAGGTGGCGGCGGCGTTCGTGCAGGTGCAGATCGCCTTCAACTGGATCCTCGAGAATTTCATGCGCATCGCCGAATGGCTCGCGTCCGCCCGGCGGGTCAATGATCTGGCCGAGTCCATCGATGCCCTCGAAGCCGTGACGCCGGACATGCGCGCCAGCCCGAAGACCATTGCCGGCGCTGCCGGCGCCCTCGTCGTTCATGATCTGGTGCTGAAGGATCGGGATGGCAGGACCCTGGCAGGGCCGATCTCGTTCGAACTCACGCAAGGCCAGAGCCTGCATCTGGGTTCGCTCGGTCCGGAAGCTGCCAGCGCGGTGCTGCGGGCGCTCGCCGACCAGTGGAGCTGGGGGAGCGGCGTGGTGGCGCGCGACCCGCAAGCACGCATCGGCGCGGCGGCGCAGCGCATGCGCTGGGCGGAGACGCAACTGGGGGAACTGCTGGCCTCCACGAACCCCGACAGACGTCAGGATGCCGAACAGGTGCGGGTGGTCCTGCTCAGGGTCGGGCTCGGTCATCTGTCGCAACGTCTCGACGAAACAGCAAACTGGGACCATGTGCTGTCCGAGGGCGAGCGCCAGCGCCTCGCCTTCGCGCGGCTGCATCTTGCCGCGCCGGAGATCGTGCTGATCGATGATGCGCTGCATGCCCTCGATGAAGCCGATGCCGCTGCGCTGTTCGCCGATCTGCGCGCCTCGCTGCCGGCTGCGATGCTGGTGACGGCAGGCGGCTCGGCTGTTCTGGAGACATCCGCAAGCCAGACTCTCGACACTGGCAAGGCGCCGGCACGGCGGCCGGCTCGCGGCTCTGCCTACCGCGGTGCCAAGTCCGGCACCCTGTGATTTCGCCCTGACCTGCAGGGCCGGCCGGCCCTGCTCCCTGACCTGATGCTGCGCTTTTGACGGAGAGCACGATGAGACTGAATGACTGGGACGGCTTCTGGGGCCTGCGTGTCGCCGAATGTCCATGCGATGTGCACTTCGTCGAGTGGCTGGAAGAGAATGCCATCACCGGCAAGACGATCTTCCATTTCGGCTCGGGCGGACACCACTATGTCGGAATCCGCTGCGCCGAACCGGAACTCAGCAATGCCGTGCTGTCGATCAATGCCTCGACGCCTGACTATGACGCGTTCATGAAGCTGGCCAAGGAGCAGCCGCAACTGCTGCACAGCTACACCTGCTATTTCGGCGATATCTACACATCGAACGCACGGCTGTTGCCCAACTTCGATGTGGTGACGCTGTTCCACTCCTGCGAGTTCCGCAGCGAGAAGAACGACGCCTATGATGCCCTGACGGACCTTGAGGTGATGGAATTGTTCGTCGACAAGCTGCCGGTTGGAGGGCATGTGCTGTTCTATACCGGTTCATTCGCCTTCGAGAGCGCCAGACCCGTGATCGCGAGCCTGGAAAAATCGCGCGCGGTCGAGAAGGTCGGTCTCTTCAAGACGCTGCTGGTCTATCGTAAGACGGCGTGACAGCGGCGCTTCAAACGCTGCGAACAGTTTTCAGGACCGCGTGATGGCAGGCGCCCAGCCGAAAGGCCGATGGTGGTGGGTCGGGCCGCTTGCGAGCGTGACGATCTTCGTTGCGTCGCTGGCTGTGCTCTACGTCGTTCTCGAGGAAATCGATGCCGCAAAGGTGTTGGCCGCCCTGGCCGAAACCGGGCGCGACGCGCTCTGGATGGCGCTCGGGTTCACCGTGCTGAGCTATGCGCTTCTGACGTTCTACGATGCACTGGCCTTGCGCAAGCTGGGGCTTGCCATCCCCTACCGCACCACGGCGCTGGCGTCCTACACCAGCTTTTCGGTTTCATTCACGCTCGGCTTCCCACTCGTGACGGCGGGAACCGTCCGCTACTGGATCTATTCCAAGCGCGGCGTTCGCACGGCGGAAGTGGCCAAGCTGACCGTGATCGTGGCGATGACGTTCTGGCTGGGGATGGCGGCGACGCTCGGTGTGACCTTGCTCTATTCTGCGGATGCGATCGCGCTTCTGGCGCGGGCGACGCCGCTGATCATCCAGGGTGCCGGGGTGGCCATCCTGGTCCTCGTCGCCGGCTACCTCGCCTGGGTGGCAGGCGGGAACAGGGCCATCGAGGTGCGTGGCTGGCGGCTTGAGCTCCCCGGCGCACGCATGAGCGTGGCCCAGATCCTTCTCGGTGCCGGCGATGTCTGCGCCGCGGCGACGGTGCTCTATGTGCTGCTGCCGGCCGGGCACGGCCTCGCCTTCGAGGCCTTCCTCGCAATCTATGTGTTTGCCTGTGTGGTCGGCATTGCCAGCCACCTGCCAGGCGGTGTCGGCGCTTTTGAGGCCACGATGCTGATCGGGTTGGCGCATTTGCCGCGCGAGCCGGTGCTCGGCGCCCTGCTGCTGTTCCGGCTGATCTACTACATCCTGCCCTTCGTCATCGCCCTCGCCATGCTGGGCCTTTACGAGATCTCGCGGCGGCTCAGGGCGCGTCCGGATTGAGCCGTTTTGGCGGGCACGCGCTCAGCTTTCGCCACCGCGCTTGAGATAGGCACCGGCACCGAGCACGATCCTGCGGTCGACACCCTTGACCGTCTCCTCGTCCTTGTCGGTGTATGGCAGGGCGTTCAGCACGAAGCGCATGGCGTTGAGGCGGGCCCTGAGCTTGTCGTTCGAACGGATCACCGTCCATGGCGCGCGTTCGATGCTGGTGCGTTCCAGCACGGTCTCGAAGGCGGCGGAATAGGCATCGAACCGGTCGATGGCCTGGAAATCGATCGGCGAAAGCTTCCAGCGCTTGAGCGGATCATGATAGCGCGCATGCAGACGCTTCATCTGCATCTCGGCCCCGATGGTCAGAAACAGCTTGAAGACATGGATGCCTTCGCGCGCCAGCATGCCTTCGAAGGCCGGGGCTTCGGTGAGGAAGTTCTGGTGTTCCTCGGGCGTGCAGAAGCCCATGACAGGCTCGACCCCGCCCCGGTTGTACCATGACCGGTCGAAGAACACGATCTCGCCGCGCGTCGGCATCTGGCTGGCATAGCGCTGGAAATACCATTGCCCCCTTTCGGTGTCGGATGGTTTGGACAGCGCGACGACACGTGCCCCGCGCGGATTGAGATGCTGGGTGAAGCGGTGGATGGTGCCGCCCTTGCCCGCGCCATCCCGGCCCTCGAAGACGATGACGATCCGCGCGCCGCTTTCCTTGACCCAGTTCTGGAGCTTGAGCATCTCGATCTGGAGGGCTTCCAGTTCCGGCTCGTAGGCCTTGCGCTTCATTTTCTTCGCGTAGGGGAAATCGCCACTGGCAAAGGCAACCTCGTCGATCGAGGCAGGGAGCTTTGGCTCCTTGATGTCGAACGCGGCAACGGTTGCATCGCTTGCCGCCTCGACCCTTGTCTTGCCGGCCGACTTGCCTTCTGCCTTGCCGGCTTTCGCCTTCGTGGTCTTCTTGCTGCCAGCCATTGTCATCGCTCCGTCAGATACAGCGCGCATGTTAGTCGACGTGCCCAGTCTTTGGGAACCGTGATCGGGCGGCATGGTGAAGTGCGGTTGTCCATCGTGATCATGACCACACTTGCCCTTGACCACACTTGCCCTCGTGCTGGCTTGCACCCTAAAGCATGACGGACGTCAGGGACATCTGTCCCTTCCGAATCCGGTGATGCGTGGCCATGAGCCCTGATGCTGTCCGTCTCCACCGTGTTCGCCTTGCCGGCATCGTCGGTCTCGCCGGCTTGGCCAGCAGCGCGCTCGCCCTTTTGCTCGCCGGCGGAGCGGTCGCATGGAGCCTGCTGCCCGGTGTTGCGGGCTGTCTGGCCAGCTGGGTCATGACGGGCGAGGGCGTCGGGGTCGCCGCCGAGACCGCACGCCCACCGTCAGCAGAGGTGCCGGCAGCCCCTGCCGCGGAAGCGGCCTTTTCGGCCAGCCTCGTGGCTGGTGTGATCAACGATTTCGCGCTTCCGCTGCTCGTGACGGCCGACGATGCCACAGTGCTGGCGGCCTCTGCGCAGGCGCGGAACATGTTTCCCGGCTTGCAGCGCAGCCGTCCGGTTTCGCTGGCGATCCGCGACCCGGACTTTCTCGACGCAGTGACGCAGGCAGCAGGGCAGACCGCCAGCCAGACCATCGTGCTTGGCGGATTGCCGCCGCTGAACCGGGCCCTGCGTGTCCACATAAACCGCGTGACTGTCGCCGGGAGCGCTGAAGCAGCGACCATCTGTGTCTTCGAGGATCTCACCGAGCAGCAGGCAACCGAGCGCATGCGCGTGGATTTCATCGCCAATGCCAGCCACGAGCTGAGGACCCCGCTGGCGTCGCTGCTGGGCTTTGTCGAGACGCTTCAGGGCCCTGCGCGCGACGATGCCAAGGCACGCGAGCGCTTCCTGCCGATCATGCGCGAGCAGGCCGGCCGGATGGCGCGGCTGATTGACGACCTGCTGTCCCTGTCGCGGGCCGAGCTTCGCGCCCACCAGCAGCCCACGGCGCTCATCGACATGGGTGCGATCATCCGCGAGATCATGGATTCCCTCGGTCTGTCAGCACGCGAACGCGGCGTCGCCCTCGAGATGCAACTGCCAGACGAGCCGATGATGATCCGGGGTGATCGCGATGACCTGCTTAGGCTGGTCGAGAACCTTGTGGAGAACGGCATCCGCTACGGGCGCGAGGGTAAGGTTGTCACAATCAATCTCGTCCGCGGCACCGGCGGCGAGGTGATCCTGTCCGTGCGCGATCACGGGCCCGGCATTGCCGCAGAGCACATCCCCCGCCTGACCGAGCGCTTCTACCGTGCCGATGTGTCCCACAGCCGCGAGATCGGCGGCACGGGCCTCGGCCTTGCCATCGTCAAACACCTGGTGATGCGCCACCGCGCCCGGCTCGAGATCGAAAGCAGGCTCGGGGAAGGCGCGGATTTCAAGGTCCTGTTTCCGCCATATGGCGGCTGACTGTTGAACTTTCATTTGTGACGGGACTGTCACACAGATGTCATCTAACTGGTGTGAGTGGGCCGCGTCACGCATGACACAAGGGAGTCCCCTATGCGCAAGTTTGCCATCGCTGCCGCCTTCGCGGCCATGACCCTCGCCCCGCTGGCGAGCACCACCACCGCCCAGGCCGCCGACATCACCGGCGCCGGCGCGACCTTCCCGTTCCCGATCTATGCCAAGTGGGCGGAAGCCTACAAGGCTGCCTCGGGCGTCGGCCTCAACTACCAGTCCATCGGTTCGGGCGGCGGCATCCGCCAGATCCGCGCCAAGACCGTCGATTTCGGTGCCACCGACGCCCCCGTCAAGGGCGAAGAACTGACCCGCGACGGCATGCTGCAATTCCCGATGGTGATGGGCGGCGTCGTGCCGGCCCTCAACGTCCAGGGTGTCGGCCAGCGTGGCCTGCGCCTGACCGGCCCCTTGCTGGGCGATATCTTCCTCGGCAACGTCAAGAAGTGGAACGATCCCAAGATCGTCGCACTCAACCCCGGTGTGACCCTGCCGGACGCCACCATCAATGTCGTCTACCGTTCGGATGGCTCGGGCACCACCTTCGTCTGGACCGAGTATCTCTCGATGGTCTCGGATGAGTGGAAGACCAAGATCGGCACCAACACTTCGGTGCAGTGGCCTGTCGGCGTTGGTGGCCGCGGCAATGAAGGCGTTTCCGGCACCGTGCGCCAGATCGCCAACTCGATCGGCTATGTCGAGTATGCCTATGCCAAGCAGAACAACCTCTCCTACGCCCTCGTCCAGAACAAGGCCGGCAACTTCCCGGTTCCGGATGATACCTCCTTCCAGGCTGCAGCCGCCGCCGCTGACTGGTCCGCAGCTCCCGGCTTCGGCATCAGCCTGAACAATCAGCCGGCAGCTCAGGCCTGGCCGATCGTCTCGGCGACCTTCATCCTGATGTACGCCAAGCCCGCCGATGCGGCCAAGTCCGCCGCAGCGCTCAAGTTCTTCGACTGGGCGTTCAGCAATGGCGACAAGCTCGCGCTTGATCTGGAATATGTGCCGATGCCAGCTCCCGTGAAGGCACAGGTTCGTGCCTCGTGGAAGGGCATCACCGATCCGGCCGGCAAGCCGATCTTCTGAGGCTTTCGCCCACGATCCTGCCCCGGGGAGCCTGACCGGCTCCCCGGTGTCACTTCCGCCGGGGCTTTGTGTGCCCCCACGTTTCTCCCGTCGGGGACATGTCCCCTCTCGGAGAGTCGTGCCGGATACCAGCGGTCAGCAGCCTTCCTGCGCTGTTGCTGCTGACAATCTTATCGCTCGCGCGCCGACACGTCGTTTCCGGAGTTCCATCATGGTCGCCATATCGGAGCAGACATACAAGAACGCCACCGCCGTGACGCGCCGCGACAACCCTTTCCGGTTCGATCCGCTGTTTGCGGCGCTGAGCAAGGCCGCAGCCATCACGGTTCTGGTTCTCCTTGCCGGTATCATGAGCTCGATGGTCTACGGTGGCTGGGACGCCTTCGCGAAATTCGGAACCGGGTTCTTCACTGGCACCCAGTGGGACACGATGAACGACAACTACGGCGGTCTGCCGGCGATTGTCGGGACGCTGTCCACCGCCCTGATCGCGATGATAATCGGTGTTCCGCTGTCCATCGGAACCGCGATCTATCTCACACAGCTTGCGCCGGGCTGGTTCAAGGGGCCGGTCGGCACCGCGGTCGAGCTTTTGGCGGCCGTCCCCAGCATCATCTACGGGATGTGGGGCCTGTTCGTGTTCGTGCCGCTGTTCGCCGCCTACTTTCAGGTGCCGGTCAGCCAAGTCGTTGAGGGCATGCCCATCCTCGGCACCATCCTGTATGCGCGCTCGCCTTCAGGGCTTGGCATCCTCAGCGCCGGCGTGATCCTCGCGTTCATGATCGTGCCGTTCATCGCCTCGCTGACGCGCGACATGCTCGACCAGATCCCGACCGTGCTGCGCGAGAGCGCTTACGGCATCGGCTGCACCACCTGGGAGGTGGTGCGCCATGTGCTGCTGCCGCAAGCGGGCGTCTCAATCATCGGGGCGATCATGCTGGGTCTTGGCCGCGCGCTCGGTGAAACGATGGCCGTGACCTTCGTCATCGGCAACGCCAACCGCCTGTCGGCCTCGATCATGGATCCGGGCTCGACCATCGCCTCGCGCATCGCCAGCGAGTTCAACGAGGCGCTCGGCATGCAGATGAATGCGCTGATCGCGCTGGGCTGCATCCTGTTCTTCGTCACGTTCGTGGTGCTGGTGATCGCCCGCATCCTTGTCTCGCGCGTCAAGCAGTATTGATCGGGAGCGTTGCAGATGACCGATGCCAGCCTGACCGGCTCCACCCCCTCCGCTGGACCCCAGCCCCAGATCAAGTGGGGCCGAGTCCGCCAGTCGCGCCGCGTTCAGGACAAGATCCTGCGCGTGACGGCGACGGGTGCCACCGCGCTGTCGGTGTTCGTCCTGTTCTGGATTCTCGGCATGCTGCTGTGGAAGGGCGGACAGGGCATCAGCCTTGACCTTTTCACCAAGATCACACCCGGCCCCGGCACCGCAGGCGGCGGATTGCTGAACGCCATCGTCGGCTCGATCGTGCTGACCTTCCTCGGCATTGCCATCGCCACGCCCATCGGCGTGATGGCGGGAACCTATCTGGCCGAATACGGCCGTGGCTCGAAGCTGGCCGAAGTGGTCCGTTTCATCAACGACATCCTTCTGTCAGCTCCCTCGATCCTGATCGGCCTGTTCGTCTACGTCATTCTGGTGATGCCATTCCGGGGCTATTCGGGCTGGGCCGGATCGGTCGCGCTGGCCATCATCGCGCTGCCCGTGATCGTGCGCACGACTGAAGACATGCTCCGGCTGGTGCCAAACGGCCTGCGCGAGGCTGCTGCGGCTCTCGGCGCACCGACCTCGGTGGTGATCCGGCAGGTCTGCTGGCGTGCGGCGAAGGCCGGCATAGTCACGGGCATCCTGCTCGCCCTGGCACGCATCGCGGGAGAGACGGCACCGCTGCTGTTCACCGCCCTCAACAACTCGTTCTGGTTCAACTGGAACCTGACCGGCGGCATCTCGAACCTGCCGGTCACGATCTATGCCTTCGCCTCCGCGCCTTATGACAACTGGCAGCAACTGGCCTGGGCCGGTGCGCTCCTGATCACTGGTGCGATCCTGTTCCTGTCCATTGCCGCCCGTGCCCTGATCAACCGGAAGTAGGTCACGGCACGTCGTTCTTCTGGTCTGTCCCGCTTGTTTCGTTACGCCGCGTTCAACTGCCCCTGAACGTTCGTCAGAAAGGTTCTCGTCATGTCCCAGATGGCTGTTCAGGAAGCGCCTTCGGCAGCAGCGCCGAAAGCTGATGCGCCGGTCCGTATCGGCGTCAAGAATCTCGACTTCTACTATGGCGGCTTTCACGCGCTGAAGGACGTCAACATGAACTTCGGTGACCGGGAGGTCACAGCGCTGATCGGCCCGTCCGGATGCGGCAAGTCGACCCTGCTGCGCATTTTCAACCGGATTTACAGCCTGTATCCCGAACAGCGCGCCACCGGCGAAGTCATGCTCGATGGGCGCAACATCCTGTCGCCCAATATCGACATCAACGAGTTGCGCGCCCGCATCGGCATGGTGTTCCAGAAGCCGACGCCATTCCCGATGTCGATCTATGACAACTGCGCCTTCGGCATGCGCCTGTATGAGAAGCTCTCCAAGTCCGAACTGGACGACCGCGTCGAACAGGCGCTGCGCAAGGCGGCGCTGTGGGATGAGGTCAAGGACAAGCTCAAGCAGTCCGGCATGGGCCTGTCAGGGGGCCAGCAGCAGCGCATGTGCATTGCCCGCACCATCGCCCAGCAACCTGACGTGATCCTGTTCGACGAGCCGACGTCCGCGCTCGATCCCATCTCGACCGGCAAGATCGAGGAACTGATCGAACAGCTTCGCGCCGACTTCACCATCGTCATCGTCACCCACAACATGCAGCAGGCTGCGCGCATCTCCCAGTATACCGCGTTCATGTATCTGGGTGAACTGATCGAGTTCGGGCCGACGACCAAGATCTTCATGAACCCCGACCAGAAGCGCACGCTTGACTACGTCACGGGTCGTTTCGGCTGATCATGCCGAAATCCGCGCCATCTGCTGCCAAGGAAAGGCCCGCTCCATGACCGACCATATTTCCAGGACCTATGATCAGGAGCTTGACGGGCTTCGCCGGCTCGTGGCCGAAATGGGAGGCCTTGGCGAGCGCATGCTGGCGGACGCCACCACGGCGCTGCTGCGCGAGGATGCCAAGCGCGCGCAGTCGGTGATCGCCACCGATCCGAGGCTTGATGAACTGCAGCGCAAGATCGAGGACAATGCGGTGCTGATGCTGATGCGCCGGCAGCCCGTGGCCAACGACCTGCGGGAGGTGATGGCCTCGATCCGTATTGCCAACGATCTCGAGCGCATCGGCGATCTGGCCAAGAACATTGCCAAGCGTTCGCTGAAAATGCAGGGCCACATGCTGTCCGGCAGCGCCATGGGCGGCATCGAGGCGCTCAGCCGTCTTGCACAGGCCCAGCTCAAGGATGTGCTCGACGCCTATGCCCAGTCCAACGAGAAGGGTGCCATCGATGTCTGGACGCGCGATGGCCAGATCGACGCCCTCGAGAACGCCCTGTTCCGCGAGCTTCTCACCTACATGATGGAAGACCCGCGCAACATCACCTTCTGCACGCACCTGCTGTTCTGCGCCAAGAACATCGAGCGGCTTGGCGATCACACCACCAACATCGCCGAGACGGTGCATTATCTGGTCACTGGCAAATCCTTGCCAGGCGACCGGCCCAAGGGTGACTCGCCCAGCGACCTGAACAACTGAGGCCGCCGCCATGTCTGCCCGCATCCTGGTGGTGGAGGACGAGGAGCCCCTTGGCCTTCTGCTGCGCTACAATCTCGAGGCGGAAGGCTATCTCGTCCAGGTCTCCACCCGCGGTGATGATGCGGAACTGAAGCTGCGCGAGGAAGCGCCCGACCTCGTGCTGCTGGACTGGATGCTGCCGGGCCTGTCCGGCATCGAATTGTGCCGCCGCATCCGGCAGCGCCGCGAGACCGAAGCCCTGCCGGTGATCATGCTGACGGCGCGGGGGGAGGAAGCGGAGCGTGTTCGCGGCCTTTCCACCGGTGCTGATGACTATGTCGTCAAGCCATTCTCCGTGCCTGAACTGCTGGCGCGCGTGCGCGCCCTGTTGCGGCGGGTGAACCCGGAGCGGATCGCCGACGAGCTCGATGCCGGCGACATCAAGCTGGACCGCGGCACGCGCCGGGTCTGGCGCTCGGGCGGGGAGTTGCACCTTGGCCCCACGGAATTCAGGCTGCTCGAATTCTTCATGGAGAAGCCGGGCCGGGTCTACTCGCGCGGCCAGCTCCTCGACGCTGTCTGGGGCCGCGATGCCGAGATCGACGAGCGCACCGTTGACGTGCATGTCGGTCGCCTGCGCAAGGCCCTGTCGGTGGGCGACGGCCGCGATCCCATCAGGACCGTGCGCGGCGCCGGCTATTCCCTCGACGAGAAGTTCGCCCGCGCCTGATCAGGCGCGCTGGGCGCGGCGTTCCTGCTCGCGGCGGCGCTCGCCTGCGGGCTGGTAGGCGATGCGGCAATGGTAGGCGCAATACGGCACGCCTGAATCGGTCTTGAGGCCGCAGAAGCGGAACTCAGCCTGGGTCGGATCGCCCATCGGCCAGCGGCACATGTTTTCCTTCAGTTCCATGATGGTGACGCGCTCAGAGAACGGCACCACCACATCCGGATCGAGCAATTCGGCGCGTGGCTCCGGCCTTGCCTCGGGCTGTGACCGCTGCTGGGGTGCCAGCGCCGTGTTGCCGCGAACGACCGGGGCGCTGTTGAACCCGCCCGGCGCGCGCGGCGCGGCTGGCTTGCGGGTGCGCGCGGCAGCGCCGGAGGTGGAGGGAGACTTGGCGCGGCCCGAAAGGCCAAGCCGATGGACCTTGCCGATCACGGCATTGCGCGTCACCCCGCCAAGTTCGCCGGCAATCTGGCTCGCACTCAGACCATCATTCCACAGCTTCTTGAGAAGCTCGACGCGATCTTCAGTCCACGTTGCCAGTTCAGACATGGGTCATCATTCCTTGTGCCGCCGCTTGACCGGGATGACCGGCCGTGACCGCAACTGCAGGCGCAAGACAGAATCCGTCAGGGTTCGCCTGCCTTGCAAAAGGCGGGCGTCGGCCTCCAAGCCGGACCTGTTCTGAAGCGTCGCACGAGATGTCGTGGTCTACGGAAAAAGACATACAAGATGCCGTGAGTCCGCGACAAGAGTCCGAACCGGGAACGATGGTTTTTCAACAGGCGTTTCGACGAATTAATTCGTCGTGCATTCGTTGGTCGTTTCAGGGCTCGCCCAGCCGGAGGCTCGCGGCGCGAAGCGTGTTCGACAGCAGAAAGGCGATGGTCATCGGGCCGACGCCGCCCGGCACCGGCGTGATGGCGTCGGCCAGCGGGGCGACGGCCGCGAAGTCGACATCGCCGACCAGCCGCGACTTGCCGTCAGCCAGGGCAATCCGGTTGATCCCGACATCGATGACGATCGCGCCGGGCTTGATGAAGTCCGCCGTCACGAACAGCGGACGGCCAATGGCGGCCACCAGCAGATCCGCCGTGCGGCACAGGCCGGCGAGATCGCTCGTGCGCGAATGGGCGATGGTGACGGTGCAGTTCTCCTGCAGCAGCAGTTGCGCCACCGGTTTGCCGACAATGTTCGAGCGCCCGATCACCACGGCATGCAGGCCGGCCAGATCTGGCCGCGCCAGCCTGGCCAACGCGAGGGCCCCGAGCGGCGTGCAGGGCACGAGGCCGGGCTCACCGATGGCCAGCTTTCCGGCATTCACCGGATGGAAGCCGTCGACATCCTTGGCGGGGTCGATGCGGTTCAGCACGCTCGCAGCATCGATCTGTGCCGGCAGGGGCAGTTGCACCAGAAGGCCGTCGATGGCGGGATCGGCGTTCAGCGCATCGACGAGGGCCAAGAGGTCCGCCTCGGTGCAGCCCGCATCGAGCCGGTGCTCGACCGAGCGCATGCCGACTTCGGCCGTCTGCTTGACCTTCGACGCCACATAGACATGGCTGGCCGGATCATCCCCCACCAGCACCACGGCCAATGCCGGCGGGCGACCATGGGCTGCCGCAAAGGCCGCGACCTTGCCGGCAAGGTCCGCCCGCATCGTGGCGGCAAGGGCCTTTCCGTCGAGCAGGGTGGTCATGGTGAAGCTCCAGGTACAGGCTCAGGGGAGTGCAGCGTCCCCGAGCCGGATTGTCAGCGATGGACGGCCAGGAAGGCAGTGAGGAAGGATGGCGCGGCTTCCGCGATGGCCGCGAGCGAATAGCCGCCTTCCTGCACGATCAGGGTCGGCAGGCCAAGCCCCGCGACGATCTCGCCGAGACGGGGAAAGGCAGCGCCTGTCACGGACAGCTTCGAGAGCGGGTCATCACGGTGAGCATCCCAGCCCGCCGAGACAACCAGTGCCTCGGCACCGAAGGCGGTCACGGCCGCGGCGAGACCTCTGACCGCCGAAAGATAGCCTTCGTCATCCGTGCCGGGCCGCAAGGGCAGGTTGAGGTTGGCGCCTTCACCGGCGCCATGTCCGCGTTCATCAGCGAAGCCGGCGAAGAAGGGGTAGTAGTCGGCAGGATCGGTATGGCATGACGCGACGAGGACGTCGCCGCGAGCATAGAAGATGGCCTGTGTGCCATCACCATGGTGGGTGTCGAAATCGAGGATGGCGACCTTGCCGAAGCGCGAGCGAAGCCGCTCGGCGGCAATGGCCGCGTTGTTGAGGAAACAGAAGCCGTTGGCCCTGTCGCGGTAGCAGTGATGGCCGGGCGGACGGCACAGCGCCAGCGCCTGCCGCTCGCCCGCCAGCAGGGCCTCAGCGCCGGAGATCGCTGCCTGCGCAGAGGCATGAGCGGCAGCCCAGGTGCCTGCTCCCATGGCGCAGGACATGTCGCCGACATGGTAGCCGGTCAGGCCGATCGGGCCCGTGTTGCGCGGCCGGTCCTGCCGGATCAGGTCGTGGCCTGCTCCGCGGTAAGGATGGATGTTGGGCAGCACTTCGGGCCCGGCATCGGGCAGGCCTTGCCATAGGCCCCAGATATCCTGCAGGAACTGGACATAGGCGGCATCATGCACGGCGAGGATCGGACCGAGGCCATGATCCATGGGCTCGTGGCGTGTCAGCCCGAGGGCGGCCAGGGACGCAGCGAGCGTCTCCATCCGGTCCGGGTTTTCGAGCGCCGTCCCGATGCGGCCGAAACGGAAGTATTGCTGCGGGCGGTGCAGCAACTGCGTGGGCGAGAAGAACAGTTTCATCGAAGCAACCTGCCGTGCAGGACCGGCAAAGGGAAGGGCTTATTGCGCAAGGCTGGCCGGATATCCGGCCTTGTCCAGGGCTGCGAGGATCGTTTCGATGTCGCCCGCCTTGTCGAACGTCACACGGCCCGTCGCGACATCGACCTGAGGCACGGCAGAAGGCTCGACTTTCTGAATCGCCTTGGTGACCCGCGCGGCGCAGGCCCCGCAGTGGATGTTGCTGACCGAAAGGATCGTGCTCATCGGGTCCTGTTCCTTCATGTGACGGGCTCAGCCGTGATGTGTCGCGCCAAAGCGCCTCAACCGCAAGGCGTTGAACACGACGAAGATGCTGGAAAAGGCCATGGCCCCGGCGGCAAGCATCGGCGACAGGGTCCAGCCGAACAGAGGCTGGAACACGCCGGCGGCAACCGGGATCAGGGCGACGTTGTAGCCGAAAGCCCAGATCAGGTTCTCGTTGATGTTGCGCATCGTGGCGCGCGACAGGCCAATGGCCATCGGCAGGGCCGCGAGGTGGCCGGACACCAGCACGACATCGGCGCTCTCAATGGCGACCGTACTGCCATTGCCAACGGCAATGCCGGTCTCGGCCGCGGCCAGAGCCGGTGCGTCATTGATGCCATCCCCGACAAAGGCGACAGCTCCGTGTTGCTGGCGCAGGCTGGCAATGGCCTCGACCTTGCCCGCCGGCAGAACCTCAGCGCGCACGTCAGCGATGCCAAGCGAAGCGGCCACCGAGCGGGCCGTGGCTGCGTGATCACCGCTGATCATGGCTGTGGTCAGGCCAAGCGCGTTCAAGGCAGCCACGGCCTCCCGCGCCTCGGGCTTGATCGGGTCTGCGACCGTGAGCAGCGCCGCGATGGCACCGTCCACCGCGATCAGGAAGGGCGTTTCCCCGAGAGCCGCGCGCGCCGCGATGCGCTCGTCCCAGCCTCCGGCGGAGATGCCGAGTGACGTCATGAAACGGGCGCCGCCCACGGCAACATCGCGCCCCTCGATGCGCCCGCGGGCACCCATGCCGCTGGTTGCCACAAAGTCCGAGAGCGGGTGCAGCACGAGGCCGCGTGCCTTCGCTGCCGCGACGATTGCGTGGGCGATCGGGTGTTCCGACCCGGCCTCAACCGAGGCGGCGATAGCGAGGATCCGGTCTTCGTCGATACCATCTGCCGGGGCGATGTGCTTGAGGTCCGGCAGGCCCACGGTCAGCGTGCCGGTCTTGTCGAAGGCCACGACGCGGGTCAGGCCCAGCCGCTCGAGCGCATCGCCCTTGCGGAACAGTGCGCCGAAGCGCGCTGCACGCCCTGTCGCGACCACGACCGAGATCGGCGTGGCAAGGCCCATGGCACAGGGGCAAGCGATGATCAGCACCGAGACGGCCGCCATCAGCGCAAAAGGCAGGCTTGGCGCCGGCCCGAACACAAGCCAGACCACGAAGGTCAGCAGCGCAATGGCCAGGACAATGGGCACGAACACCGCCGTGATCTGATCGATGCGGCCCTGGATGGGCAGCTTGGCACCTTGCGCGTCCTCGACCAGCCGGATGATGCCGGCCAGCAGCGTCTCGCCACCGACGCGCGTGGCGCGGATGGTCATGAGGCCAACGCCGTTGACCGAGCCGCCATGCACGGTGTCGCCCTGGCGCTTGGCCACCGGCATGGGTTCTCCGGTCAGCATGGCCTCGTTGGCGTATGACTGGCCTTCGACCACGACGCCATCGACCGGGAAGCCGGCGCCCGGCTTCACCAGGATCAGGTCATCGACCATGATCTCGCCGACCGGCGTCTCGATCTGGATGCCGTCGCGCATGCGGATGGCCGTCCGGGGTTGCAGCGCCAGCAATTCGGAGATGGCAGCGCCGGTCCGGCCGCGGCTGCGCATTTCGATCAGCCGACCCAGCAGGATCAGCGTGATGATCACGGCGGCGCTCTCGAAATAGACGTGCTCTCCGTCAATGTTGGCACCGCCCGCGGGCCACAGCGCCGGGGCCAGCGTGACGCATGCAGAATAAAGATAGGCTGCGCCGGAGCCGAGTGCGACGAGCGCGTTCATCTCCGGCCTGCCGCGCAGCAGCATGGGCAGCCCGATGCTGAAGAAGCGCCGCCCCGGCCCGGCCAGCACGATCGTGGTCAGCACCAGCGCAATCCACCGGGCGGTGGGTTGCCCGGCCCACTCGCCCATGTTGGCCAGTTGCCAGTGGTGGAAAGCGGGCACAAGATGCGCGCCCATTTCGAGCACCATGACCGGCAATGTCAGCACGGCGGCGATGATCGTGGCACGTTTCAGGGCAGTCTCGTCGGCCTCCTGCTCGGCGGCATGGCGCGCACGCGCCGACCCAGCATCCACCTGATCTGCGACCAGACGTGCCTCGTAGCCTTCATCCGCGATGGCGGTCACAATCTGTGCAGCCAATGCGCCGGAGGCAGCCTCGCCGGTACCGCCACCGGCAGCAATGCGAACGTCGGCGCGCTCCAGTGGAAGGTTGACTTCGACGCCAACCACACCCGCCAGACCGGCAACCGCCTTTTCAACATGGGCGACGCAGGAGGCGCAGGTCATGCCGCGCACGGCAAAGCGCAGGGGCAAAGTTCCGCCGGCCGGCCTGTCAGCGGTTTCGGAGATGGTCATCACATTCATAACGTAGGATGTGACAATAGGTTCCGCCAGTGCGGCTTGACCGGTATCAACGCCGTGCCCGGCAGAAGCGCTTTGCCCGGCAGACGGGTTGCCCGCCTGCCGGATCGATGTTGTCGTCAGCCCATGGTCGGGATCGAGAAGTCTGCTCCGTCCTTGATGCCGGATGGCCAGCGGGCGGTGACGGTCTTGGTCTTGGTGTAGAAGCGGAAGGCATCCGGACCATGCTGGTTGAGATCGCCGAAGGCGGAGCGCTTCCAGCCGCCGAAGGTATGGTAGGCCAGCGGCACCGGGATCGGAACATTGATGCCGACCATGCCGACCTGCACCCTTGAGGCGAAATCGCGGGCTGCATCGCCGTCGCGGGTGAAGATCGCCGTGCCGTTGCCGTATTCGTGGTCGTTGGTCATCTTCAGCGCTGCGGCGTAGTCAGGTGCCCGCACGACAGAGAGAACCGGACCGAAGATCTCTTCCTTGTAGATGCGCATGTCGGTCGTGACATAGTCGAACAGGCAGCCGCCCATGTAAAAACCGTTCTCGTAGCCCTGCATCTTGAAGCCGCGGCCATCGACGACGAGCTTTGCGCCTTCGGTGATGCCCAGATCGACATAGGACTTGACCTTGTCGAGGTGTGCCTTGGTGACGAGGGGGCCGAAATCCGCCGAGCCATCGGTCGAAGGGCCGACCTTCAGGCTTTCGACGCGCGGGATCAGCCGCTTGACCAGTTCATCGGCGGTCTTCTGGCCAACCGGAACGGCCACCGAGATCGCCATGCAGCGCTCACCGGCTGCACCATAGCCGGCACCGATCAGGGCATCGACGGCCTGGTCCATGTCGGCATCGGGCATGATGACCATGTGGTTCTTGGCGCCGCCGAAGGCCTGCACGCGCTTGCCGTTGGCGCAACCGCGACCGTAGATATACTGGCCGATCGGGGTGGAGCCGACAAAGCCGATGGCCTGGATGTCCGGATCGTCGATGATCGCGTCCACGCTCTCCTTGTCGCCGTTGACGACATTGAGGATGCCCGGCGGCAGGCCTGCCTCGATCATCAGTTCGGCGAGGCGCATCGGCACGCCGGGGTCGCGCTCGGATGGCTTGAGGATGAAGGCGTTGCCGCAGGCGATGGCGGGGCCAAGCTTCCACATCGGGATCATGGCCGGGAAGTTGAACGGCGTGATGCCGGCCACGACGCCGAGTGGCTGGCGCATCGAATAGATGTCGATGCCCGGGCCGGCAGCATCGGTATACTCACCCTTGAGCAGGTGGGGGGCGCCCACGCACATCTCGACCACTTCGACGCCGCGCTGGATGTCGCCCTTGGCATCGGGGATGGTCTTGCCATGCTCGCGGGCCAGGATGTCAGCAAGTTCGTCGACATTCTGGGCGACGAGATCGAGGAACTTCATCAGCACGCGCGCGCGGCGCTGCGGATTGGTGGCAGCCCAGGCCGGCTGCGCTGCCTTGGCATTGGCAACAGCGGCGGTGAGTTCGGCCACGGAGGCGAGCGCGACCTTGCCGCGCACGGTGCCGTCCATGGGCTGGAACACATCGGCGAACCGCCCCGAAGTGCCGGCGACATGCTTGCCACCGATGAAATGGCCGTAGGTGATCATGGGTGCTTCCTCCGGGATGCCGTGTTCCTGGTTTGCCCAGGCCGCCTTTCTGGTGGTTAGCATTGTCATTCGCGCACGGCTAGGTGTATTGATGACGGTAACCTGTGCAAAAAAACGGGAGCCGAGGGATGGAACGCTTCGACTGGGATGATCTACGGTTCTTTCTGGCCGTGGCAAGATCCGGACGGCTGACCTCCGCCGCACGCCGGCTCGGGGCGGATCATGCCACCGTCTCGCGCCGCATTTCGTCGCTCGAGACATCACTGAAAGCCAAGCTGTTCGAGCGCCGCCCGCAGGGCTATGCGCTGACATCCCATGGCGAGCGCCTGCTCGCGAAGGCGGAAAGCATGGAAACCGACGCGCTTTCGATCCAGAGCGAGATCGGCGGGGCGGACATGGCCTTGTCGGGCGTCGTGCGGGTCGGCGCACCGGACGGTTTCGGAACCTCGTTTCTGGCGCCCCGGCTGGCGACATTCATGGCCGCGTCGCCGGCGCTGGAACTGCAGCTGGTCGCGATGCCGCGCCTGCTGTCGCTGTCGAAGCGCGAGGCGGATGTCGCGATCACGCTGGCTCCGCCCAAGGAAGGCAAGATCGTTGCCCGCAAGCTGGTCGACTACCGCCTCGGGCTGTTCGCCTCTCCGGCCTATCTGGCCGATGCGCCGGCTCTGGTCGAGCCTGACGACCTGCATGGCCACGCGGTGATCGGCTACATCGACGACCTGATCTTCACGCCGGAACTGGACTATCTCGACGAAGTCTCTCGCGGGCTGCGCGCCCGCACGCAATCATCCAACCTCAATGCCCAGATGGCGATGGTGGCCGCCGGTGGAGGCATCTGCGTGCTGCCCCACTTCATGGCGCAGGGCCATGCCGGGCTGGTCCAGGTGCTGGCCGACAAGGTCTGCATCCAGCGCTCGTTCTGGCTGGTCGTGCATGCCGATCTCAAGGATGTGGCCCGCGTGCGCACGACAGTCGATTTCATCGTGCGCGAGGCGAGGGCAGCGAGGGCGTTGTTCCTGGGCGAAGGACAGGCGGCATTGGCCCAGGCCGCAGAATAGCCCGCCGCCGTCAGATCCGCCAGGGCAATACGCCTTCGGGCAGCCTGTCCGCCATGCGGTCAAGGCCCAGCATCACGGCGAGGATCACTGCGCTGGCGCTGATCGCGACCGCTGCCGCCTCGCCGGCAAGGCCGGTTTCCTTGAGGCTGAAGAGGACCACGCCAAGGGTTTCGGTGCCCGCCGACCAGAGCAGCGCGGAGACCGTCAACTCGTTGAAGGCCACCAGGAAGACAAGAAGTGCGCCGGCGCTGGCGGCAGGCAGCAGGATGGGCGCCACGATGAAGCGCATCAGTTGCCAGTAGGTCGCGCCATCCAGCCGCGCCGCTTCCTCGTGATGTACGTCGATCTGGCCCATGGCGGCCAGCACGGGCTTCATCGCCGGCGCGAGGAAGCGTGCCAGATAGGCGAACAGGATGATGAACACCGTGCCGTAGATGCTGATGCCGATGAGCGGTAGCGGCTTCAGGAACAGCAGGATGCAGGCGATGGCCAGCACCACGCCGGGCAGCGCATAGGGTGCCTCGATCAGGGCCTCCAGCACCGGGCGCAGGCGCTTGACGCGGCGCTCCAGCACATAGGCGAAAAGAATGGCGAGACCGCACAGGATTGTTGCGGCCGTGGCCGCCATCAGGAACGAGTTGCGGAAGGCGCGCGTGGTCACATCCTGCCGGACCAGCACTTCGTGGAACTTCTCCAGCGTGATGGTTGCAAACCCGAGCGGCACGCCCAGCGCCGGCCTGAGTGCATCGCCCAGCAGGGAGAGGAAGGGCAGGCCGACCTTGAGCGCGAGCAGGGTCCAGAGTGCAATCTCGACCGGCAGCCGCCACGCACCCAGCGGCGCAAACGGCGTCATGCGCTGCTCGATGTCGACCTTGCCAACAGTTCGGCGCATCAGCATGGCACCGATGATCGTGCCGATGCCCGCAATCAGGGCAACGACCATTGCCAGTGCCGCCATGTCCGACAGCACCGATGGACCGAAGCTGGTCAGCCGCCGGTAGATCAGCGTCGGCAAGGTCAGGTAATTGACCGGCATGCCGAGCAGGGCGGGAATGCCGAAATTGCCGACCCCGGCGACGAAGGCGAGAAGACCGCCGGCCACCAGATTGCCGCGCAGCAGCGGCAGCAGGATGCGGGTCACCACCTGGATTGTCGTGGCACCCTCGATCTGGGCGGCCTCGATCACCGAGCGCGGCAGATAGCGCAGGCCCGACCAGACCGTGATGGCAACCAGCGGGGCATGGTGCAGGGCCATGACCAGAATGGTGCCGTTGCGCCCGAACAGCGGGTTGGCCGTGCCCGGTGCCGGAGCCAGCCCAAGCGGAACCAGCACAGGGGAAGCAGGCCCGGCCATGCTCAGGAAGGCGAGGGCGATGACCTGCGGCGCGACCATCAGCGAGAACACGAACAGGAAAGCGAGAGCCCGCTTGGCCCGGACATCGGTGATCGCGAGCGTTAGGGCAAAACCCGCCCCGAGGAACAATGCGCCAAGGGCCGACAGCCCGGCGGTTTCCAGCGTGTGCCAGGTGGCAAGGCCGGCTGCCCGGCTGGCGATCTGGCTGGCGACCGCCTCCAGCGACCAAACGCCGTCTGGCGCGAGGGCGGTCAGCAGCAAACGGCCCAGCGGCATCAGGCCAAACAGGCCAACGGCCAGTGCCAGGAGAACCAGGGCCGCATGGCCGTCACGCGGGACGATCGCCCCCGCCAGTCCCGGCAGGGGCGACAATCTGGTTGTGCGATCGGGAGCGAGGCTCACCGGACGGGCAATTCGTCCAGCGTCACTGACCGAAGATGTCGGCAAAGCGCTTGCGGCTGGCCGTTTCTTCGGCGAGGGCCTGGGCCGGATCGAACGGCATCAGCTTCATCGCGGACCGTGCCGGGAAGCCTTCCGGCGGCGCGACGTCGGGATGGGCCGGCACGTAGCCCTGGGTGCGGGCAAGCTCCTGCCCCTCGCGCGACAGGATGAAATCGACGAAGGCCTTGGCGGCTTCAGGGTTCTTCGACGAGCGCAGGATGGCCACAGGCTCGGTCACGGCGGACAGCCCTTCTGTGGGGGCCACGAAGGCGACCGGTGCGCCCTTGGCCTTCTCGCGGATCGGCATGAAGTCGACAATCATGCCATACATCTTCTCGCCCGTGGCCACCTGACGCAGGATGTCACCATTGCCGCCCGCGGCGAGCGCGCCGTTCTTCTGGAGTTGCTCATAGTAGCCCCAGCTTGCCGGCAGGTTGCGGGCCAGTGTCACGGTGTGGATCAGCGCGGCACCCGATGCGAGCGGCGATGGCATGGCAACCTGCCCCTTGGCCTCGGGCTTTGTCAGGTCAAGCCACGAGGTCGGCACCATGGCGGCGCGCGTGTTGTAGACGATGCCGGTGGTGATCAGCTTGGTGGAGAACCAGGTCCGGTCCTTGTCATGCAGTGCTGCCGGATAGGCGGCGACATTGGCACCGGTATGGGGGAGGAGGCGATTTTCGCGCTTCAGCCCTTCCATGGTCACTGAGTCGGCGATCAGCAGGACATCCGGTTGAGGCTGACCAGCCGCAAATTCGGCCTGCAGTTTGGCCATGATGCGCGGTGTGCCATCACGCACGAAGGAAACATCGACCTTCGGGAACTTCGCCTTGAAGGCGTCGATCGTCTGCTGGGCGTCGGTGTTGGGCTGGCTGGTGTAAAGCAGCAGCTTGCCTTCCTGTGCCAGCACCGGGGTGGCACCAAGAACGAAACCGGCCGTCATCGCTGCGGACAGCAGCACTGTGATTTTGTGTGTCATGCGTTTTCTCCCCTGCGGCATCAATAGCAAGCGACAGGACCTAGGCAACTCCCATGACAATCAGATGAAACATTTGACGGCATTGGCCCCATGCCACCCGCGTTCCGGTGGTGGCGCTCGCGGCTGGGCACGTCTTCAGGCCAAGCGTGACAAGTGCGGCCCAATTCCGCTAATCCACTGGTCCTTGACCCACGCATGCAGGACCGCGCCATGAGCTCGAAGCTGACCAGACTGGCCGACATGACCACCATCGTCGCCGATACGGGCGACATCGATGCCGTCAGGCGGCTGAAGCCGGTGGATTGCACCACCAATCCCACGCTCATCCTCAAGGCCGTCGAGATGCCGGCCTATGCCGCGCTGGTCGAAGAGGCGGTTCACTGGGGCCGGCGGCAGGGCGGCACCAGGGCGGCCCGTGTCAATGCGGTCTGCGACCGGCTCGCCGTCACGTTCGGCGCAGAACTGGCCGGCATCGTTCCAGGCCGCGTGTCGACCGAGGTCGATGCCGACCTTTCCTTCGACACGCGCGCCAGCATCGCCAAGGGCAGGGCACTGATTGCCGATTATGCTGCTCGCGGTGTCGATCGCTCGCGGGTGCTGATCAAGGTGGCGGCAACGTGGGAGGGCATCCGGGCTGCCAGGGCGCTCCAGCAGGAGGGTATCGACTGCAACCTCACCTTGCTGTTCTCGCTGGCCCAGGCGGTGGCCTGCGCCGACGCGAAGGTGTTCCTGATCTCGCCTTTCGTCGGGCGCATCCTCGACTGGCATCTCAAGGCGGGCGGTGGGCCCTATACGTCCGAGACCGATCCGGGCGTGGTCTCGGTGAGGGCCATCCACCACTACTACAAGGCGCACGGCATCCAGACGGTGGTGATGGGTGCCTCGTTCCGCAACATCGGGGAGATCGAGGCGCTGGCAGGTTGCGACCGGCTGACCATCTCGCCGGCGCTGCTGGATGAACTTGCCAGATCGGACGGTGCGCTGCCACGCAAGCTGGGCGGGCCCGGCCAGGCCAAGGCGCCGGCCCGCCTTCGCATGGACGAGAAGCGCTTCCGGCTGGCCCTCAACGAGGATGCGATGGCGACCGAGAAGCTCGCGGAAGGTATTCGCGGCTTCGTCAAGGACCTGCGCTCCCTGCGCGCGCTGGTGGCGGGCAAGCTGGCGGCCTGATCCGGTTGGTCTGATCCTGTCATGCAGCGCGTGGTGCGGATCTGCCTCTGGACGAGGTGTCCTTATCCCGGCATCATCGCTTCCAAGCAGCGCCCGATCTGATGAGGCGCGCGATGGAGGATTGTATGAACCGGATCGTGAACCGCCGCGCCGTCGTGGGCGGCCTTGGCGCGGCTGCCCTGGCGGGAGCCATCAGCCGTCCTTCCCTGCTCAGTGCGCAAGGAGCTTTCCCCGGCAGCCGCACGGTCAAGCTTGTGGTGCCTTTTCCGCCGGCCGGCGCGACCGACATCATCGGGCGGCTCTGGGCCGAGAAGATCGGCCAGATCTGGAACAGCAATCTGGTGGTCGAGAACAAGGGCGGTGCCGGTGGCAACATCGGCACCGAACAGGTGGCGCGCGGCGAGCAGGATGGCTCGCAGTTGCTGATCGTTTCAGTGGGCATGGCCACCAACCAGTTTCTCTACCCGAAGCTGAATTATGACCCGATTGCCGATTTCAAGCCGGTGAGCCTGCTGGCGCTGGTGCCGAACCTGCTTGTGGTCGGCAACCATGTCGCGGCCCGCACAGTGCCTGAGCTGATTGCCTTTGCGAAGGCCAATCCCGGGAAGCTGACCTACGGCTCATCCGGCGTCGGGACATCGGTGCACCTCTCGGGCGAACTGTTCAAGAAGCTGACCGGAACCGACATGGTGCACCTGCCCTATCGCGGCACGGCGCAGGCCACGCAGGATCTGATCGGCGGGCGCATCGACCTGATCTTCGACAACATCACGCAGGCCATGGGCCATGTGCGGGCGGGCTCGATCAGGTCGCTGGGCATCACCACGGCGAAGCGCTCGCCCGTCGCGCCCGAATTCGCGCCTGTGGCCGAGGCCGTGCCGGGATTCGACGTCTCGTCATGGTTCGCGATCTTCGCGCCCAAGGGTACGCCGGACGATGTCGTCGCCCGGATTCATGCCGACACGTTGAAGGTCATGGCCGATGCACAGGTCAAGGAACGGATGGCGACGCTGGGAGCCGAGATCGTCGCTTCGACACCCGCCGAACTGGCCGGGTTCCTCCGGTCCGAAATGGACAAGTGGGGCAAGCTGATCAACGAAGCCGGGATCAAGGCGGGATAGGGCTCAGTGCCGCTTGCCTCCCGGGCGCGAAAGGCGTTCGCGCGGAGGCCTTCAATACAAAAGCCGGACGCATGCAGCGCCCGGCTTCCTTGAGATTGACGGTGATTGGTCGCCGGAAGTTCAGTTCAGCTTCGCCTTGATGTCACCGAGGCCCTTGGCGAGCATGTCGGCACCGGCCTTGCCGGTCATCTGGCCGCGCAGCAGCTGTTCGGCAGCCTTGGCCGCGGCGTCGGCGGCGGCAGCGCGGACGTCGGCGGAGGCCTGCGCCTCGGCCTGTTCGATCTTGAGTTCAGCCGTCTTGGTACGCCGGGCGATGAAGTCGGTCATCTTGACTTCGGCGTCCTTGGCCAGCCTGTCGGCTTCGTCCTTGGCAGCCGCGACGATCGCGTCAGCCTCGGCCTCGGCCGCCTTGCGCTTGGCTTCGTACTCGGCGAGCAGTTTCTGGGCGTCCTCGCGGAGGCGGCGCGCTTCTGCGAGCTCCGCCGCGATCTTCTCGCCGCGCGAGTCCAGCGCGGACAGGATCATCGCGTGCACGCCGAACTTCACCAGGATGGCGAAGAAAATGACGAGGCCGACGGCGCTCCAGAGATAGGTGTTGGACAACATCGCGTGCTCCTCAGGCTTTCAGGGCGGCTTTGAGAGCCGCATCAAGGTCGCCCTTGGATGGCGCAGCACCGCCTAGGCGCTGCACGATGGCGGCAGCGGCTTCCGCCGCGATGCCCTCGACATTGGCCATGGCCTTTGACTTGGTCGTCCCGATCTGGGCCTCCGCCGCAGCAAGCTTCGCCGCAAGATCGCCTTCCAGCGCCTTGCGCCGGGCTTCGACAGCGGCATTGACCTCGTCGCGCTTGGCCTGGGCGATGCCCTGGGCCTTGGCCTTGGCATCGGCCAGCGACTTCTCGTAGGCGAGCCCCGCCTCTTCGGCTTTCGCCTTGGCCGCAGCTGCATCGTCGAGATCGCGGGCAATCCGCGAGGCGCGGCCTTCGATCACGTCGGTCAGGCGCGGGGCAAAAACCTTGGACACCAGCCAGTAGAGCAGGCCGAAAAAGATCGCCAGCCAGAGCAACTGCGACGCAAAGGTCTCGGTCTTGAACGGCGGAAAGCCCACGTCGGCACTGCCGCCTGGAACTTCAGTGCCCGTCTTTTGCGGTGACGCCATTGTCGCGGACCCTCAGAACTTCATCACATGAACGACATCGCGCGCGGGCGTGAACAGGTCACGGACCGCGCGCATATCCGGAACCCGGTCGCCGGGATCAGGTGAAGAGCAGGAGGAGCGCAACGACGAGTGCGAAGATGCCCAGACCTTCGGCGAGCGCTGCGCCAACGAAGGCACGGCCGAACTGGCTGTCAGCGGCCGACGGATTGCGCAGGGCACCCGAGAGGAAGTTGCCGAAGATGTTGCCAACGCCGATGGCGGCGAGGCCCATGCCGAGACAGGCAATGCCGGCACCGAGGAACTTTGCGGCTTGGGCGTCCATGGTAGTACTCCTTGAGGTTTTGGATCAGCAGAAAGGGAAGGATGAGCCGGGAACCGAAGATCAGTGACCGGGGTGGAGGGCGTCGTTGAGATACACGCAGGTCAGGATCGTGAAGACATAGGCCTGCAGGAACGCAACGAGGAATTCGAGAGCGGTGAGGGCGACAATCATGCCGAGCGGCAAGGTGGCACCGAGGATGCCGCCGATACCCAGCGCACCGAGCGACACCACAAAGCCGGCGAAGACCTTGAGCGCGATATGGCCGGCCAGCATGTTGGCGAAAAGCCGCATGCCGAGCGAAATCGGGCGGGAGAGGAACGAGATGACCTCGATCACCACCAGGAACGGAACCAGCAGGGCCGGCGCGCCGCCCGGGACAAACAGCCCGAGGAAGTGTGTGCCGTGCTTGGCGAAGCCGACGGCGATCACCGTCAGGAACACGACCATGGCAAGGGCGAAGGTGACGATGATGTGGCTGGTGACCGTGAACGAGCCCGGAATCATGCCCATGAAGTTGGCGGTCAGCACGAACAGGAACAGCGAGAACACGAGCGGGAAGAACTGCATGCCTTCCTTGCCGGCCGCGCTTTTCAGCGTGTTGGCGACGAACTCGTAGAGCATCTCGGCGAAGGATTGCAGGCGGCCGGGAACCAGCGAGCGCTGCGCGGTCGCCATCATGAAGAACACGCCAATGGCGAGGACCACCAGCATCATGAACAGCGAGGAGTTGGTGAACGCAATCTCGGAATTGCCGATCTTGCCGAGCGACACGATCGGCTTGATCTGGAATTGGTCAAGCGGGCTTGCCATGGCGTTCTACGTCTCGCGTTCGCTTCAACAGACTAAGGTTCGTCAGCAGTGGTCTTCACAGTTCAGCCCGGCGGCCCTTATGGGGGTCCCGGTGGCGGAGCTGACTGACTTTGAGTGGCCCGATACAGGTTTCTGAGGCCCGCTGCAAACCCAAACATAAGTCCAATCAACAGTCCAAACGGCTGAATGCCCGCATAGCGATCAATCAGCCACCCCAGGATGCCTCCGGCAGCAATGCCGGCGACAAACTCGGAGACCAGTTTCATGCCGCGCGCCATGGCCGAGCCATCAGCCGCAAGGCGGCCTCCTGGCTCTTTCGATGGTGCGCGATCCGACCGGATTTCCGACAGACGGGCATCGATGTGGCGAAGCCTCGCCGCCATCTCGGCATCGTGCGAGGGGTCCGATCCTGCCGAAGCGCGATCAACCGGCTTGTTCTGTTCCGACATCCGTCAGACCTTCACACATCGCGCTGTGAGGCGCACCGGGTGGCCGAAGACAACCCCTCTCCGAAACCGGGCGCACCATATTTTCGTGACCGATAGCTGTCAAGAACCGATCGGACAAGGCTAAACATCTGAAATCCGGATGATTTCAGCCGGCTTGCAAAGCCCGGAAGCTGTCAGTGCTCAGACCGCCTCGCGGATGCGCTCGGCGGTTTCGAGGTCCACAGACACCAGTTGCGACACGCCGCGCTCGGCCATGGTGACGCCGAAAAGCCGGTCCATCCGCGACATGGTGATCGGGTTGTGGGTGATCACGACGAAACGCGTCTCTGTCTGGCCGACCATGTCGCGCAGCAAGTCACAGTAGCGCTCGACATTGGCGTCATCGAGCGGGGCATCGACTTCGTCGAGCACGCAGATCGGCGAAGGGTTGGTGAGGAACACAGCAAAGATCAGCGCGGTCGCGGTCAGGGCCTGCTCGCCGCCTGACAGCAGCGACATCACCTGCGTCTTTTTGCCCGGAGGCCTTGCCAGGATTTCGAGGCCTGCTTCGAGCGGATCATCCGAATCAATCAGGGTCAGCTCGGCCTCGCCGCCGCCAAACAGCACCCCGAACAGCCGCTTGAAGTGGCCGTTGACGACCTCGAAGGCCGCCAGCAGCCGCTCGCGGCCTTCGCGGTTGAGCGAGCCAATGGCCTGCCGCAGCCGGCGGATCGCCTCGTTGAGGTCGTCGCGCTCGCCCACCAGCGCATCGCGCTTGGCTTCTATCTCCGTCAGTTCATCATCGGCACGCAGGTTGACTGCGCCAAGACGCTCCCGGTCTGACTTCAGGGCTGACAGCTTGCGCTCGGTCTCGTTGGCGGCGGGGAGGGTCTCGCCGGGTTTGAGTCCGGCCAGGTCGAACAGCCCTGCCGGCGTGGTGTCCAGGGTTTCCGTGATCGTCCGCGTGACATCGTCAAGCCGCGTCCGCGCCGCCTCCACGCGCGCCTCGCAGGCTGCGCGTGCCTCGCGGGTGCCCGCCAGCACATCCAGGGCGAGGCGTGCAGCCCTGTCGGTCTCTGCCTGCAGGAGGTCGGCGCGGGCAAGGTCGTCCGCTGCTGCCTTGCGGGCGGTGTCTGTCGTTTCGATCGTCGCCAGAAGCTCGCGGCGCCGCACCAGAAACGTGTCGGGTGTCTGCTCCAGAATACGGCTTTCCTCGGCGGCGGCCTCCCGGCGCTTGACCGATTCGGCGCGGGCGAGATCCGAGCGCGCCATGCGCTCGACCCAGCGGGCAATCTCGCCGGCTGCCGTTGCGAGCCGCTCGCGGCGCAGGTTTTCCTCGCGGTCGAGGGTCTGAACGGCGGCGCGGGCCTCTGCGGCATGACTGCGGCGCTCGGCGACAAGGGCGCGCGCTGCCGAGAGGGCCGCTTCCATTTCCGGCGATGGCGTGAGCGACTTCAGGCCTTCTTCCGCCTGGGCGCGCGCCAGGGCAGCCTCCGCTTCAGAAGCACCGAGACGCCCCACGCCTTCGACGAGGCCAGCCCGCCGAGAGGCTGTTTCGGCGATCCGGCGTTCGGCTGTGGCCAGTTGCTCGCGCGCGGTATCGAGACGGCGGCGCTGGTCGCGGGCAGCCTCCACGCACTGGCTCTCGGTCTGTGCTGCCTGGCGGACGGCGTTCTGGGCCGCATCCAGCGCCTCGCGTGCAGCCTCAGCCGCCTCGCGCGCCAGTTGCGCCTCGCGCTCGAGATCGCCCAGCCGGTTCTTCTCGGCAAGCCGCCGTGCTGCCGGGGTCGGTGCTTCGGCGGCGGCTGTGAAGCCGTCCCAGCGCCAGAGATCGCCCTCCTTCGAGACCAGCCGCTGGCCGACCTTGAGCTGGCCCACCAGACGCGCGCCGTCGCCCCGAGTGACAACGCCGATCTGGCGCAAGCGTCGCAGCATCGCCGCCGGCGCGCGGACACGCGATGCCAGAGGCTCGGCATCACCTGGCAAGGCCGGGTCGTCAGCGGGCTGGCCGGTGTCGCGCCAGTGGGCCGGCGCGGAGGGATTGGAGGATGCGTCGAGATCGTCGCCGAGAGCAGCGCCCAAAGCTGTCTCGAAGCCTTTCTGCACCGCGATCTGGTCAAGGACCGGTGGCCACAGGCCGCCTGACGAGGATGACAGCAACTTCTGAAGCGTCCGGACTTCGGTTTCGAGACGCTGGGCCTTGCGGTCCGTCTCGGCCTGCGGAGCGCGGGTCCGCGTCTCGGCTTCGCGGGTGATGGCCAGCGCAGCACGGGCCTGTGTCGCGGCGACATCGGCCTCTTCGGCCAGAACACCGGCTGCAACGACAGCCTCGCGCAGCGCATCGATGGCAGCACCTGCCCCGCTGGTGGCATCAAGCGCAACGAGGGCCCTTTCGAGTCCCTCGCGCTCGACCCTGTGGCGGGCCGCCCGCTCGGACGCATCGCGCACGGTGCGCTCGAACGCGCCGCGCCTGGCCGTCAGGTCGGAGAGCGCCGTCTGTGCGGTGGCCTGAGCCGCCTCAGCCTCGGCCAGAGCCTTGTCGGCTTCAGCCTGCTGGCTGGCTGCCGCGCCGCGCCGTTCAGCGCTGCCGGCACCTGCCGCTTCCAGCGCCGCCTGCTCGGTCCGCAGGCGGGAAAGGCTGGCCTCGGCATCGGCTGCCAGCGCCGCCTCTCGCGCCAGGTCGGCGTCGAGTTCGCCAAGGCGCCGGGCCAGATCGTCAGCGCGCTGGCGGTTGCGGCGCTCTTCGGCTTCAAGCTCGTCCAGCGCGCGCCTGACGCGGGTGAGCGCCGCAGCCGCAGCCGCCTCCGCGTCGCGCAGGCCGGGCAGGGCATGGGCAGCCACGGCCTGATGCCGCGCTGCCTCGGCCTGGATGCGGGTCGCCTCGGCGACATCGCGCAGGGCCGCTTCCGCTGCCCGCTCGGCGGCGGCTGCCTGGTCGCGCGCCTCGCGATAGCTGATTGCGGCCAGCAAGGCCTCCGCAGCCCGGATCTCCGCGGCCAGCGATTTGTAGCGACCAGCCTGCCGGGCCTGCCGCTTCAGCGCCTCGATCTGGCTTTCGATTTCGCGCAGCACATCTTCGAGCCTGAGGAGATTGTCCTCGGCGGCGCGCAGCCTCAGTTCGGCCTCGTGGCGGCGCGAGTGCAGCCCGGCGATGCCTGCTGCATCCTCGAGGATGCGGCGGCGTGACTGGGGCTTGGCCGAGATGATCTCGCTGATCTGGCCCTGCCGCACCAGAGCGGGCGAACGCGAGCCTGTGGCAGCATCGGCAAAGAGCAACTGCACGTCGCGGGCACGCACCTCCTTGCCGTTGACACGGTAGGTCGAGCCTTCCTCTCGCTCGATGCGGCGGGTGATTTCGAGCAGATCGACGTCATTGAACTGGCTGGGTGCCTTGCGGTCACTGTTGTCCAGCGTCAGGCCGACTTCGGCGACGTTGCGGGCCGGCCGCGTGCCTGACCCCGCAAAGATCACGTCGTCCATGCCCGAGGCGCGCATGTTCTTGAACGAACTTTCGCCCATGACCCAGCGCAGGGCCTCGACAAGGTTGGACTTGCCGCAGCCATTGGGGCCGACCACGCCGGATAATCCCGGCTCGATCTGGAATTCGGTGGCCTCGACGAAGGACTTGAAGCCCGTGAGCTTCAGACGGGTCAGCTTCATGGCTGCCGCCCCAGCAATCGCAGACGCAAGCGCTCAGCGCCCTGCGGCGCGTCAGGCGCCCAGCAGAGGCTGCAGGATCTTGTCGAGTTCCGGCATGGTGAGCGCACCGCGATGAACCTGCCCGTTGATGATCAGGGTCGGCGTCGAGTTGACCTTGAAACCATCAGCCGCCTTGTCCTTGATGGCAGTCAAAGCGACATACAAATCCTGCCGTTGCAAGCAAGCAGTGAACGTTTCCTGTGTGAAACCGGCCTGTCGGGCTGCCGTCAGCAAGGCATCAAGCGGCGTGTTGGTGAAGGCCCACTTTTCCTGCTGCTTGAACAGAAACTCGATGAAAGCGCCGCGCCGCTCGGCAGGTCCGCAATAGGACAGCATCGACGCGGCCATATCGAGCGGATTGAGCACGAAGTTGCGGAAGATGAAGCGCACCTTCCCGCTGTCGACATACTTTGTCTTGAGTTCGGGAAAGACATCGTTGTGGAACCGAGCGCAATGCGAGCAGGTGGTCGATGCATACTCGATGATCGTGACCCTGGCATCGGCAGCGCCATAGACCAGATCGGGCAATGCCGGGTTGGTGGCGGCGAGAACCTCGGCCATGTTCAGCGTGGACTGGGCCAGCACCGGGCCGGAACCGGCCAGCGCGATCATGGCGGCAGAGCCGCCCAGCAGGACCTCACGGCGTGTCGTCATCTCGAACCTCTTCGTCACAGGTATTGAGCCGCGCCCCGCATCGGGCAGGCCAGGGTTTTGACCGGACCATACTGCCATCGGCCCTGAAGGCAAGCACCGGTGCCGAACACGTTTCCGCCAGCATCGCCGGGCCGCAGGCCGTCCCGCCCGGGCGGCTAGCCTGCGCCCCGGGTGCGCGCCGCCTTTCGGCTGACGGCCAGTCCGAGCCGCGTGATGGCATCCTTGAGTGCAGGCTCGGCAAAGGCGGCGGCTGCCGTCTCGATGCTCTCGACCAGTGCTGGTGCGAGCGGCGCGGCAAGACCATGGCTTGCCTGCGCAATGCTCGCGACGGGACCTTGCCGCAACACGACCCGGCCCACGGCGGGCCAGCCGAGATGGGCATTGATGCGGGCCATCAGCACAGGCGCGGCATGCTGGAGTTCGGGGGCAAAGGCGCTTTCGACCAGAACGACGAGCGTGGCCGGCTCGCTGCGCTCGGCGTCGCTGTCGGGCCGCTTGCGGGGCCAGTCGATCTTCAAGGGGCGTGAGCGCAGCGCCAGCCTTTCGCCGACGATCGTGCTCCAGCCGCTGATGATCTCGCGTCCGGCAAAGCCCTTGGCAGCCAGCGCGGGGGACATGGCCGTGCCGATCAGGTCGGCCAGCGGCCTCGCCTGCGGGCGCTTGCGCGGGGTTGCGGGTGGTGTCATCGCGGCACTGTCCCACGCGCGGTTGCCGGCTTCAACAGGCTTGTCCCGCAGGGGGATTGCGGCCCGGGGCTGTCCCGGTCCACCAAGGGGCATGCACGCCGCTTCCGCCTTCGATCTGCTGATCTGGTATGACCGGCACCGGCGCGAGCTGCCATGGCGGGCGCTGGCCGGCGAGAGGGCCGATCCTTACCGGGTCTGGCTGTCGGAGATCATGCTGCAGCAGACGACGGTGCAGGCGGTGAAGCCCTATTTCGCGGCTTTCCTTGCGCGGTTCCCGGATGTGCAGGCGCTGGCGGCCGCGCCGTCCGAGGCCGTCATGAACGCCTGGGCCGGGCTGGGATACTACAGCCGCGCGCGCAATCTTCATGCCTGCGCGCAGGCGGTCGTCGCGCGGCATGGCGGGCGTTTTCCGGACACCGAGGCGGGCTTGCGCGATCTGCCGGGCATCGGGGTCTATACGGCTGCGGCGGTGGCGGCCATCGCCTTCGGGCGTGTCGCGGCAGCCGTCGATGGCAATGTCGAACGGGTGATGAGCCGGCTTCATGCGCTGGAGGCGCCGATGCCGGCAGGCCGCGGCGCTGTGGCGGCGCACACGCTGGCCATCGTGCCGGCGGACCGGCCCGGCGATTTCGCGCAGGCGCTGATGGATCTCGGTGCGACCATCTGCACGCCGCGAAAGCCGGCCTGTGCGCTTTGCCCTTGGCAGGCGCCGTGCCGGGCGCGTCACGCTGGCCTGCAGGAGAGCTTTCCGCGAAAGGTCGCAAAGAAGGAGCGCCCGCAGCGGCATGGCACGGCCTTCGTGGTGCTGCGCGCCGATCAGGCGATCCTGCTGCGCACGCGTCCGCCCAAGGGCTTGCTCGGCGGCATGGCCGAGGTGCCAACCAGCGCGTGGACCGCTGAACGGGGTGTGGCAGAGGCTTTGGGCGCAAGGCCGTTGCCGGCCGACTGGCTGACCGCGAACACGCCGGTGCGCCATGTCTTCACGCACTTTCCGCTGGAACTGACGGTGCTGGCCGCCCGCGTTCCGGCGATGACGGATGCGCCGGAGGGCAGCCGCTTCACGCCGCTCGCCGCGCTGGGCGACGAGCCGTTGTCCACGCTGATGCGCAAGGTGATCGAGGCCGGCCTCGGCACGCTGGGTGAGCCTGTCAGGCGATCAGGATGAAGTCGCCGGCCTGGATCTGATTGGTGAAAAACCGGGCGACTTGCACCCTTGCAGCCGCTCCTGTGCCATCCGCATCGTAGTAGAGGCCAAACTGGGAAGGCTCCTCGAACTCGTAGTAGAACTGGGCTGCTGTTCCCACTGCGGATTGGTTAAGTTGCCCAGTATAGCCCAAGTTCGTGGCATCGCCGAAGCCTGCGAAGGCTGCCTTGCTGATCACAATTTTTTCGAAACCGGCTTCGTAACCAATGACGGTATCGAACTGACCTCCGGTCGGCAGCCAGTCGAAGACGAAATGCTCGATCTGAGAGTTCACGAAGTCGAGCACGCCAGATGAGCCCTGCAAGGTGTCGGCACCCTCGCCGCCGTTCAGCGTGTCGGCACCTGTACCGCCAACCAGGATGTCATTGCCGATGCCACCGACGAGGCTATCCGCCCCAGTGCCGCCAACAAGGCTGTCATTGCCGGCTCCGCCAACAAGCGTGTCGTTGTTGACTGTGCCGGTGATGGTGTTGTTTCCGGCGTTGCCAGTGCCGTTGAAGCCGCCTGAACCCGTGAAGGTGAGGATTTCGACGTTGGCGAAATTGGCAATCGAGAAGGTCGAGAGGTTCGTGAAGACAGTATCGAGGCCAGCGCCAAGTGCTTCGGTGATCGTTGTGGTCAAGTTGGTCACAAAATAGCTGTCATCGCCGGCCCCGCCGATGAGGCTGTTGGTGCCGGCTTCGCCATGAAGCGTGTCGTTGCCATTGCCGCCGTTCAGCGTGTCGTTGCCGGCGCCACCGCGGAGGGTGTTGTTCAGGTCGTTGCCTGTGCCGTTGAAGGTGCCGGCGCCGGTGTAGGTGAGGTTCTCGACAAAGTTGTAAGTCGCAATCGACAACGACCCGAAAGAGGTCTCCACCGTATCGGTTCCTCCGAATTCGGTTTCGACCACAATATCACCCTGCACATCGACCACGAAGGTATCGTTGTCGGCGCCGCCGACCATCGAATCGATGCCGGTGCCGCCAACCAGGGTGTCGGCGCCAGACTCGCCGATCAGCGTGTCGTTGCCAGCCCCTCCATCCAGCCGGTTGGCCAGCGATGTGCCCGTCAACGTATCGTTGAGTCCGGAACCGATGATATTCTCGACGCCGCTGACCTGATCACCCTGTGCGTGGCCGCCACTGCCTGTGGCGAAACCGAACTCGTTGAGGTCCAGCGTGACGCCAAGGTTCGATCCCGCGTAGCTCACGGTGTCGTCGCCAGAGCCGCCGATGATCGTATCAGCGCCGCCAAGACCGATGAGAGTGTCGTTGCCGTTGTTGCCAGCAAGGTAGTCGCCAATATTCGACCCGGTGAGCAGTGAGCTTCCAGAGCCATCGTTGATGTAGACCCCAGCCAGGGTGGAGAGGGCCACGCCCGCGCCGCCCGCGAAGCTGACGAACTCGACGTCCGTCAAGGTGTCGACACCGTCACCACCGACGAGTGAGTCTGTCACGATGACCTGGGCCGTGCTGGTCAGGACAAAGGTATATCGCGCAGCGGTTCCGCTCAGGCGGACAGTGTCGGCGGTGCCCGCCCCACCATCAATGCTGTCATTGCCACCTCCGCCAATCAGCGTGTCATCGGCCTCCCATCCAAGGAGCGTATCGTTGCCGGCCCCGCCGGTGATGATGTTGGCAAGGCGGCTGCCCTCGCCTCTGAAATTGCCAGTGCCTGTAAAGGTCAGGTTCTCGACATTGTTCGGGTTGCCACCAGGAACGTAGAGATTGAAGGCTGCAAGCGTTGTCAGGATCGTGTCGATGCCTGCGTTGAGGTCCTCGGTGACAACATCGAATGCATTGTCGACAGTGTAGGTGTCATTGCCCGCCCCGCCGATCATCGTGTCGGCTCCGAGGCCACCATTCAGAGTGTCGTTGCCGACATTGCCGGTGATC
This sequence comes from Hyphomicrobiales bacterium, assembly GCA_027487245.1. Taxonomy (GTDB): domain Bacteria; phylum Pseudomonadota; class Alphaproteobacteria; order Rhizobiales; family Beijerinckiaceae; genus Allobosea. The sequence continues at coordinate 72,463 of JAIYDY010000007.1, forward strand.
ACGTTTGCCGCGCCGTCGCCGGTGCCGGTGAAGGCCAAAGTGCCGATGTAGGTCAGGTTTTCGACGTTGGCGTAGGTCGCCAGCGAAGCAGTCGCGAGCGTGGTCTGGATTGTGTCCGTCCCGCCGCCTGTTTCGCTCACCACATCGGACGTGGCATTGACGACATAGGTGTCGTTGCCGGCCCCGCCGGTGAGCGTGTCGTTGCCAAGCCCGCCATCGAGCAGGTTATCGAGCCCGTCGCCGGTGAGGCTGTCGTTGGAGGCCGAGCCGATGATATTCTCGACTTGGCTGACCTTGTCGCCCTCGGCATGGCCGCCCACGCCGGTGGTGACGGTCGCGCCGTTCAGGGTCAGCGTGACGCCGGCGTTCGAAGCGGCATAACTCACCGTATCGACGCCTGCGCCGCCAATGAGTTCGTCCCCACCTGCCAGGCCGATCAGGGTGTCATTGCCACCGCTGCCGATGATGTAGTCGATGAAGCCGGTGCCGGTCAGCACGGCGGCGGGAGCATTGTGGAAAATGGAAACGCCGGCCAGCGTGCTGAGGGCGATGCCCGCGCCGCCTGCGAAGCTGACGAACTCGATGCCGTCGAGCGTGTCGACACCGTCATCGCCGACTGCAAGGCTGTCCGTCACGGTGATGCCGTTGCTGGTGGCGAGGAAGGTGTAGCGCGTTGCTGGCCCGCTCAGGCGGATGGTGTCGCTGCCAACGCCGCCTGACAGGAAGTCATTCCCGCCATTGCCGATCAGCGTATCGTTGCCGTCAAGGCCATAGAGGCTATCGTTGCCACTGCGACCGGTGATCACGTTGGCAAGCGTGTTGCCCCTGCCGTCGAAAGTGCCGACGCCGGTAAAGGTCAGGTTCTCGATGTTTTCGTCGGAACTGCCCGGCAAGCTGGTCAGGAACAGGCCATTCAGTGTCGTCTCGATCGTGTCGACGCCGGCATTGGCTGCTTCAGTGATAAAATCGCTGGCATTGTCGACAACATAGGTGTCGTTGCCGAGGCCGCCGGCCATCTCGTCATTGAGTGCGCCACCATCAAGGCGGTTTGCGCCAGCATCGCCGGTGAGCGTGTCGCTCGAGGCAGAACCGATGATATTCTCGAAGCCGCTGATCTGGTCGCCTTCCGCATCGCCGAGGCTGCCGGTGGTGATGAGCAGGCCATTGAGCGTGACCCTCACAGATCCGAGTGAAGCTGCATAGGTGAGCGTGTCGATGCCGGTGCCGCCGATCAGGACATCGCCGCTGGCGCTGCCTGCGATGGTGTCATTGAGGTCGCCGCCATCGATGTAGTCGGCCAGCGCTGTGCCGGTGAGGTTCGCCGCAATCCCGGCAGGGTTCACCTGCGCAGGGCTGATCAGCGTGCTGATCGCGACGGCTGCGCCGCCCGCGAAACGCACGAACTCGATCCCGTCCAGCCTGTCGGTGCCATCCGTGCCGGCATTGTGCGTCACGAAAAGGCCCGTCGGTCCGTTGCTGAACGTGTAGGCGGATTGCGGGCCTGACAGGAGCACGGTGTCGTTTTCTGTGCCGCCTACCAGCGTGTCGTTGCCAGCGCCGCCTGTCAGCGTATCGTCACCGACCCCGCCGAGGAGGGAGTCCGCGCCGCCATTGCCAACAAGGCTGTCCGCGCCATCGCCACCATTGAGCGTGTCGTTGCCGATGCCGCCGGTGATGGTGTTGGCACCCGTGTTGCCGGTGCCGCTGAAGTTGCCGGTGCCGGCAAAGGTCAGGTTCTCGACGTTGGCGTAGTTGGCGATCGAGATCGTAGCGGCCGCCGTCTGCACCGTGTCCGTGCCCGCGCCGGGGTCTTCTGTGACGACATCGGTTTGCACATCAACGATGTAGAGGTCATTGCCCAAACCGCCGATGAGCGTGTCAATGCCTGCGCCGCCATTCAGCGTGTCCGCGCCGTTGCCGCCTTCGAGCCGGTTTGCGCCAGCGTCGCCTGTCAGCGAGTCGCTCTGGCCGGAGCCGAGGATGTTTTCGAAGCCGCTGATCTGATCGCCTTCGGCATCGCCGCCGCTGCCGGTGGTGACGAGCGAGCCGTTCAGCGTCACGGTGACAGGGCCAGTCGAGGCCGAATAGTCCAGCGTATCGAAGCCATTGCCGCCGACAAGGTTGTCCGCGCCGTCAAGCCCGGCGATGGTGTCGTTGAGGTCGCCGCCGTCGATGTAATCAGACAGGTCAGAGCCGCTAGCCGTGCCGGTGAGCGTGGCAGCAATGCCTGCCCCATTGACGATCCGCTGGCCAACTAAAGCACTAATTGCGAAGGTCAGATCTGAAAACGCCAATCGGTCAATGTTCAAAAGCCGATCAGTTCCATCGCTGCCGCCATTGTTGTGGACCACGATGGCACCCTGCACGTCTGCTATGACCGTGTATTCGAAACTTCCGCCTGACAGGATGATCGTATCGATCTTATTGATTCCATCACCGCCGTTTAGTGTGTCATTACCGGCACCGCCGACAAGCGTGTCATTGCCAAGGCCACCAATCAGTGAGTCCGCCCCGAGGCCACCGATGATGCTGTCGTTACCATCACCACCATTGAGCGTGTCGTTCTGCCCTCCGCCGTTGAGGACGTTACCGAGCGAGTTGCCTGTGCCGGTGAAGGAGCCGGTGCCGTTGTAAGTGAGGTTCTCGACGTTGTCATAGGTCGCAATCGACAGGCTGGAGAGCGCCGTGAGGACAGTGTCATTGCCGTAAGTGAATCCGCTAGGATCATTTGCCTGTTCGACAACCGTGTCCGCCTGATTGCTAACAATATAGGTATCGTTGCCTGCACCGCCCACAAGTCGGTTGACGCCGGTGCCGCCATCCAGCGTGTCATTCCCCAAGCCGACATTGCCGTCCAGCGTGTCGTTGCCTGCGCCGCCGACCAGACTGTTGGAACCAATGTTCCCGACCAATAAGTCATTGAAGGCAGAACCAATGGCATTCTGGAACCCCAGGAAGCTGTCGCCCTGCGCATGGCCACCCGCACCGTTGCCGGCACCAGAGTTGTTGATGACGACGGTGACGCCGGCGTTTGATGTTGTGTAAGCCAGAGTCGAGTTGTTGCCGGCACCAATTATGGTGTCTGCGCCGGCACCGCCCTCGACAGTGCCCATCGATATCCTGTTCAGGATATACTCAGGCAACGCCGTGCCGGTGAGCGTGCTCGGCCCACTCGTCGAACCAAGGATCCGCGCGCCGACAAGGCTGCTAAGCAGCACCGATGGCCCGCCAGCGAAGCTGACACGTTCGATGTCGATGAGCTGATCGGAGCCATCCGTGCCGGTGTGGACGATGCGCAGCACATCGACGCCATTGTCGATGAAGCTGTAGGCCGACTGCGGGCCGCTCAGATTGATCGTGTCAGTGCCTTCACCCCCATTGAACGTGTCGTCGCCTGTGCCGCCCACCAGCGTGTCGTCGCCGATGTTGCCGAACAGGGAGTCCGCCCCTGCATTGCCGATGAGGCTGTCATTGCCATCGCCGCCATCCAGCACGTCGTTCAGCAGACCGCCGGTGATGATGTTGGCAGACGCGTTGCCCGTGCCGGTGAAGTTGCCGGCGCCAAAGTAGGTCAGGTTCTCGACGTTGGCATAGCTGCCAATGGAGAGCGCGGCGATGTCCGTCCGCACAAGGTCGATGCCGCTGCCGACGATGGAGTCTTCCGTGACCATATCGCCCTGGGCATCGAGCACATAGGTGTCGTTGCCGAGCCCGCCTGCGAAGCTGTCATTGCCCGCGCCGCCGGTCAGCAGGTCATCGCCTGCGCCGCCCAGAAGCGTGTCGTTGGACGCGCCACCGTCAAGCGTGTCGTTGGCACCGCCACCATCGATGATGTTTGCCTGACTGTCGCCGGTGAGCGCGTCCGCAAAGGCCGAACCGATCAGGTTCTCGAAGCCCGAGATGGAGTCGCCCGCCGCATCGCCGCCCGAGGACGCGCCATTCAGCGTCACGGTGACGGCAGCGAGCGAGGCTGCGTAGGTCAGCGTATCGATATCGGAGCCGCCGATCAGCGTGTCCGCGCCGCCGAGGCCCGCGATGGTGTCGTTGCCATTGCCACCATCAATGTAGTCGACAAGCCCTGTGCCGATCAGCGAACTGGATTGGCCGGGCGCGCTGGTGAAGCTGGTGCCGACCAGCGTGCTCAGCAGCACGCTCGCCCCGCCAGCGAAGCTGACGCGCTCGACGTCGATCAGCTGGTCAACACCATCCGTTCCGCCCGCATTGTGCGTGACGAACACGCCGGCGCCGTTGAGGCTGAACATGTAGGCCGATTGCAGGCCCGTCAGATTGAACGTGTCGACGCCCGCGCCACCATTGAAGGTGTCATTGCCCGCGCCGCCGATCAGCGTGTCGTCGCCGCCATTGCCGAAGAGGGAATCCGCCCCTGCATTGCCGATGAGCCGGTCATTGCCGTCATCGCCATCCAGCGTGTCATTGAAGCCACCACCGGTGATCGTGTTGGCAGACGCGTTGCCTGTGCCGGAGAAGGTGCCGGTTGTGGGGGTGAACGTCAGGTTTTCGACATTGGCATAGTTGCCAATGGAGAGGGAGCCGAGCGCCGTCTGGACCAGATCGTTGCCCTCGTTCAGCGCTTCGACGACAATATCCGCCTGTGTGTCGAACACATAGATGTCGTCGCCGGCCCCGCCCCGCATGTCGTCAGTACCAGCCCCGCCATCGAGGCTGTCGTTGCCAAGGCCACCGAGCAGCCTGTCATTGTCCGCGCCGCCGAGCAGCGTATCGTTGCCGGCGCCGCCAGCAAGCGTGTCGTCGCCGACAAGACCGCTGAGGCTGTCATTGCCGCCCAGACCGGTGATGGTGTTGCCGAGCCCGTTGCCCACGCCTGTGAAGGCTGCCGTGGCAAGACCGATGAAGGTGAGGTTTTCGAAGTTGCCGTCGAAATCGGAGCGCAGGGTGAACGCCGCTGCGGAGGTCTGGACCGTGTCGATGCCCTCGCCAGCAACTTCCCGCAGATCCTCGCCCATCTCGGCGACATAGGTGTCGTCGCCGGTGCGGCCTTCCATGATGCCTAAGCCGTCGCCGCCGACAAGCGTGTCGTTGCCTTCGTTGCCATAGAGTTCGTCGCTGCCAAGGCCGCCCAGAAGCGAATCCGCCCCTTCAGCGCCGAAAAGCGTGTCGTCGCCGGCGAGCCCCGACAAGGTGTCGCTGCTGGTGCTGCCGGTGATGGTGTTGTTGAGTTCGTTGCCCGTGCCGTTTAGCGCCGCAGAGGTTTCCGCGCCCAGGTTCTCGACATTGGCACCAAGCGTATAGGTGCCGTTGACGTAGACGGTGTCGGTTCCGTTGTTCAGCGCTTCGGTGACGACATCGGTGACATCGGTGCCGAGATAGTAGATGTCGTTGCCGGCGCCGCCTGCAAGCGTGTCGCGGCCGCCTGCGCCGGTCAGTTCATCGTTCGATGCGCCGCCGGTGAGGATGTTGTTGAGTGCGTTGCCGATACCAACCGCGTTCTGGCCATTCGACAGACCGAATTTCAGGTTCTCGATTTGGCCAAATGCCGCATTGGATGGCGAGCTCGGGTTGGCCGGGTTGGACAGCGCAAAGCTGCCCACGATCTCGATCGTGTCGGTGCCGCCGCCAGCGGCTTCGACGATCGTGAGCTGGTCAGAGGACACGATGTAGGTGTCATCGCCTGCGCCACCGATCAGGCGGTCAACCGCGTCGCCGACCAGCGTATCATTGCCTGCGCCGCCATCGAGCGTGTCGGAAAAGCCTCTGCTCTCCAGTCTGTTGGCCAGCGCGTCGCCGGTGATGCTGTTGGCGCTCTGAGCGCTGCCGATGACGTTCTCGAAGCCGCTGATGCGGTCGCCATTGGAGACAATGCCGGTGACAAGCGAGAGTGTGATCGCGGTGCTCAAGCTGCTATAGTCGAGCGTGTCGATGCCCAGGCCGCCGAACAGGTTGTCGCCGCCATAAGGTCCGGCATTGGACCCAAACACCGTGTCATCGCCAGTGCCGGCGTCGATGTAGTCGACCCTGAGATTGGTGCCGAACAGCGTGTTCGCACCGGTGGTGTTGGTGTTGCTGGCGCTGATGAAGCTGCCGAAAATGCTGCTCGTCTGCGCGGAGCTTCCGAAGATAGGGTCCAGAAAAACGACCGTCTCGACACTCAGATCCAGCGTGTCGGTGCCGTCTGTCCCGCTCAGTGCGGTGACCGTGCGCAGGCCTGTCGCTGTGTAGCTGAAACGGTAATCGCCGGAACTCAATGCAAGATTGACTGTGTCGCCGATGCCAGCGCCGCCGTCGAAGCTGTCATTGCCAGCCCCGCCAACAAGCGTGTCGTTGCCATCACCGCCGCGCAGGGTGTCATTGCCGTTGCCGCCGGTGATGCGGTTGTCGAGAGTGTTGCCGGTGCCGGTGAAGGCCAACGTGCCAGTGAAGGTCAGGTTCTCGACGTCAGCCAGCGTCGCACCGACCGCGCTGAGCGGGATGGCTGCAAGGCTGTAGGCCGTGATGGCTGTGCTGACAGTGTCGGTGCCATCGCCGGACGCTTCAACGATCACATCGGTCTGCGCGGACACGACATAGGTGTCATCGCCCAAACCGCCAATGAGGCGGTTGATGCCGCCAAGGCCGACAAGCGTGTCGTTGCCTTCAAGGCCTGAGAGTGTGTCAGCACCCGCGCCGCCGGTGATCGTGTTGTCGAGCGTGTTGCCGGTGCCGGTGGAAGCCGCGCCGGTGAACACGAGGTTCTCGATGTCGTCTCCAAGGGTCCGGCTGGTGAGGGCGGTCCGTATCGTGTCCGTGCCTTGGCCAGCCTGCTCAACGACCTGATCGTCGGTGTTGTCGACCACGTAAGTGTCATCGCCATCGCCGCCGGTCATGGTGTCGGCGGCCGTGCCGCCATCCAGCGTGTCGTTGTTCTCGCCGCCGGTGAGGGCATTGGCGAGCGCATTGCCGGTGCCCGAGAAGGCGTCATTGCCGAGGCCGAGATAGGTCAGGTTCTCGATGTTGGTGTAAGTCGCGAGACTGAAGGCGCTGGCGTTGGTCTCGATCCTGTCAGTGCCGGCATTGGCCGCTTCGGTGATGGCATCGCCCTGCACGACGTTGCGATAAACGTCATCGCCGAGGCCCCCGATCAGCGTGTCGCTGCCCAGCCCGCCATCCAGCGTGTCATTGCCAGCGCCGCCGGTGATGATGTTGGCCAGTGCATTGCCGGTGCCGGTGAAGCTGCCTGTCCCCTTGAAGGTCAGGTTCTCGACATTGGCGATGCCATCCAGCGAGTAGTTGTCGACGTCTGTCTCGACGAGGTCGATGCCGCCATTGGCTTCTTCGGTGATGGTGTCCGATGGCGCCAGGGTGAAGAACTGGTTGTTGTCGTCATAGGTGACGACGAACACGTCATTGCCGGCACCGCCGATCAGCGTGTCGCTGCCCTCGCCGCCGATGAGCGTGTCATTGCCTGCGCCACCATTAAGGACATCCGAGGCAAGGCTCTCGCCGCCATCAAGCTGGTTGTTGCCGGCATCGCCGGTGATGGTGTCATCGATTTGCGTGCCGATGACGTTCTCGAAGCCGCTGATCCGGTCGCCGGTGGCGGAAGCGGTCGAGGACGTGACCGTGGTCACGTTTGTCCCGTTCAGGGTGACGTTGACGCTGAAGCTGGCTCCGACGGTGGAATAGTCGAGAGTGTCGGTGCCGAGACCGCCGATCAGGATGTCGCCGCCTCCAGCGCCCTGGATCGTGTCGTTGCCACCGGCACCGTCGAGATAGTCGGTCCGGGAGCTTTCTCCTTCCAGCGTGTTATTGGCCGCTGTCCCGATGAGGGATACGCCAAAGATGCTGTTGACCGCGACATCGACAGTGTTGACGCCATCACGAAACCGGATGGTCTCGATGTTGATGAAGATGTCGGTGCCATCACCGCCACCGCCATTGCGTGTGACGGTGGTCTGGCCGGTGGCATTGTAGGCCAAGGTGTAGTCCGACCGCAGGCCGTTCAGGACGAGCACGTCACCAAACACACTGTCGCCACCGTCGATGCTGTCATTGCCAGCGCCGCCGATCAGCGTGTCATCGCCAGCGCCACCGCGCAGGGTGTCATTGCCGTTGCCGCCGGTGATGACGTTGTCACCGGCGTTGCCTGTGCCGGTGAAAGTGCCGGTGGTGCCGGTGAAGGTCAGGTTCTCGACGTTGTCGTAGTTCGCTATCGACAACGAGCCCAGCGCGGTCTCGACCGTGTCGATCTCGAAGGGGCCAAAACCAAACGAGAAATCATCTTCCTCGATCACGTCGGCCTGCGAGCTGACGACATAGGTGTCTTCACCGCTGCCGCCACGCAGTGTGTTCGTGCCGAGCCCGCCGATCAGCCGGTCGTTGTCACTCCCGCCGTCGAGGGTGTCATTGCCCGCGCCGCCATCCAGCGTATCGGCACCAGCAGCGCCGATCATGGAGTCAGCGCCGCCAGCGCCGATGATGTGGTTGTTGGCGGCATTGCCGGAGCCGGTGAAGGCCAGGGTGCCGGTGTAGGTCAGATTTTCGATGCCACTGGCTGAGAAATTGAAATCATCAAGGTCGATGCGCGCAGCAGACGTCCGGATGGTATCGATGCCGCCAGCATCGGCTTCGATCTGGTCATAGCTGAAGGTGCCGAAGCTGCTGATGCCGTCGATCAGATAGACGTCGTTGCCGAGGCCGCCGTCCAGGGTGTCACGTGTGGTGCCGTCGAGGCCATCCAGCGTGTCATGGCCTTCGCCACCAATGAGGCTGTCACCGCCGCCGGTGATGCTGTTGGCGCCACCGGTCAGGCTGTCATGACCATCATTGCCGGTCAGCGTATCGTTGCCGTCACCGCCTGAAAGCGTGTCATTGCCGCCCGCGCCTGTCAGCCGGTTGAACTGGGTGTTGCCCGTGCCGGTGAAGTTGCCGGTTCCGGTGAAGGTCAGGTTATCGACCGAAGCGAAGCTGACAAGGCTGTAGGTGTTCAGCGATGTCAGGATGCTGTCATTGCCGCCGCCGGCCAACTCGGTGACGACATCGCCGATGTTGTCGACAATGTATGTATCCGAGCCCAGGCCGCCAATCATCGTATCGGCACCAGCGCCGCCATCGAGCATGTCGGCAAAGCTGCCGGCACCACTCTCGATGCGATTGTTCAGCGCGTTGCCTGTGCCGGCGAAGGCTCCGGTGCCCGTGTAGGTCAGGTTCTCGACATTGGCGATGGCAGCCAGCGAATAGCTGGCGAGCGTGGTTTCGACGCGATCCGTGCCCTGCGCTGCAAGCTCGGTGATGATGTCGTCCGCATCGATGACATAGACGTCATCGCCAATCCCGCCGACAAGCGAATCCGCCCCTGCATCGCCAACCAGCCGGTCATTGCCAGCATTGCCGGTCAGCGTGTCGGCGCCATCGCCACCGGCGAGGCTGTCGCCGAGGGCGCCACCGGTGATGGCATTGTCCAGTGTGTTGCCAGTGCCGGTGAAGGCCGCCGCGCCCGTGTAGGTCAAGCTCTCGACGTTGGCGATCGTGGCCAGCGATGCATTGGCCAGCGCCGTCCGGACCGTGTCGGTGCCTTCGCCGCTGTTCTCGGAGACGACATCGCCTGCGACGTCCACCACATAGGTGTCATCGCCGAGGCCGCCGACGAGGCTGTCAGCGCCAGCGCCGCCATCGAGGCTGTCGTTGCCGCCATTGCCGAGCAGGGTGTCATTGCCGAGGCCGCCAAGAAGCGTGTCATTGCCGCCAGCGCCGGTGATGACGTTGTTCAACCCATTGCCCGTGCCGGTGAAATTGCCGGTGCCGGTGAAGGTCAGGTTCTCGACATTGGCGAGCGTTGCCGGAGCAGCGAGGCTGTAGCTCGCCAGCACCGTCTGGATCGTGTCCGTGCCAGTTCCCGCGCCAGCCAGTTCGGTGATGATGTCGGTTGCAAGATCGACGACATAGGTGTCGTTGCCGAGGCCACCAGTCATGTTGTCGATGCCGCCGCCGCCATCAAGCATGTCGTTGCCAGCGCCACCGATGATGACGTTTGCAAGGTCATTGCCGGTGCCGGTGAAGTTGCCGGTTGTGCCCGTGAAGGTCAGGTTCTCGACGTTGGCGATGGCGGCGAGGGAATAGCTGCCAAGCGTGGTTTCGACGCGATCCGTGCCGGAGCTGGCACCGGAGAGTTCGGCGATCGTGTCGGACGCATCGACGACGTAGATGTCGTCGCCAAGCCCGCCAACGAGGGAGTCCGCCCCTTCACCGCCTCTCAGCGTGTCATTGCCGGCATTGCCGACCAGCGTGTCTGCGCCGTCGCCGCCAGCGAGATTGTCGCCGAGGGCGCCGCCGGTGATGGTGTTGTCCAGCGTGTTGCCGGTTCCTGTGAAGGCCACTGCGCCGGTGTAGGTCAGGTTTTCGATGTTGACCAAAGTGGCGAGCGAGGAACTCACGACCGAAGTCCGGACCGTATCGATCCCTTCGCCGACTTCCTCGATGACGACATCGCCTGCGGCGTCCACCACATAGGTGTCATCGCCGAGGCCACCGGCCATCGAATCATTGCCCGCGCCGCCATCGAGACTGTCATTGCCGCCATTGCCAAGCAGGGTATCGTTGCCGATGCCGCCTGCGAGCGTGTCGTTGCCGCTGCCGCCAGTGATGACATTGCCCAGCGCATTGCCTGTCCCGGTGAAATTGCCGGTGCCGGTGAATGTCAGGTTCTCGACATTGGCGAGCGTTGCCGGCGTGGTGAGGGTGTAGCTCGCCAGCGTCGTCTGGACGGTGTCCGTCCCGGCATTCAAGGCCTCCGTGATGACATCGGTCGTGGCATCGACGACATAAGTGTCGTTGCCGAGGCCACCGACCATGCTGTCATTGCCCTCGCCTCCGTCCAGCATGTCGTTGCCGTCGTTGCCGACCAGCGTGTCATTGCCTGCAAAGCCGGACAGGAAATCGCTCTGAGCTGTGCCTGTCAGAGTTTCGCTGTTGATGGTGCCCTCGATCAGGTTGCCAGCGAGGCTGCTGATGGCAACCGGGCCGCCTGTGTCGAACTGGACAAACTCCACGCCTTGCACCGTGTCGGAGCCATTGGCCCCGGTGACCACAACGCCGCCGCCCACACCCGTGAAGTTGTAAAACGTATAGCTGCCGACAGAACCGGACAGCCGGAGCACATCATCACCTTCGCCGCCGACCAGAAGGTCATTGCCGAGGCTGGCGATGAAGGTGTCGTTGCCGCCGGCCCCTTCCAGTGTTTCGCTGCCGGAGCCGCCTGTCAGCGTGTTGGCGAGGGCGTTGCCTGTGCCGGTGCCTGAGCCTGTGTAGGTCAGGTTTTCGATGTCAGTGCCAAGCGTGTAGCTGCTCAGCGCGGTCCGCACGGTGTCGGTGCCGCCGCCCGTGGCTTCCTCGGTGATGTCTGATGCGGTGTCGACAAGATAGGTGTCATCGCCTTCGCCACCGACCATGCTGTCTGCGCCAGCGCCGCCATCGAGCGTATCATTGCCGCCAAGTCCGGAAAGCGTGTCGTCAAGCGCGGCACCACTGATCTGGTTGCCGTCGCTGTTGCCTGTCCCGGAGAAGTTGCCGCTACCTGTGTAGGTAAGGTTTTCGATATCGGTGCCAAGCGTGTAGCTGGCCAGCTCGGTCTGCACCGTATCGGTGCCGCCGCCAGCCACTTCCGTGATCACATCAAGCACTGAATCAACGATATAGGTATCATTGCCGCCGAGGCCGACAAGGGTGTCGTCGCCCAGCAAGCCGGACAGGGTGTCGTTGCCTGTGCCACCTGTGATGACATTGGCCTCGGCATTGCCAGTGCCAGTGAACGCGCCCGACCCCGTGTATGTCAGGTTCTCGACATCGTTGCCGAGAGTGTAGCTGGCAAGGTCCGTGCGGACCGTGTCGATGCCTTCGTTGAACGACTCGGTCACCTGATCTGCGGCGTCATTGACGATGTAAACGTCGTTGCCGAGGCCGCCAAAAAGCGAATCTGCGCCTGTTCCACCATCGAGTGTGTCATCGCCACGATAGCCGAACAGCTGATCATTGCCGGCGAGGCCAAAGAGCTGGTCGTTGTTGCCGGGTGCGTTGCCGTTGCCGGCAATGGTGTTGTCGGCGGAATTGCCCGTGCCGACAAAACTCACATCGCCAGAATAGTAGAGGTACTCGACATTGTCGGCCAAAGTATAGGAAAATGTCGTTCCGTTGAAAGGTTCGTAAAAGACAACAGAGACCGTGTCGGTGCCGTCGTCCGCGCTCTCAACGACGACATCATCAGGAGAGCCTATCTCGTAAGTGTCGTTGCCGCTTCCGCCAACCAGCCGGTTTGTGCCGCCACGACCCTGCAGAATGTCATTGCCGCCAAGACCAAACAGCGTGTCGTTACTGGCACCGCCATTGATGTAGTTGTCCAGTTCATTGCCGGTGCCGGTGAACGCCTCGGTCCCGGCGCTGGTCAAAGCCTCAACATTGGCTCCAAGGGTGTAGCCCGACAGCGTTGTGTTGACAGAATCGAAAGTACCCTCGTTCGCGGCCTCGACAACCACGTCACCGGCATCATCGACGATGTAAATGTCATCGCCTTCGCCACCGACCATGCTGTCGGCACCCGCGCCGCTCTCGAAGTAGTCATTGCCACCAAGACCAACGAGCGTATCGTTGCCGGCTCCGCCGACCATGTAGTTGTCGAGGGCATTTCCGGTGCCGGAAAACGCTCCTGACGTGCCATCAAAGCGCAGCTGCTCCACATTGTCACCGAGCGTGTAGCTCGCCAGTGTGGTGAAGATGGTGTCGAACGTTCCCTCATTCGCAGCTTCGATGACGACGTCACCAACGGAATCGACATAATACGAATCGCCGTCAGTCCCGCCGACCATCGTATCATTGCCGGTGCCGCCATCGAGCCGGTCCATGCCGCCCAAGCCGGTGAGCGAGTCGTTGCCTTCCAGACCCCAGAGCGTGTCGTTTCCGGCAGCGCCCGTGATCGTGTTGTTGCTGTCGTTTCCGGTGCCCTCGAAGCCCCCCGAGGTGCCGCTGAAAACCAGCGCCTCAAGATTTGCGCCAAGCGTATAGCTCGACAGGGAAACCTCGACGGTGTCGCTGGTTCCTTCGCCGGTCACTTCAGTGACCACATCACCGACAGAATCAACGATGTAGAGGTCGTTTCCGCCGCCGCCGGCCAGGCTGTCGGCACCCTCGCCGCCATCCAGCGTATCGAGCCCGTCATGGCCGATCAGAGTATCACTGCCGCCGCCGCCCAGGAGAAGGTCATTCCCCTCCAGCCCGCTGAGCGTATCGTTGCCTTCCAGGCCGTTGATGGTGTCATCGACTGTTGTTCCGTCGAGGCTGTCGTCGCCGGAAGTGCCATCAATCGGGGGCATGGGGACAATTCCTGAAATCAATCAAAACTGCTGCGTCATGCCGTTATGCACTTTCCATGGATAACTACAATCGGAATTGAAACGGGTATGGCAATTGTTTCAATTGTAACTTTTGTGTCTGTCTGCGCGCAAAAATTGCCTTTGTGTATATGAATAAATATTCCGATAATGATCTGGAATTCAATTTTTGTAATTGAAATTAACGGGCATTTATATTTGATTAATGCTGATGTATTCGGCAATGTGTCTTTGTTATTTTATTTATTCATATTTTCGCGATGAACAACAATAATCCGGGACATCAATGTTGTCGGATTTTCCGCCAGACCGATTGGTCAAGACAGAGCTTTTTTGTGTCCGCACGTATCCATGCCGCGTGTTGCCACCGCAGATGGCGTAGCAGGCGACGCGCCTCCGCCAAATCGTCGCAACGGCTTCCGGCGAGCGGCGAATCCCCGGTCAGAACCTGAGAATTCCGCGCGACAGCAGGATCGAGGCTTGCGCGATGATCCGGCCTGTCATGCAGCGCCGCCGTCGCGGGTCTTGAGGTAGGCTGCACCGCAGGCCTTGGCCAGTTCACGCACCCTCAGGATGTAGCCCTGCCGCTCGGTGACAGAGATCACGCCGCGCGCATCGAGCAGGTTGAAGACGTGGCTTGCCTTGATGCACTGGTCATAGGCGGGCAGAGCCAGCGTGTGGTGGTTGTCGTTGGAGCCGGGGGCGGGCTCGCCGGCGGCCAGATAGGACTGGCAGGCGGCTTCCGCCATCCGGAACTGCTCGAACAGCATCACCGTGTCGGCATGCTCGAAATTGTGGCGCGAGTATTCCTGCTCGGCCTGAAGGAAGACATCGCCATAGGTGACCTTGTCCGGCCCTTCGAGGCCGTTGAAGTTGAGATCGTAGACGTTCTCGACGCCCTGGACATACATGGCGAGGCGCTCCAGCCCGTAGGTCAGTTCGCCGGAGACCGGCGCGCATTCGATGCCGGCGACCTGCTGAAAGTAAGTGAACTGGCTGACCTCCATGCCGTCGCACCAGCATTCCCAGCCAAGACCCCAGGCGCCGAGCGTGGGGCTTTCCCAGTCATCCTCGACGAAGCGCACATCGTGCAGCGCCAGATCGACGCCGATGGCGGCGAGGCTGTCGAGGTAGAGTTGCTGCAGGTCGGGCGGGCTCGGCTTCAGGATGACCTGAAACTGGTAATAGTGCTGGAGGCGGTTGGGGTTCTCGCCATAGCGGCCATCCTTGGGGCGGCGCGAGGGCTGCACATAGGCGGCCTTCCACGGTCTTGGCCCCAGAGCCCTTAGCGTGGTGGCAGGGTGAAACGTGCCGGCACCGACCTCCATGTCATAGGGCTGGAGAATGACACAGCCGCGCTCTGCCCAGAACCGCTGCAGCGTCAGCAGAAGCCCCTGGAAGGAGCGGGCGGGATCGAGAGAAGCGGATCGGGTGCTGTCGGCTCGTGGTGTCATCGCAAAAAAGCGCCTTGGGTGAACGCGCGGTGTTTGGCCTGCCGGCAGGGGTCAGGTCAAGCAAGGCCTTGATGCCGGATGCATGGCGGGAGGTCTGCGCCGCAGAAAAAACAGCCCCGCCATTGAACCAAAGCGCGATCTCCTCCGACCCATGGTCAGGACCAGATGTTCTGATCCATCGCAACAGGAGAGTGACATGAACGTTTTCAAGACATCCAAGGCAGCCTTCGTCGTTGCCGCCCTGATGACCACCGGCACCTTCGCCGGCACATCGCTGATGCTGGCAGAACCGGCCGCCGCTCAGGCTGCTGCCGGTGGTGGCCGTGGCGGCGGCGGTGGTGCCGGCCCGGGCGTTGGTACTTCCGGCGCGGATGGGGGATCGAGCGAACTTTACGCCATCATGGTGCCGCCCGCTGCCGCCAATCCGAACTGCATCACCGCAAACTGCCGCCGTCCGGCACGGGTCCGCATCGTCGTCAGGCCTCCGCGCCCCAACTGCGACAGCGGCGTGGTCGGGATCGCACGGACACAGGCCGAATGGCATGCCCAGCGCGAGTGCAACCGCCGTCCGAGCTGACCGGCATACGCAGCCAGCCAGATGCAGGATGTCAGATGCCGCCCTTCACGCCGGAGGGCGGCATCATCTCGTCGGGCACGAAAAAGTCGGGAGCGAGAGGCTTCGATGGGTCAACCCGGTAGGGCAGGAAGTCGGTGACGCCCTCGCTGGCCAGGAAGCTGTCATCGATCAGGAATTGCCCCGTGAAGACGCGGGCGCTCTTGCAGAAGATCGCGTGCGCAGCGTCTGCCATGATCTCCGGCGTGCGGCTCATGGCCATGAGCTGGTCACCGACGACATACCGGATCGCGCTGGTGGCAATCGTGGTGCGCGGCCACAGGGCGTTGACGGCGATGCCATCACGCCGGAACTCGCCGGCAAAGCCGAGCACGCACATGCTCATGCCATACTTGGCCATGGTGTAGGCGACATGGGGGCTGAACCACTTCTCCTTCATGTCGAGCGGCGGCGAGAGCATCAGCACGTGCGGATTGGCGGACTTGGCCAGGTAGGGTGCCGCCAGCTTGGTGGTCATGAAGGTGCCGCGCGCATTGACGCCGTGCATCAGGTCATAGCGCTTCATGTCGGTCGCGGCGGTGCCGGTGAGCTGGATCGCCGAGGCATTGTTGACGAGGATGTCGAGGCCGCCAAATGTCTCGACGGTGCGCGCCAGCGCCTCCGCCACCTGGGCTTCCTCACGCACATCCATCTGGATCGCGAGGGCCTTGCCACCGGCGGCCTCAATCTCGCGGGCGGATTCGTGGATCGTGCCAGGCAGCTTGGCGTGCGGCTCGGAGGTCTTGGCGGCAATGGCCACGTTGGCGCCATCCCGCGCGCAGCGCAGCGCAATGGCAAGGCCGATGCCGCGCGATCCGCCGGTGATGAACACGGTCTTGCCGGCAAGCGGTTTGGCGGTGCTGTCTGTCTGGCTGGTCATGGTCAGTTCCCTCGATCGGGTGTGAAACGGGACGGCTGCGAGCCGTCATCGTCGGTGAAGTGATAAAGCCGCGCCATGTCGGCGGCATGGACGATCTGGCCGGAAAAGCGGCTCACATCGGGATCGGCTGCGAGCGCTGCCACGGCACGGCCGGCATAGCGCGCGGTCTCGGTGGCGTCGGCTGACATGCCGGCATCGACCACCCGCTCGGTGCGCACGAAGCCGGGCGAGACCACCAGGGCGCTCACCCCATGCGGCTTCAGCTCCTCGGCCATGGCCAGCGACAGCCGGTTCATGGCGGTCTTGGCCAGATCGTAGACAACATCGCCGAGGTATCCGGGGCCAGTGTCGAAGCTGATGCTGACGATGAGGCCCTTCTTGGCGGAGACCATGGCCGGTGTCACCGCGCGGGAGGTAAGGAACTGGGCGTAGAGCCCGCTTTCGAGTGCATGCCCGAGCGAGCGGGAGCCACGCCGCCAGAATGGTGTTCCGAACTGCGAGCCATCGGCATGGCGTGTGCCGTCGAAGCCCTCGTTGCCGCCCCACACCGCGTTGACCAGCACATCGATGCGCCCGAAGCGGCGCAGGCACCACGAGACCAGCGTGTCGACATCGCGCTCCTTGGTGTGGTCGCAGATGTAGTGATGGCCCCGCCCGCCGGCGGCATCGACCTCGCGGGCGGTGTCCTCGATGACCTCAGCGCGGCCATCGGTGCGGTTTCCGGTCTCGGTCGAGCGGGCGGTGACAATGACGGTCGCGCCGGCCTCGCCGAGGGCACGCGCCACGCCGCGCCCGACCCCGCGCGAGGCTCCGGCCACGAGGCAGACGCGGGAGGCGAGCGCCGTCACAGCCGGCTTCGGCTAGCTTGCCAGCGCCAGCGGCGCATCGTGCACCGAGGCGGCACCGGAGGTGATCGAGACCTCGAGGCCCTGGGCTGCCGTCAGCAGGTTCTCGGCGAAGAACCGGGCCACGGCGATGCGGCCGGCATGGGCCGGATGGCTGTCGCCGCTGGCAAGCGCGGCGTCTGATGCGAGCGCAAGCTGGCACAGCCCGGTTGCCCCTTGCGCCAGCGCGAACAGGCGCAGGTAGGGGGTGGCCCCGGCCAGCGCATCATCAGGCCGGTTGCCGGCCATGGCGCCCTGCATCCAGCTCGTGGTGCGGTCGAGGCTCTCGACGGCGTCGCGCATGCGGGCGGCAGTCTGCCCCAAAGCCGGGTTGCGGCAGGCCGTTGCCGCAGCCTGCACCGCCCTCATGCGGGCGATGGCGGCGCGCACGGTGGCTCCGCCAGCGAGCGGGAGCTTGCGCTGCACCAGGTCGATGGCCTGGATGCCGTTGGTGCCCTCGTAGATGGTCAGGATGCGGGCATCGCGCATGTGCTGGGCCGCGCCCGTCTCCTCGACGAAACCCATGCCACCATGGACCTGAACCCCGATCGAGGCGACATCGACGCCGGTATCGGTCGAGAAGGCCTTGGCGACAGGCGTCAGGAGCGCGCCCATCTCGGCAGCCTGCTTCCGGGCATCCGGGTCTGCGGCATGGTGCGCGCGGTCCAGTTCGGCAGCCGTGAGATAGCAGATGGTCCGCGCGGCATTGGTCAGGGCCAGCATCGTCATCAGATTGCGGCGGACATCGGCGTGCTCGATGATCGGGCTCATGCCCTCGCCGGTGAAACCCGGACTGCGGCCCTGCCGGCGTTCGTTGGCATACCACAGCGCCTGCTGATAGGCGCGGTCCGCGATGGCGACGCCCTGGATGCCGACTCCGAGCCGGGCATTGTTCATCATCGTGAACATGCAGGCGAGGCCCCGGTTTTCCTCGCCGATCAGGAAACCGGTCGCGCCGCCGGCATCGCCAAAGACCATGGTGCAGGTCGGCGAGCCATGAATGCCGAGCTTGTGCTCGATGCCCGAGCAGCGCACGTCGTTCCGCGCCCCCAGCGTGCCATCGGCATTGACGAGGAACTTCGGCACCAGAAACAGCGAGATGCCGCGCGTGCCGGCGGGTGCATCGGGCAGGCGTGCCAGAACCAGATGGATGATGTTGTCGGTCAGGTCATGCTCGCCATAGGTGATGTAGATCTTCTGGCCGGTGATGCGGTAGCTGCCATCGGCCTGCCGCTCCGCCCGCGTGCGCAGGGCGTTGAGGTCGGAGCCGGCCTGCGGCTCAGTCAGGTTCATGGTGCCCATCCAGGTGCCGGCGACGAGCTTGCCGAGATAGGTGTCCTTGAGATGCTGCGAGCCATGCACCGTCAGCGCCTCGATCGCGCCGCAGGTGAGCAGCGGGCCGAGTGCGAAAGCCAGCGAGGCGGCGTTCCACATTTCAAGGCACGGCGCGTTGATCAGTGCTGGCAGGCCCTGGCCGCCGAACTCTTCCTTTGCCGGCAAGGCATTCCAGCCGCCCTCCGCCCATGCCGTGTAGACGTCCTTCCATCCCGCCGGCATCGTGACCGCGCCATCGTGCAGCGGGGTGCCAGTGCGGTCACCGACGCGGTTCAGCGGCGCGATCATGCTGGAAGCGAACTTGCCGGCTTCCTCAAGGATCGACGCCACCAGATCATCCGACAGGTCGGGGTAGGTGCCATCGGCGATCGAACGATCGAGCCCGGCCACTGCCTTCAGCGTGAACATCATCTCGTCGACGGGCGCGCGGTAGCTCATGGCGGTATCTCCCTCGGGTGTTCTTGGTTGCAGACAGGCGTTGCGGGACGCCGGCCTGTGCTGGTTTCGCTCTTTCTGGGCTTTTCGCCGGAACGCCGCAAGCCGGGCCGGTGTCGCGCGGCTGTCAGCGATTGACGCCATGATGGGCCAGAGCCTACCGAGACGTCCAGAGATGATCATGACAGATAGTTCACATATGAACGAACAGCCGTCAACTGCCAGCCATTCTGGCCAGGCAGCGCTCCTCGCCGCCGATGGACATGGCGTTGCCGAAGCGGCGCGGCTGCTGGCTGCCGGCTGGCTCGTCGCCCTGCCGACAGAGACGGTCTACGGCCTCGGCGCGGATGCGACAAACCCCGTGGCGGTGGCCCGCATCTACGCGGCCAAGGGCAGGCCAGCCTTCAATCCGCTGATCGCGCATGTGCCGGACACCGAGCAAGCGCGCCGGCAGGGCCTGTTCAATGCCCCGGCGCTGGCGCTGGCGCGGGCCTTCTGGCCAGGACCTTTGACACTGGTGGTGCCGATCGCGCCGGACTGCACGGTCTGCGATCTGGCGCGGGCAGGGCTCGCCACGGTCGGGTTGAGGGTTCCGGACCAGGCCGCAACACGGGCAGTCCTCGAATGGCTTGGCCGGCCGGTCGCGGCACCATCGGCCAACCGCTCGGGGCACGTCAGCCCAACCCGGGCCGAGCATGTGCTGTCGGATCTCGGCCACGGCATTGACGCCGTGCTCGATGCCGGCCCTTGCAGCATCGGTGTCGAATCCACGATCATCGCCTGTCTGGGCGGCAGCCCGCGCCTGCTGCGACCCGGCGGCATCACGCGCGCGGCGGCTGAGGCGGTGATCGGCCGGCAGCTGGTCGATGCGGGAGAGACGGGTGCCTCTCCCATCGCGCCTGGCCAGCTCGCGTCGCATTATGCACCGCATGCGTCGCTGCGCCTCGATGCCGTTGCCCCCGCTGACGGCGAGGCATGGCTCGGCTTCGGACCTGATCCCGAGCTGCCGTCCGCCTGCCCGCGCGCCAACCTCAGCGAGCGGGGCGACCTGATCGAGGCAGCAGCGAACCTGTTTGCCCTGTTGCGCCTGCTCGATGGCAGTGGAGCCCGACGGATCGCGGTGGCCCGCATTCCGCAGCACGGGTTGGGTGAGGCCATTCTCGACCGGCTGGGCCGGGCGGCGGCACCGCGCTGATCCTTTCTGAAGGGCCAGCGCGGCAAAGGTCTCAGATGATCCGGGCCATTATTCCGCTGGCTGCACTTCCATGCTTCTGCCAGGCAACGGCAGGCTGGATGGTTTGAGGGCCAGCGCACCGTCGCCTGCAAGGATGTGGGTGATCTGGGCGGCGATGAGGAACGCCGGATATTCCCAGCCGCCATTCTTTGCCGTGAAGATCCAGCCATTCGGCCAATGGATGACGAGTGCACCCAGCAGGATCGGCAAGAGCGCGACAGAGACTAGACGGGCCTGGAAGCCGACGATCAGCAGGAGGCCGCCGACGAGTTCGGCCAGAACGATTGGCCACGCCAACAGCGACGGCAGGCCGATCGAACCGAGGAAGCCGGCAAAGCCTGGCATGGTGAAAACGACATACTTGAGGCCGGCATGGGCAACGAACATCACGCCCAGCGTGATGCGCAGAAGGGCAAGTCCATAGCCTGCGGTTCGAAGATCGATCATGGTGGGGGCTCCGGTCTGGTTTCGATGCAGGCTTTTCTCATTGTCCCGGTTGCAAGAAAACATCTTTTGTTGCATCTATGATTTTGCGTAGATGCAAGGATAAACATGTCGACACTGTCTTGGGATGATTTCAGGCTGATCAAGGCCATCGCGGATTCGAGCGGCCTGACCGGAGCGGCGGCCTATCTCAACGTCAACCATTCGACCGTCTTCCGCCGCCTCGGACAGATCGAGGAGGCTGTTGGCCTGCCGCTGTTCGAGCGGCGCAAGACCGGCTACATCGCGACGCCGGCAGGCGAGGAGATGGCCGCGCTTGCGGCCCGCATGGACGATGATGTCAGCGCTTTCGCGCGGCGCATTGCAGGCCGCGAGATCGAGCCTTCCGGCGAGGTCAGGATCACGACCACCGATACGCTGTTCCTGCATCTGCTGATCCCGATCTTCCATGCCTTCCGCAAGGCCCATCCCAGCATCCGGATCGATCTGGTCATCGGCAATCAGGCCTTGAACCTGTCCAAGCGCGATGCCGACATCGCCATCAGGGCCAGTGATTCACCGCCGGACACGTTGATCGGGCGGCGCTTGGCCACGCTCGCCTGGGCCGTCTACGGCCGCGCCGATGACGCGCTGGCCAAGCCGGAAGCCTACGAATCAGCCTCGCTGTTCGACCGGGACTGGGTCTGCCTTGGCGATCAGCTCGGCCACGTGAAGGCCGCACGCTATGTCAAGGACAGGGTTGCGCCAGAGCGGATCGTGCTGAAGACGTCTGCCGTGCTCGGTCTGGCAGAAGCCATCGAGGCAGGCCTCGGCATCGGGCCGCTGCCCTGCTTCATCGGCGACGCCAAGCCGGGCCTGAAGCGCATGATGGCCCCCAATCCCGATTTCGGGACGGCGCTCTGGCTGCTGACACACCCGGACATCCGGCAAAGTCCCCGCATCCGGACCACGCTCGACATGCTGGCGGCGGAAATCGGCCGGCACCGCAAGCTGATCGAGGGCGAGTTACCCTTGAGGTAGAGGCCAGTGCCGATGCGGATTGTTGTGGCTCAATCGATGGTGACGACCACGCGGCCGCGCACGGTGCCAGCCAGGATCGCAGCAGCGGTTTCCGGCAATTGCCCGAAGCTGATTGTGCTTGTCAGGCGCGCGAGCTTGGCCTTGTCGAGATCGCGCGCCAGCCGGCCCCAGGCCTCGATCCGGCGCGGCATCGGGCACATCACCGAATCGATGCCGGCCAGCGTCACGCCGCGCAGGATGAACGGGGCCACAGACGATGGAAGGTCCATGCCCTGTGCCAGTCCGCAGGCGGCGATTGTCCCGCCATAGCGGGTCATGGCCAGCAGGTTGGCAAGCGTGTGGGAGCCGACCGAGTCGATGCCGGCGATCCAGCGCTCCCGCGCCAGCGGCTTGGCCGGGCCCGACAGTTCGGCACGGTCGATGATCTCTGCCGCGCCGAGTGCTTGCAGATAGTCCGCCTCGCCGCTGCGGCCGGTCGAGGCAATGACATGCCATCCTGCCGCCGCCAGCAAGGCGATTGCCACCGAGCCCACGCCCCCTGCCGCTCCGGTCACGACCACCGGTCCGTCGGCGGGCTTCAGACCCTGCCGCTCCAGTGCCAGCACGGCCAGCATCGCGGTGTAACCTGCGGTGCCGATGGCCATGGACTGCGCGGCATCGAGACCGGCAGGCATCGGCACAAGCCAGTCGCCCTTGACGCGGGTCTTGCCGGCATAGGCTCCCAGATGCGTTTCGCCGGTGCCCCAGCCGTTCAGGATGACCGCGTCACCGGGTTTGAAGGCGGGGTTGGAAGAGGTCTCGACGATGCCGGCCGCATCGATGCCCGGAACCATGGGCCAGCGCCGCACGACCGGGGCCTTGCCGGTCAGGGCCAGCCCGTCCTTGTAGTTCACGGTGGAATGGCTGACACGGACCGTGACATCGCCGTCCATCAGGTCGGCGTCGGTCCACTGCTCGACGGCCACCGTCTGGCCGGCCTCTGACTTGCGCACCACGAGCGCCTTGAAGGTTTCCATGACGGGCTCCTTGAATGGGTCTTGCTCCGCCCGCAATCAGGCGGTCTGTGGCTCGGGTTGGCGCACCACGGGCTTTTCGACAATCGGCAGGTTGATCACCGCCGAGGCCACGCCGAGGGCCACCGAAATCCACCAGACCACGAGGTAGCTGCCGGTGGCCTCATACAGCATGCCGCCGAGCAGCACACCAAGGAAGCCGCCGACCTGATGCGAGAAGAACGCGAACCCGTACAGCATCGCCATATACTTGGTGCCGAACATCAGCATGACCAGTGCCGAGGTCGGCGGAACGGTCGACAGCCAGAGCACGCCGATGGCGACGCCGAACATCAGCGCCGTTGCTGGTGACGGCGGCACGAGGATGAAAACCGTGATCACCACGGCGCGGCCAAGGTAGATCCAGGCCAGGAGATGGCGCTTGGGCATGTGCTGCATGATCCAGCCGGAACCGAGCGAGCCGAAGGCGTTGGCAAGGCCGATGGCGGCCAGTGTCCAGGCGCCGACCCAGGCCGGCATGCTGATGTCCTTCAGATAGGCCGGCATGTGCACGGTGATGAAGGCCAGCTGGAAGCCGCACGTGAAGAAGCCGATCACCAGCAGCACATACGAACGGTGGCGGAACGCTTCGGCCAGGGCCTGTGCGATGGTCTGGTTGGGCAGATTGGCGGCCGATGTGGCCGCGCCGCCTTGCCTGTTGGTGCCGCGCGTGGCCAGCGCCAGTGTTAGCGGCAAAGCTGCGAGGACCGTCAGCGCGAAGATGACCAGCGCCATCTGCCAGCCCATGCTGTCGATCAGGATGTTGCCGATCGGCGGATAGAAGAACTGGCCGAACGAGCCGGCTGCGGTGCCGGCGCCAAGAGCGATCGGTTTCCAGCTGTCAGGCAGGAGCTTGGCGAAGGCGGCCAGAACGACATTGAACGAGCAGGCTGACAAACCGAAGCCGATCAGCACGCCGCCGCCCAGATGCAGCATCCATGGCGTCGAGGCATAGGCCATGACGACAAGGCCCAATGCATACATCACCAGTCCGACAATGAACACGCGCATCGTGCCGTAGCGGTCGGCGATCGCGCCGGCAAAGGGCTGTCCCACGCCCCAGAGCAGGTTCTGGATGGCCAGCGACAGCGAGAAGATCTCGCGGCTCCAGCCGTATTCTGTGGTCATGGGCACCTGGAAGAGGCCAGCCGAGGCGCGCGGCCCGAAGGTGATCAGCGCCACGAGGCAGCCGCAGACGATCAGTGCTTCGGGCGTGCGCCACCACGGCACGGCCTGCCCTGCAGGTGCCGGAGGAGTGGATGATGCGGGGGAAGGGCTGTTCATGGCGGTCTGACTCGCAGGCAGGATTGGCAACCACGATAGCAGGCCAGGTCAGACGGACCAGACCGCGATGGTGCGGACCCCCAATACGCTGCGCTCATGGCGGGGTATCCGGCGACCGCGATTAACCGGGCATCAACCTTACCGAGGCAATAACCATGTTGCGCATTCCGGTGCGCGCGTCTGGTGTCGTGTTGTGTCTGTCGCGTGGGTTGAAGTGTGATGCGTCCTGTTCGGCGTCGATCCGGTATGCGTGCTTCGGTGGCGCGCTGGGCTCTGGCAACGGTTGCGCCCTGGGCGCTGTCTGCCGGCGCGCTCGTCTCCTTCACGGCCAGTGCCGGGCAGGAAACAGGCGGCTCATCGCTGGTGGCGCTGGAGCGGCAGGCAGCGCATCCGCGCTCCGACCTGTCCATCGGATCATCCATCCTTACCGTGTCGAGCGCGTTCAGGCTGCCAGGACTTGATCTGCCAGGGCTCGACCTGCCAGGCCTTGTCCAGCCAGCCGCCTTCAGCCCTGAAGAGCCGCAGGCGATCTCACCCCGGCAGATGCTGCTCGAGCCCCGGCCGGATCTGAAATCCGCAGCCCGCTCCCCCGAGGCCGCCTTTCCCGACATCGACCGGAGCCGCAAGGGCGACCAACTCATCGGCCTCAGGCCGACCATCGAGGCAGATGCCACCCAGGGCATGCGCGGCCCGACGAAGGCCGATCTCGACCGGCTGATCTTCGGGTTCGAGGGTGAGGGTGTGGTCTCGGCCGGCTTCACCATGGAACGCACCGATCTGGCCCTGCTCGGCCCCGGCTCGTTCGACCTGCCGCGGCTGGAACAGCCGGCGGCCCTCCCACCCGCAGATGAACCGGGTGGCGCGCTCTTGCTTGCTGCCCTTCCAGCGGGCCCCGATGCGCCGGCCTCGACCGGCGGGCTGACCATTGCGCCGAAGTCGGACCCATCTCCGCGTCTGAGCTATGCCGAGCTGATTGCCCCGGAGAACCACTTCCGCGAAATGCGCTGCCTTGCCGAGGCGATCTATTTCGAGGCCCGCAGCGAGCCGGAGGAGGGACAGGCTGCGGTGGCACAGGTGATCCTCAACCGGGTGCGCCACCAGAACTACCCCGACACCGTCTGCGGCGTGGTCTACCAGAACCGGCATCGCTTCCTGGCTTGCCAGTTCACGTTCGCCTGCGAAGGCAAATCGCTCAGGATCACCGAGGCCGAGCCCTGGCGCGTGGCCGTGCAGATCGCCACCGATGTGGTCAGCGGCAAGACCTACCTCAGCGATGTCGGTGCCTCGACGCATTATCACGCCGACTATGTGCGCCCCCATTGGGCCAAGCGCCTGAAGCGCATGGACACGATCGGCCGCCACACCTTCTACAAGCTCAGGCCCGGGCAGGCCTGATCTGCGTTGCCGGGCTCTTGCCTTGCAGGGGCTGCCCGGAGCATGTTCGCGCCGGGCCGGTCCGGCCACGCGAGGCACGTTCCCATGTTCAGGCTTGATCCGCTCCAGACGCTTCCCGTTGACGGCCTTGCAGGCGCGCTGGTCGGACGTGTCTGGGATCCCGGCATCGGCGGTCCTTGCGTCGTGGCTGTGCGACCAGAGGGGCTGGTCGACATCACGGCGAGCCATGCCACCGTGCGTGATCTGGCCGAACAGCCCGACCCTGCCGCTGCGCTGAAAGCGGCCAGCGGGCCTGTGCTCGGCACGCTTGACGCGATCCTGGCCAACACCATCCCCGACGTG
This sequence comes from Hyphomicrobiales bacterium, assembly GCA_027487245.1. GTDB lineage: Bacteria > Pseudomonadota > Alphaproteobacteria > Rhizobiales > Beijerinckiaceae > Allobosea. The sequence continues at coordinate 98,169 of JAIYDY010000007.1, forward strand.
CGCGATCCATCGCGGCCATGGCTGCTGGCGCCGATCGACCTCCAGGCAGTCAAGGCTGCCGGCGTCACCTTCGCTGTCTCGATGCTGGAGCGCGTGATCGAGGAAAAGGCACGCGGCAACCCTGAGGCGGCGTCAGCCATCCGGGCCGGCATCAGCCAGTTGATCGGAGATGACCTGTCACGGCTGAAGCCGGGCTCGTCCGAGGCCATGCAGCTCAAGCAGGTGCTGATCGCGCAGGGCGCCTGGAGCCAGTATCTCGAGGTCGGCATCGGCCCCAATGCGGAGATCTTCACCAAGGCTCCCGCGATGTCCGCCGTCGGCACCGGCATGGATGCCGGACTTCACCGCATCTCGACATGGAACAACCCGGAGCCGGAAGTGGTGCTGCTGGTGGCATCCGATGGCCGGATTGTCGGCGCAACGCTGGGCAATGACGTCAACCTGCGCGATGTCGAGGGCCGCTCGGCGCTGCTGCTGGGCAAGGCCAAGGACAACAATGCCAGTGCCGCGCTTGGCCCCTTCGTGCGCCTGTTCGACAGGACATTCTCGCTCGATGATGTCCGCAGCACGGTCGTTTCACTCACCGTGACAGGCGAGGACGGTTTCGTGCTCGAAGGCTCGTCCTCGCTTGCGAAGATCAGCCGTGACCCCGCCGATCTGGTGCGCCAGATGATCGGTCCGCACCACCAATATCCGGACGGCGCGGCGCTCTATCTCGGCACGATGTTCGCACCGGTGAAGGACCGCGACAGCCTTGGCGGCGGTTTCACGCACAAGCTCGGTGACATCGTCACCATCAGCGCGCCCGGCCTCGGCAGACTGGTCAACCGGATGCAGCATGCCGATGCCTGTCCGCCCTGGACCTATGGCGCCAGCCACCTGATGCGGCATCTGGCGCGGCGCGGTGTGCTTTGAGCCGGGTTCTGGTGATCGGCGAGGCCATTGCCGATTTCCTGCCGCTCGACGAGGTTCCGGAGCGCTTTGCCTGCGTGCTCGGCGGCTCGGGCTTCAACACCACGATGGCGCTCGCGCGGCTCGGGCTTCAGCCGCGCTATGTCACCCCCCTGTCGACAGATGCGCTGGGCCGGCGCTTCAGGGCCGCGCTTGAGCAGGAGCAGGCCGACACGTCCGGCTTGATGCCGAGCGACAAGCCGATGCCGGTTGCCATCGTCAGCCCGGCCCAGGCCAGCCATGGCGCCATGTTTGCGCTCCATCTGGCAGGGTCAGCGCATGAAGATGCAGCCGATTGGCCGCAAGCCCTGCCCTCCGGCATCACCCATGTGCATGCTGCGTCCTTCGCCGCCACCGTTGGAGCGGCAGCCGAGCCAAGCCTTGCCCTGTTGGCTGATGGCAAGGCAAGGGGCACGTCGAGCTACGATCCCAACATCCGCGCCGCCTGTCTGCCGCCGCATCACGAGTCCGTGGCGCTGGTCGAGGCGCGCGTGGCACATGCCACCATCGCCAAGGCCAGCGAGGACGATCTTGGCTGGCTCTATCCGGGCCTGCCGCCCGATCAGGCCCTGCAACGCTGGCTGGCACTGGGTGCAAGGATAGCCATCGTGACACGCGGCAAGCATGGCGCGCTGGCCTTGACCGCAAGCAGCTTCGTCGAGGTGCCGGGCCAACGGGTTGCGGTTGTCGACACGGTCGGCGCGGGCGACACGTTCACCGCTGGCCTACTGGGGGCGATGGCGCAGGAGAGCGCATTGGGGATGCCAGGGATTGTGCCTGGTGCAGAGCAGTTGCAGCGATGGATGACCTTCGCCAGCAAGGCAGCGGCCATCTCGTGCTCACGCCCCGGATGCGATCCGCCGCGCTTGGGAGAGCTCGGCTAGAACGCTTCGACGTTTGGCATGAAGACGATGTCCGTGTCATCGGGCTTGCCGCCTGCCGCCGTGATCATGGCATGGACCTGGCCGCGATGATGGGTCTGGTGGTTGAAGAAATGCGTCACTTGCAGCCAGTTGGCCCGCGTGACGTCCCTGCCCTGCGAACCGGAATACCAGGTCGTCGTGAGAGAGAGCCAATTCTTGTCGACACGATCGGCCCAGTCGCAGATGGCCGCGTCAAGTCTGACGCGGTCCTCACGCATCACCAGCCAGTCGGAGTAGAGACCCGCTGATTCGCCGATGCCGCCGGCGGGCTTCGCGGTTCCGTCGAAGCGGTGCATCCATGCCTTGTCAGCCCATATCAGATGGCTGAGTGTCGCATGGATCGACGAGAAGAACGCACCGCGCTCCTGCCGCCGCGCTGCTTCGCCCAGAGCATCCGCTTCACGATAGAGGCTCGTGTTCTGCCAAGCGTTGTAGCGCGCCATAAGGCGCACATGGTCCTGAGCAATCATCCCTGGTCCCTCAGATCACATTGGCTTCCAGCAATGGACGGTTGTGCACGATGCGCTCATGGCCAAGATCGGACAGATCGAGGCTGACATACCGGCCATGGCTGATCCATTCAGCGAGCCCCCGCCCGACCGCCGGCGATTGCTGCAGGCCATGTCCCGAGAAGCCATTGGCGAGATAGAGGTTCGGAACCCCGACGGCAGGGCCGACAATGGCGTTGGCGTCCATCAGGTTCATGTCATAGGGCCCGGCCCAGGCCTGGCCGGGGCGAATGGCCTCGAAGGCTGGAACACGTGCTGCCAGCTGGGGCCAGACCGTGTCCTCGAAAAAGCTCCAGTCGACATCGGCGACGGCGGGCGAGGTTTCGTCCCAGTCAGGGTCCGCTGCTTCGGGCGGCGACGCTCCGCAGATGAACATCTGGCCCTCTGGTGTGCGATGCCCCTCGGGCCGGCAATAGGTCCCGGTCGTGTCGATGAGCAGCGGGCAGCCTGCGACATCGCCCTTGCAGGTGAAGGTGAAGACGTAGCGTTTCTTCGGCCTCACGGGGATGGTGATGCCGGCGGTTGCGGCGAGGCGGGCACCATGGCTGCCGGTCGCGTTGACGGCCGCGCCGCAAGCGATGCGCCGCCCATCGGCCAGCACGACCGCCACGATCCGGTCGGCCTCGCGGACATAATGGGCCACCTCGCCGGTCAGGTATGTCGCGCCAAGGGACCGGGCCTTCTTGCGGAAGGCCTGGAGCAGCCCCCAGCCATCGAACCAGCCCTCACCGCTGAGACCGAGATTGCCGCCCGCAACGCCCTCAAGGTTCAGCCAGCCGAAGCGCTGGCCCAGGGTGGCGGCATCCAGATGCGCGATGTCCGCGCCCTCGCGGCGCTGGAGATCATTCATCGCATGGAAGGCTGCCAGGTTTTCGCCGGAGGCCAGATAGAGGTAGCCGCCTTCCTTCAGCCCGATCTCGGGCACATCGTCCCCGACGGCCAGATGCTCGGCGACCTGGCGCAGGAACGCGATGCCGTGCAGCGAGATGCGGATGTTGACCGAGGTCGAGAACTGCTGGCGAATCGAGGCGGCGGACAGCGCGGACGCTGACAGCCGATAGGTCGGATCCTTTTCGATCACCAGAACGCTGCCCTTGAAGCCGGGCTCGGCCATCAGATGGCAGGCGACCGACGAGCCGATGGCGGCCCCACCGGCAATGACGACATCGGCAGACAAATCAGACGTGCTCATGCCCGCGACCATGACCGGGCTGCCCTGCGTCTGACAAGCCCCGGTGTCAGCATGGCGGCGTGCCGCTCCCTTGCCGGCCACTCTTGCCAACCTCTGTTGCCAGCCTCTCTTGCCCCTTGCGCATGGCGCCGCGCCAACTTGGCGATTGCGCCCGCGCCGCGCCCGGCGCATCTTGCCGCCCGTTTCGTGATCGGGAGTTGAGACATGACGGGTTCGTTGCGCGCCGATGTGCAGAACGTGATGACGCGGCTGGGCGTGCCCGACAGCGCCTTTGCCAAGACGGGCCTCGCTGCCCGCACGCCCATCACCGGCGAGCAGATCGCGACCGTGCGCGAGCATACTCCTGATGAGGCCAGCGCCGTCATTGCCCGCGCCGATGCGGCGTTCCGGGCCTGGCGGCTGGTGCCTGCGCCGCGCCGGGGCGAACTCGTGCGTCTGCTCGGCGAGGAACTGCGCGCCGCCAAGGATGATCTGGGCCTGCTGGTCACCATCGAGGCGGGCAAGATCACCTCCGAGGGCCTCGGCGAGGTGCAGGAGATGATCGACATCTGCGATTTCGCGGTCGGTCTGTCGCGGCAGCTCTATGGCCTGACCATCGCCACCGAGCGCGCCAGCCACCGGATGATGGAGACCTGGCATCCGCTCGGCGTCTGCGGCGTGATCTCGGCCTTCAACTTCCCCGTCGCTGTGTGGTCCTGGAATGCTGCTCTGGCGCTGGTCTGCGGCGATCCTGTGGTCTGGAAGCCGTCGGAAAAGACACCGCTGACGGCGTTGGCAACCCACGCCATCGTGGAACGGGCCGTAAAGCGTTTCGGAGCCGATGCACCCGAAGGGCTGTGCGCGCTGATCATGGGCGGGCGGGCGCTCGGCGAGATTCTGGTCGACGATCCGCGCGTTGCCGTGGTTTCTGCCACGGGTTCGACCCGCATGGGCCGCGAGGTTGGCCCGCGTCTGGCAAAGCGTTTTGCACGCGCCATCCTCGAACTGGGCGGGAACAACGCCGCCATCGTGGCCCCGACCGCCGATCTCGATCTGGCGCTGCGCGGCATTGCCTTTGCTGCCATGGGAACCGCCGGTCAGCGCTGCACCACCTTGCGGCGGCTGTTCGTGCACGAGAGCATCCATAACGCTTTCGTGGCGCGCCTCGCAGCTGTCTATCGTTCCGTTAAGGTTGGAGACCCGCGCACGGCGGGCACCCTTGTCGGTCCGCTGATCGACAGGGCCGCCTTCGATGCCATGGAGCGTGCGCTGGGCGATGCCCGTGCCCATGGCGGTGTCATCCATGGTGGCCAGCGCGTTGCCGGCCTTGCCGGCGACGAGGCCTGCTATGTCACGCCGGCGCTGGTCGAGATGCCAACGCAGTGCGGTCCGATGCTGCATGAGACCTTTGCGCCGATCCTCTATGTCACGCGCTATCGGGCGCTCGAAGAGGCCATCGCGATGCAGAATGGCGTGGCGGCCGGCCTGTCATCCTCGATCTTCACGCTCGACATACGCGAAGCGGAGCGGTTCATGTCGGCGGCTGGTTCGGATTGCGGCATTGCCAACGTCAACATCGGACCTTCCGGCGCGGAAATCGGCGGGGCATTCGGCGGCGAGAAGGAGACCGGCGGCGGCCGCGAGGCAGGCTCCGACGCGTGGAAAGCCTACATGCGCCGCGCCACCAACACCGTGAACTACGGCACGACGCTGCCGCTGGCGCAGGGCGTGGTCTTCGATGTCGAGGGCTGACCGCGCAGTGCCGGCCCGATCGGGCGTGGTGCACGCATGCTGAGCACGCGCCTGACCGAACGTCTCGGCATCCGCCACCCGATCATCAGCGCGCCCATGGCGTTTGCTGCAGGCGGGAAACTGGCGGCCGCCGTGACGCATGCCGGCGGGCTCGGCCTGATCGGCGGCGGCTATGGCGACGCGGACTGGCTGACGCGCGAGTTCGCCGCTGCCGGCAACGCCCGCATCGGCTGCGGTTTCATCACCTGGTCGATGGCGCAGAACCCGTCCTTGCTGGACCGGGCCCTCGCCCATGCGCCTGTCGCGCTGATGCTGTCCTTTGGTGATCCGCGTCCCCATGCTGCACAGGTCAGGACTGCCGGTGCCTTGCTGATCTGCCAGGTCCAGACGCTGGCCCATGTCGAGGATGCGCTTGAGGCTGGCGTCGAGATCATCGTGGCGCAGGGCAGCGAGGCGGGCGGTCACGGGGCCAAGCGGGCGACGATGACGCTCGTGCCGGAAATCGCGACGCTGCTCCGGCGCCGTTCGCCCGATACGCTGCTGGTGGCTGCAGGCGGCATCGCGGATGGCCGCGGGCTGGCGGCAGCTCTCGCGCTGGGCGCCGACGGCGTGCTCATGGGCTCGCGCTTCTGGGCCTGCCGGGAATCATTGGCCCATCCTGGCCATCAGGCCGTGGCCGTGACATCGGATGGGGACCAGACGGTCCGGCAGAGCGCGACCGACATCGCGCGGGGCTATGATTGGCCGCCAGGTTTCACGGCACGGGTGATCAACAACCGCTTCGTGCAGGAATGGGAACATCGTCCCGACGAGCATCGCACGCGGGCCGGCGAACTGAGGGCTGCCTATCAGGCTGCCGTGGCAGCGGGCGATCCGGACCATGCCGGCGTCTGGGTCGGCGAAGCCACAGGCCTGATCGAGGATATCGAGAGCGCCGCTGCGATCATCGAGCGCACCGTGGCCGAGGCCGAAGCGATCATCACGCGGCTTGGAACCCTCCGCGATGGGCGCTAGAGATTGTCCCGACATGTCGATCCGCAAAGAGGCCACATCATGAGCGCTGTCCCCCAGACGAAATCCGCCAAGCCAGCCAAGGCCGTCTACAACTGGGAAGACCCTTTCCTGCTCGACGAGCAGCTCACGGAAGAGGAGCGCATGATCCGCGATACGGCGCGCAGCTTCTCGCAGGAGGTGCTGCTGCCGCGTGTGGCCGAAGCCTACATGGAGGAAAAGGCCGATCCGGAGCTGTTCCGCCTGATGGGCGAGATCGGCCTGCTCGGGGTCACGGTGCCGGAGGAATATGGCGGCGTCGGAGCCTCATATGTGGCCTACGGTCTGGTGGCCCGCGAGGTCGAACGGGTCGATTCCGGCTATCGCTCGATGATGAGCGTGCAATCCTCGCTGGTGATGTATCCGATCTATGCCTACGGCGACGAGAACCAGCGCAAGAAGTATCTGCCCAAGCTGGCCAGTGGTGAGTTCATCGGCTGCTTCGGCCTGACCGAGCCAGATGCCGGCTCCGACCCCGGCGGCATGAAGACCCGCGCCACCAAGGTCGATGGTGGCTATGTGCTGCACGGCTCCAAGATGTGGATCTCGAATTCGCCGTTTGCCGATGTGTTCGTGGTCTGGGCGAAATCAGCCGCGCATGGCGACGAGATCAGGGGCTTCATCCTTGATAAGGGCATGAAGGGCCTTTCCGCCCCCAAGATCGGCGGCAAGCTCAGCTTGCGCGCCTCGACGACCGGCGAAATCGTGATGGACAACGTCTTCGTCCCCGAAAGCCAGCTCCTGCCAAACGTGTCAGGGCTGAAGGGCCCGTTCGGCTGCCTCAACCGCGCCCGCTACGGCATCTCGTGGGGCGTGATGGGCGCTGCCGAGGCCTGCATGGCGCAGGCCCGTCAGTATGGCCTCGACCGGCACCAGTTCGGCAGGCCGCTGGCGCAGACGCAGCTGTTCCAGAAGAAGCTGGCCGACATGCAGACCGAGATCGCGCTGGGCCTGCAAGGCTCGCTCAGGGTCGGGCGGCTGTTCGACGAGGGCAAGCTGCCGCCAGAGGTGATCTCGATCGTCAAGCGCAACAATTGCGGCAAGGCGCTGGATATCGCCCGCATGGCGCGCGACATGCACGGCGGGAACGGCATCCAGATCGAGTATCACGTGATGCGCCATGCGGCGAACCTCGAGACCGTCAACACCTACGAGGGCACGCATGATGTCCATGCTCTCATCCTCGGCCGCGCCATCACCGGGCTTCAGGCGTTCTTCTGAGGTCGGCAACCATGATCACGGCCCTCCGTGCAGGGCTGGTCTATGGCTCAGGCACCTTCGCACTCGGCTTCCTGCTTGGCACCCTGCGCGAACTCTGGCTGGGACCATTGTTCGGGCGTGATGCCGTCGTGCTCGTCGAAGGCCCTGTCATCCTGCTGGCGGCGTGGTTCTTTGCATGGTGGCTGATCCGCGGCCATGGCGTTGCGGGCTCGGCAGGCACGCGGCTCGCGATGGGTGCGGTGGCCTTCGTCGTGCTGATGCTGGGTGAGGCCGCCGTGGCCGTGTTCGGCTTTGGCCGCACGCTGGCCATGCATCTTGCGACTTACACAACGACCCAAGGCATGCTTGAAACGATGCCGCAGGTCGCCTTTGCCCTGTTTCCGCTGCTGCATCTGTTCCGCGAGAGGTTGACCGCATGACCACTTCCCCTGTCCGCATCGTTCTTGCCGGCGTGTCCGGCTGGGTCGGCAAGGCGCTCGTCTCGGCGATCCATGCCGCGCCCGACCTCGTGCTGGTGGCTGCCGTCTCGCGCAATGCCGCCGGCAAGGATGCTGGCGACGTGGCCGGCATCGGGCCGATCGGCGTCATCGTCCATGCCACCATTGCCGAGGCGCTCGCTGCCCCGTCCGACGTGGTGATCGACTACACCAAGCCCGATGTGGTGAAGCATCATGCGCTGACCGCGCTGGCGCGGGGCCGGCATGTGGTGATCGGCACGTCCGGGCTGACTGCAGCGGACTATGACAAGATCAACGTCGCTGCCGAGAGCGCCGGCAAGGGCGTTCTGGCCGCCGGCAACTTCTCGATCACTGCCACCTTGCTGCGCCGCTTCGCGCTTGAGGCGGCCAAGTATGTGCCCGATGTCGAGGTGATCGACTATGCCTCCGCCAAGAAGCCCGACACACCGTCCGGCACGGGCCGGGAACTGGGCGAGCTTCTGGCTCAGGTCCGGCTTCAGGGGACCTCAAAGCCGGTTGAGGAGCTCGGCGGGGCGCGCGAGACGCGCGGGGCTGCGTTGGGCGAGCCCATCCCGGTCCAGGTGCATTCCGTGCGAATGCCATCTTTCGTATTGTCCTGCGAGGCCATCTTCGGCGCCCCCGATGAGCGGCTGGTGATCCGCCACGATGCGGGCTCGTCGGCGGCGCCCTATGTCGCCGGCACGTTGCTGGCGGCCCGCAAAGTGTCGGGCCTCGTGGGCGTCCGACGCGGTCTGGACCATGTCCTGACGTGAGTCTTGCGGCGTCGCCTGTCGCCGTCCGTGCCGGGGTGACCAGCACGGATCTGTGGAAGACGCTCGGCCTTGTGCTGATCCTGTTCGACCACTGGGCCTACTATATCCAGCCCGATCAGGACTGGATGCACGCGCTGGGTCGCGGTGCCTTGCCGATCTTCTTCTTCCTGATCGGGTTTGCCCGCACGCGGCACGTGCCGTGGTTCTGGATCGCCACGGGCGTCGCCCTGACAGGCCTCGACTGGTGGCATGTGGGTGGCGATGTCAGCGATGTGACGCTCAACATCCTGCTGAGCTTTGCCCTACTGCGCTGGGTCATGCCATGGGTCGAGCGCCATATAGCCGTCTCAAGCTGGCGGCTGGCCGCGCTCGTCGTCGTGCTGTTGGCCTTGTCCTATCCGGCTGACCTCGTGATCGACTACGGCACCTCCGGCTGGCTTCTGGCGCTGGTTGGCCTGCTCCATCGCCGTGCGCTGGAGGCGGGCCCGGACAAGCCGCGTGATCCAGCCTGGCTGGCACGCCGGGCGGTCGGGGCCGTCGCCACCTTGCTGTTTGTCGCCAACGAGATTCACGACTACGAACTGGGCACAGTCGATGCCTTCATCGCGGCCGGCTCGATCATCCTGGTTAGCGGGTTGCTGCTCCGCTTTCGGCGGGTCGACATGGCCTGGCCGATCCCGCCCGCCGCCGGCGCGGCCTTGCGCTTCTGCGGGCGGCATTCGCTGGAAATCTATGTTGCGCAGATCATCGGGCTGATGGCACTGGGTGAGGTGCTCGATCTTTCGGAAGAGGAATGACCATGGCAGGTCCGCTTCACGGCATCAGGGTTCTGGAACTGGCCCGCATTCTTGCCGGCCCGTGGATCGGTCAGCTCATGGCCGATCTCGGCGCGGATGTCGTCAAGGTCGAAGCGCCGGAAGGCGACGATACGCGCAGCTGGGGTCCCCCGTTTGTCGAGGCCGCTGATGGCGATGCCCTCTCGGCCGCCTATTTCCATTCCTGCAACCGCGGCAAGCGCTCGATCATCGCCGATTTCCGCGAACCGGAACGGCGTGCGCTGGTGATGCGCCTTGCCAGCCATGCCGATGTGGTGGTCGAGAACTTCAAGGTCGGCGGGCTGGTCAAGTATGGCCTCGACGCCGCATCGCTGCGGGCGGCTTTTCCGCGTCTGATCTGCTGCTCGATCACCGGCTTCGGGCAGGACGGCCCCTATGCGGAGCGCGCCGGCTACGATTTCCTGATCCAGGGCATGGCCGGGCCGATGTCGATCACCGGCGAGCCGGGCGGACAACCCACGAAGGCAGGCTATGCCACAGCCGACATCTTCACCGGCCTGTATGCCAGTGTCGGCATCCTGTCGGCGCTGCGTCAGCGCGACCAGACAGGCATCGGTGCCACGCTCGATCTGGCGCTGATGGACACGCAGATCGCGGTGATGGGCAATCAGGCCATGAACTATCTGGTCTCCGGCAAGGCGCCGGGCCGGCTGGGCAACGCGCACCCCAACATCGTGCCCTATGAGGTGTTCGAGGTGGCCGATGGCCACGTCATCATCGCCAGCGGCAATGACGGCCAGTATCGCAAGCTGTGCGAGGCTCTCGGCCAGCCGGAGCTCGGCACCGATGCGCGCTATGCCACCAACAAGGACCGCATCAGCGCCCGCGCCGAGCTGGTCCCGGTCCTCAACGGACTGACACGCACCTTTTCCAAGGCCGACCTGCTGGCGCGGCTGGAAGTGGCAGGCGTGCCGGCGGGGCCGATCAACGGGATGGGCGAGGTGTTCGCCGATCCGCAGGTGGTGGCGCGCGGCATCCGCCGCGACCTTGCCGCACCGGCTGCGAGGGATGGCCGCATTCCCACGGTTGCCTCGCCGATCGTGATGGACGGCGTCCGTCAGGTTTCGGAGCGGCCCAGTCCGGGCCTCGGTGAACACAATCTCGATGTTCTTCAAGATCCAGCCTGGGGAGGCCAGCCATGAGCACAGCGGCGACGACGGGCGCCCAAGCGCGCACAGGGGGCCAGATCCTGGTCGATCAGTTGCTGCTGCAAGGCGTGCAGGATGTCTTCTGCGTGCCGGGAGAAAGCTATCTGGCGGTGCTTGATGCGCTGCACGACGCTGCCATCCGCATCACCGTCTGCCGGCAGGAAGGTGGCGCTGCGATGATGGCCGAGGCTGCCGGAAAGCTCACCGGCCGGCCCGGCATCTGCATGGTGACGCGCGGGCCGGGGGCCACCAATGCCTCACCGGGCCTTCACATCGCGAAGCAGGATTCCACACCGATGATCCTGTTCGTCGGCCAGATCGAGCGCGGCATGCGCGAACGGGAGGCCTTTCAGGAACTCGACTATCGCGCCGTGTTTGGCAGCATGGTCAAGTGGGCCACCGAGATCGATGATCCGGCGCGCATTCCCGAAATCATCAGCCGCGCCTTCCATGTTGCCACGTCCGGCCGGCCCGGCCCGGTGGTGATCGCACTGCCCGAGGATGTGCTGACCGAGGCAGCGGTGGCCATGGATGCGACGCCGTGCGTGCCGGTCGAGACGCATCCCTCGCTGACGCAGATGATCGCGCTGCAGAAGATGCTGTGGGCGGCGAAGGCGCCGGTTGCGCTGCTCGGCGGCTCGCGCTGGGACCAGCAGGCCGTGGACCGCTTCCGGGATTTCGCGGAGCGCTTCGACTTGCCGGTGGCCGTGACGTTCCGGCGGCAGATGCTGTTCCCGGCAGACCATCCCTGCTTTGCCGGCGATCTCGGGATCGCGCCCAATCCGGCACTGCTTGCGCGCATCAGGGAAGCCGATCTCGTGCTGCTGGTCGGCGGGCGACTGTCGGAGATGCCGAGCCAGAGCTATGCGCTGTTCGGCATTCCCGAGCCGGGTCGCACGCTTGTCCATGTGCATCCCGATGCCGGCGAACTGGGCCGGGTCTACCATCCGGCTCTGGCGATCAATGCCTCACCGACCGCCTTCTCGGCTGCGCTCCAGACCGTGCATCCGCCGCAGACCCTGCCATGGGCGGGCGCGGCCTTGGCCGCGCATGCGGCCTTTCATGGCTGGACGGAACAACCGGCAGCCATTCCCGGATCGTTTCATCCTGGCGAGGCTGTGGTCTGGCTGCGCGACCGGTTGCCGCCCGATGCGATCATCTGCAATGGCGCGGGCAACTATGCCACCTGGGTTCACCGCTTCCACCGCTTCCGCCAGTTCGGCACGCAGGCGGCACCCACCTCGGGCTCCATGGGTTATGGCGTGCCGGCAGCGGTCGGGCTCAAGCGCATCATGCCGGAGCGCACCGTGGTGGCGTTTGCGGGCGATGGCTGCTTCCTGATGAATGGTCAGGAGTTCGCGACGGCGGTACAGTATGAGCTGCCCATCATCGTGGTGGTGATCGACAACCGGATGTACGGCACCATCCGGATGCATCAGGAACTGCACTATCCGGGGCGGATTTCCGCAACGGAACTGAAGAACCCGGACTTTGCGGCCTATGCCCGTGCCTTCGGGGGCCATGGCGAGCGGGTCGAGACCACGGCAGAGTTCGCCCCGGCCTTCGAGCGCGCGCTGGCTTCCGGCAAGCCGTCGATCCTGCATTGCCTGATCGATCCGGAAGCGATCACGCCGTCCAAGACCTTGTCGAGCATTCGCGCCGAGGCGCTGGCGAAGCGCTGAAATGCCGCCATGGCGCCTTCAGAGCCGCCCTTGCAGCAGCGTGTAGAGCGCCATCGCCCCGATGACGCCGACGGCACGGACCGGCATGGCCAGTGGCGGCATGCCGCCGCGCCGGACCGCAACGCAGGCCAGATCGAAGGCGAAGGCCACGCCGATGGGCCAGACGATGGGCGGGATGCCGGCATCGGCCCATGGCGGATTGCGTGTGACGAACAGGGAGGTGCCGATGCCGGCCACCAGCATCAGCGCAAAGAAGGCATAGTCGAGCAGTCCGAGGCGGGTTGGCATCAGCCTTCCCTAGCCGTGACCTTGCCGAGTGCTGCCTGCGCAGCGGCGAGGCGGGCAATGGGCACGCGGTAAGGCGAGCAGGAGACATAGTCGAGCCCGGTTTCCTCGCAGAACTGGATCGAGGCCGGATCGCCGCCATGCTCGCCGCAGATGCCGAGCTTGATGTCGGGCCGGGCCTGACGCCCGCGCTCGACCGCGATCCTGACCAGTTCACCCACGCCGTCGCGGTCGATGGTCACGAACGGGTCTGCCGGCAGGATGCCCTTGGTGGTGTAGGGGCCGAGGAACGAGGCTGCGTCATCGCGGCTGATGCCGAGCGTGGTCTGCGTCAGGTCATTGGTGCCGAACGAGAAGAACTCCGCCGCGCCTGCAATCTCGCGGGCCCGCAGGGCGGCGCGTGGCAACTCGATCATGGTGCCGACCTGGTAGGTGAGCTTGGCACCGGTCTCGGCCTCGACGGCCTTCTCCATGGCGTCGATGCGGCCACGCACCATGTCAAGCTCCGGCAAGGTCATCACCAGCGGCACCATCACTTCCGGCACGACCGGCTGGCCTGTCTCCCTCGCGGCGATCACGGCTGCCTCGAAGATGGCCCGCGCCTGCATTTCGGCGATTTCCGGATAGGCGATGGCCAGGCGCACGCCACGGAAACCGAGCATCGGGTTGAACTCGTGCAGATCGGCAGCGCGGCGCTTCAGCTTCTCGACCGAAACCCCCATCGAGTTGGCGACCTCGGCCATCTCGGATTCGGTATGCGGCAGGAACTCGTGCAGCGGCGGATCGAGCAGGCGGATCGTGACCGGCAGGCCCTGCATGATCTTGAACAGCTCGACGAAATCGGCCCGCTGCATCGGCAACAGCTTGGCCAGCGCGCGCCTGCGGCCGGCCTCATCGTCGGCGAGGATCATTTCGCGCACGGCAACGATGCGGTCGCCCTCGAAGAACATGTGCTCGGTGCGGCAAAGGCCGATGCCTTCGGCTCCGAACTCGCGCGCGGTGCGGGCATCGTGCGGCGTCTCCGCATTGGCGCGCACCTTCAGGCGGCGCACCTTGTCGGCCCAGACCATCAGCGTGGCGAACTCGCCGGCCAGCTCGGGCTGCTGCATGCGGATTTCGCCCAGCATGACCTGGCCGGTGCCGCCATCGATGGTGATGAAATCTCCGGCCTTGAGCGTATGCGCCCCGACCGTGAAGGTCTTCTTGGCATAGTCGACACGGATCTGCCCTGCGCCGGAGACGCATGGCTTGCCCATCCCTCGGGCAACCACGGCCGCGTGGCTGGTCATTCCGCCACGCGTGGTCAGGATGCCTTCGGCGGCGTGCATGCCATGGATGTCCTCGGGCGAGGTCTCGACGCGGACGAGGATGACCTTCTTGCCGGCCTTCTTCAGCACTTCGGCCTCGTTGGAGGTGAAGACGACTTCGCCTGTCGCAGCGCCCGGCGATGCCGGCAGGCCGGTGGCGATGATGCGGCGCTCGGCCTTCGGGTCGATGGTCGGGTGTAGGAGCTGGTCAAGCGAGCCCGGCTCGACGCGCAGGATGGCCTCGTGTTCGGTGATAAGGCCTTCATTCGCCAGTTCGACCGCGATGCGCAATGCAGCCTTGGCCGTGCGCTTGCCACCGCGTGTCTGGAGCATCCAGAGCTTGCCGCTCTCGACGGTAAATTCCATGTCCTGCATGTCGCGGTAATGCTTTTCGAGAATGCCGTAGATGCGGACCAGTTCCGCATAGGCCTCGGGCATGGCCACTTCCATGGACGGGCGGTCCGAGCCGGCGGCCTTGCGGGCCATCTCGGTGATGTCCTGCGGCGTGCGGATGCCGGCCACGACATCCTCGCCCTGCGCATTGATCAGGAACTCGCCATAAAGCTCCTTGGCGCCGGTCGAGGGATTGCGGGTGAAGGCGACGCCTGTGGCGGAGGTGTCGCCGCGATTGCCGAACACCATGGACTGCACATTGACGGCCGTGCCCCAGGCTGCCGGGATGCTGTTGAGTTCACGATACTTGATGGCGCGCGCATTCATCCAGGATCCGAAAACGGCACCGATCGCGCCCCAGAGTTGCTCGTGGGGATCCTGGGGGAAGTTCCGGCCCAGTTCCTTGAGCACGATCGCCTTGTAGCGGCCCACGAGAACCTTCCAGTCCTCGGCTCCGAGGTCGGTATCGAGCTGGACGCCCTTGCGGTCCTTGTATTCTTCTAGCGCCTCCTCGAAGTGGTGATGGTCGCAACCCAGCACCACGTCTGAATACATGGTGATGAAGCGGCGATAGCTGTCATAGGCGAAGCGCTCGTCACCGGCCGCCCGGGCCACGGCATCGACCGTTTGGTCGTTGAGGCCAAGGTTGAGGACGGTGTCCATCATGCCCGGCATCGAGGCGCGGGCTCCCGACCGGACCGACACCAGCAGCGGATTGGCCGGATCGCCGAAGGTCTTGCCGGCGATCTTGCCGGTTTCGGCGAGAGCGGCCTCGACCTGTGCCTTCAGTTCGGGCGGATAGCTCTGGCCATGGTCGTAATAGTAGACGCAGACCTCGGTGGGCACCGTGAAACCGGGTGGGACGGGCAGACCCAGGTTGCACATCTCGGCCAGGTTCGCACCCTTGCCGCCAAGAAGGTTTCGCATGCTGGACTGCCCCTCGGCCTTGCCATCGCCGAAGGTGTAGACCCACTTCTTGCCGCTCATGAAGAACCCTCGCCTGATGGGGCCGCACGTCCGGCCCGGTCGCCCATGACGCACCGGCTTTCGCAGATGCGAGACAACGCAGCCCTTCTGTCAAAAAGCGGACCACATTTCAATCGACCCTTTGTCGGGTGCATGGCTGAATGGGCGCTGAATAAGGCAGACGAGATGTCTTTCTCCCGATAACGGCCCCATGCGGGTATCGGGAGTGCCGGTCGCCGGCAAGGCAGCGACCGGCTGGTGCGTTCTCAAAGGCCGTCGAACAGGGCGCTGGAAATGTAGCGCTCGGCGAAGGAGGGAATGATGATCACGATGTTCTTGCCCTCCATGCCGGGGCGGCTGCCAAGCTCAAGTGCGCCAGCGACGGCGGCCCCCGACGAGATGCCGCCCGGCACGCCTTCGAGCCTGGCCAGGGCGCGGGCCGTGTCGAATGCTGTCTGGTTGCCGACCGTGATGACCTCGTCGATGATGCTGCGGTCGAGGACATTGGGCACGAAGCCTGCGCCGATACCCTGGATCTTGTGCGGGCCCGCCTGTCCGCCGGAGAGAACGGGAGAGTCCTCCGGCTCGACGGCAACGATGCGGACGCCTGGTTTTTTCGCCTTCAGCACCTGCCCGACGCCGGTGATGGTGCCTCCCGTGCCGACGCCCGAGACGAAGTAGTCGATCTCGCCACGGGTGTCGTTCCAGATTTCCTCGGCGGTGGTGCGGCGGTGAATGTCGGGATTCGCCGGGTTCTCGAACTGCTCGGCGATGATGGCGCCCGGAATGGTCGCCTGCAACTCGTTGGCCTTGGCCACCGCGCCGCGCATGCCGAGCGGGCCGGGCGTCAGCACCAGTTCCGCACCAAGCAGCGCCAGCATCTTGCGGCGCTCCAGCGACATGGTCTCGGGCATGACAAGGATCATCCGGTAGCCGCGCGCCGCCGCCACAAAGGCCAGAGCGATGCCCGTGTTGCCGGACGTGGCCTCGATCAGCGTCCCACCCTTTTTCAGACGGCCCGACGCTTCGAGCGCATCGACCATGTTGACGCCGATCCTGTCCTTGACGCTGGCAATCGGGTTGAAGAACTCGAGTTTGGCCAGAAGGTTGGCCTTCACGCCCCGCTCAAGTCCAATGCGCTTCAGGCGGACGATGGGTGTGTCGCCGATGGTGTCGGTGATCGAGTCGTAGATCAGTCCGCGTCCCGGGGCACGGTGCGGTGCTTCACCGGTCGGGTTGGTTCTGTGTGCTGCCTGGGCCATGTCCGCATCCTCGTTTCACATGAGATGCGGGTATCGTGCATAATTTACAAGTTCTGTCGATAATTAAAAATATTCACATTTCATATCGTGAAATCGTTCACTGCTGCGTCTGCACCGAACACGCTCTGCAGCTCGGCGTTCTTGCACAGATCCTCGACCGTGATCCCGTCGAGCCGCGCAAGGAAAGCTTCGCCCGCCGCCTTGACCTCAGGCCCGACGATCTCATCGACAAGCCGCGAATGGGGCAATGGCGGCAGATCGTCCTCGCCCGTCGCCGACATGGCGGCGCGCACCACGTCGCCGGCCGTGACCCGGCGGCGCTCCTTCGCCAGTTCGTAGCCTCCGCGCGGACCCCTGATGCCTTTCAGGATGCCGTGGCGCACCAGTGCCTGGAGAACCGTCTCCAGATGCCGCGGCGGCAGATCGTGGCGCGCGGCGAGCATCTTGGCAGACACGGGCTGGGGCCTGGCATGCAGGGCGATGTCGACCACCGCGGCAATCGATAGCAGGCTACGTCGGGACAGCAGGATCACAGCAAGAAAACCTTTTCGTTGAAGAACGCCATCATTCCATGTCGTGCCCTTGCCGCTGGGCGGCAAGGCCTGTCGATCCGAATCCGCCAGCACCGCGCACGGAGCCTTCGAGGCTGGTCGTCGCGACCAGTATGGCCCTTGCCACCGGAGCCACGACGAGCTGGGCGATCCGGTCACCCCGGCGCAGCACGAAGGGCTCGTGCCCGAGATTGACCAGGATGATCTTGATCTCGCCCCGGTAGTCGGCATCGATCGTCCCGGGGCTGTTGAGCACGGTGATGCCGTGTTTCAGCGCAAGCCCCGAGCGTGGACGAACCTGCGCCTCGCATCCATCGGGGATGTGGAGCACAAGGCCGGTGGGGACAAGGGCCCTTTCACGGGCCTTCAGCGTCAGTTGTTCATCCGGCCCGATGGCGGCCATCAGGTCCACGCCTGCGGACTGCGCCGTTGCATAGGCGGGCAGCGGCAGTCCATCCGCGTGGGGCAGGCGCAACACCTTGACCTCGATCGGGCGGGTGTCTGTCAGGCCCATTGCGCACCGAGTCCGGCGAGATGCTGAACCAGTCGCGCGGCGACCTCGTCCTTGCCGAGCGTCGGCCAGCTGGTGACGCCGCTGGCGCTGACCAGATGCACGGCATTCCTGTCCGCGCCCATCACGCCGCCGGCAATGCCCGAGCCGGTCAGGCTGACGTCGTTGGCGACGATCAGGTCGCAGCCCTTGGCCGCCAGCTTCGCCCGGGCGTGCTCGACCAGATGCCCGGTCTCTGCCGCAAAGCCGACAACAAGGGCCGGCCTCCGTGTCGCATGGCGCGCAACCGTGGCGAGGATATCGGGGTTCTCGGTCAGGGCCAGCGCCGGCGCCCCCCCTCCCGATTTCTTGATCTTCTCGCCCGAGGCTGCCGCGACACGCCAGTCGGCGACGGCAGCGGCAAAGATCGCGATGTCTGCTGGCAACGCGCGCTCGACCGCGTCCAGCATCTGCTGCGCGGTCTCGACATGGATCGTCTCGACGCCGGCGGGATCAGGGATGGTGACCGGGCCGCTGACGAGTGTGACGCGGGCGCCGGCGCGCCGGGCCGCTGCGGCGATGGCATGGCCCTGCTTGCCGGACGAGCGGTTGGCCAGATAGCGGATGGGGTCGATCGGCTCATGGGTCGGCCCGGAGGTGACGAGCACGTGCCTGCCGGCGAGCGACACCGCGGCAGGCACGGCCGGCGGGCCTGCCAGAAGGCCGTCGATGGCAGCCACGATCTCCAAGGGCTCGGCCATCCGTCCGGGGCCGAACTCGCCGCAGGCCATGTCTCCGGCATTGGGGCCGACCACGGCCACACCGTCGCCGGTCAGCGTCGCAAGGTTGCGCTGCGTGGCCGGATGCTGCCACATGCGGACGTTCATGGCCGGGGCGATCAGCACGCGCTTGTCGGTTGCCAGCAGGGCCGTGGTGGCCAGATCGCTGGCCTGCCCTGTCGCCATCTTCGCCATCAGGTCGGCGGTGGCGGGCGCAACGACGACAAGATCGGCGCTGCGCGAGAGCTGGATATGGCCCATCTCGACCTCGTCGGTCAGCGAGAACAGGTCATCGAACACCTTCTCGCCCGATAGGGCAGCGATCGAGAGCGGAGTCACGAACTGGTGGCCGGCCTTGGTGAGGATGACCCTGACGCTGCATCCGCGCTTCTTCAGTTCGCGGATCAGCTCAAGCGCCTTGTAGGCCGCGATTCCGCCGCCGATGATCAGAAGGATCGATGCGCCCTGAAGCATGGCCTTGGTCCGGTTCCGGTCACACGAAAGATATCAGCAACACGCCAGGAGGCACCACGACCGCATTGTGCGGAGCGGGCATCCGGACGCATCAGCGTTCCTATCACCGGAATGGCGGCTCATCAAAGGCACGCAGTTTTCGCGAGTGAATGCTTGGTCCGGTCTGCTTCAGCAGATCGATGGTGGCGATGCCGATCTTCAGATGCTCGTTGACGGCCCGCTCGTAGAAGGCGTTGGCCGCGCCGGGCAGCTTGATCTCGCCGTGCAGCGGTTTGTCGGAGACGCAGAGCAAGGTGCCGTAGGGCACGCGCAGCCTGTAGCCCTGCGCTGCGATCGTGCCTGATTCCATGTCGACCGCGATGGCCCGCGACTGATTGATGCGCTTGCGGGCCGCCGTCCATTGCAGTTCCCAGTTGCGGTCGTCGAAGGTCACGACCGTTCCGGTCCGGAGGCGGTTCTTGAGCGCCTCGCCGCTTTCGCCGGTGACGAGAGCCGCGGCCTGCTGGAGGGCAATCTGGACCTCCGCCAGCGCCGGGATCGGCACATCGGGCGGCAGGATGTCGTTGAGGATGCGGTCCTGCCTGAAATAGGCATGGGCAAGCACATAGTCGCCGATCATCTGCGCCTGCCTCAGCCCGCCGCAATGGCCGATCATCAGCCAGGCATTGGGGCGCAGCACGGCGAGATGGTCGGTGATATTCTTGGCGTTGGAAGGCCCGACCCCGATGTTGACCAGCGTGATGCCCTGTCCGTCCTTCTTGACGAGGTGATAGGCCGGCATCTGGAAGCGATGCCAAGGCGCTGCCGCAAGCCGGGCGACAGCCGATTCGTCCGCCGAGCGCGCATCGATGGAAAGCCCGCCCGGTGCGATCAGCCGCTCGGCCTCGCCAGACCTGATCTGATCGATGCCGTGGCGCACGAACTGGTCGACATAGCGATGGTAGTTGGTCAGCAGGATCCAGTGCTGGAAACCGCGCCAGTCGGTTCCGGTGTAGTGCATCAGACGTTTCAGCGAATAGTCGGTGCGCACGGCATCGAACAGGCTCAGCGGCATCGGGCCCGTGCCGGTCATGTCGAAAGTGCCATCCGCGATCTCGTCGCCGATGGCGGAGAGCAAGGGCACGGGGAAGTGACGCGCCAGTTCGGCTGCCGTCACGCCGCCGCGGGCCAACTCGTCGCCGCCCTGCAGCACATAGGGGTAGGGGATCTCCTGCTCGCTGACGCCGACCTCGACGAGCGCGTGATAGTCGCGCATCAGCGGTGTCAACTGGTCGAGCAGATAGGCCCTGAATTCGCCCGGATGGGTGATGGTGGTTGCATAGACACCCGGAGCGGCGAACTTGGCATAGCCCCGGCGCGAACTGGCGGAGAGCTTGCCGGGCGCATAGGTGACGCGCAATTCGGGATAACGGAAGCGGGCGCGCTGCTCTGGCGTGGGGATGGTGCGGTCATCGAGGTAGGCGTCGAGCGCCTTGCGGATGGCGGCGGTGGCGGCGTCGTAGCGTTCCTGGAGCTTGTCCAGTGCTTCCTCGGCGCTGGCAACCTGATCGAACACGGGAATCTTGATATCAGTCATGGCCCAGATAAGCCCAGCGCCCAGCCTGTGGCAACCGGTGCCATGTGCCCTCAGCCGCCGAGCATCTGCCAGGCAAGGAGCGCGGCAATCGTCCACAGGGCCAGGTTGCCCCAGCGGTTGCGGCGGGCTTCGGCCCGTCCGATGGCCTCGACGCTGTCGGCATCGAGCGCAAAGCCGCGTGTGCTCGCCTCTTCCAGATGGCCCAGCAGCCGTTCGCCGCGCGCCACCGTCTCCGGCAGTTGAGCAACGGCCCCGGCGAGGGACATGACTCCGCGTCCGGCATCCTCGATGCGCCCGACAGGCCCCAGGTTGCGCGCGATCCAGTCGCGCACGACGGGCTCGGCCGTGCGCCACATGTCGAGCCTGGGGTCGAGCATGCGGCCCACGCCTTCGACCACGACCATGGTCTTTTGCAGCATCACCAGTTCGGTGCGGGTCTTCATGTCGAACAGGCCGGTGATCTCGAACAGCAGGGTCAGGACCTTGGCCATCGAGATCTCGTCGGCGCTGCGGTCATGGATTGGTTCGCCGACAGCGCGGATGGCCTGGGCAAAGTCCGCCACCGAATGGTGCGCTGGCACATAGCCGGCCTCGAAATGGACCTCCGCCACCCGGGTGTAGTCGCGCGTGATAAACCCGAGCAGGATCTCGGCCAGAAAACGCCGCTCCTTGGGGCCGAGACGCCCCATGATGCCGCCATCGACGGCGACGAGCCGGCCTTCCGCATCGACGAACAGGTTACCGGGATGCATGTCGGCATGGAAGAAACCGTCGCGCAGGGTGTGCTTGAGGAAGGACTGGATCACGCACTGGCCGAGCCGGACCCGGTCATGGCCCGCCGCATCGATGGCCGCAAGATCGGACAGCCGGATGCCGTCGATCCATTCAGCCACGAGAATGTCGCGCCCGGTCAGTTCCCAGTCCGGCTTCGGCACGCGGAAATCGCTGTCTGCCGCCGTGTTCTGCGCCAGTTCCGACAGGGCGGCCGCTTCAAGACGCAGATCCATTTCCATCGTCACCGAGCGGATCAGCGTGTCGACCACGCCGGTGATGCGCAGGCGCTTGGCCTCCGGCGAGAACTGTTCCGCCAGCTCCGCGCCGCGCCGCATCGCCCGGAGATCGCGGCTGAAACGCTCCCGGACCTGCGGACGGAGCACTTTCACCGCCACCTTGCGGCCCGCCTTCGTGAGGGCCGGATGCACCTGCGAGATCGAGGCCGCCGCAATGGGCTCATCGAACACGGTGAAGACATCGGCAATGCGCTTGCCAAGCGAGGCCTCGACCGTGCGCCGCGCTACATCGGTCGGGAAGGGCGGCATGCGGTCCTGCAACAGCGACAGGTCCGCCGCGACGCGCTGGCCGACCACATCCGGCCGGGTTGCGAGGAACTGGCCGAACTTCACATGGCTTGGCCCAAGCCTCGTCAGTGCCGCGGCCAGCCGCTCGGCCGAAGCACCGGCATTCCGACGCTCGATCAGGCGTGCCAGTGCCAGGCCCCAGCGCGCCGGCCCGCCCGGCAGGGCTGCGGGATCGACCAGCGCCAGCGCGCCCTCGCGCGCCAGCACGAAGCCGACGCGCGTCAGTCTGGCGATGGAGGCAAGGGTCGTGAACACCTCAGGGGCGACTTTCAGTGACAGGCGAGGGGGGCAGGCAACCTAGAGCTTCCAGCCCGAATGAATGGCCACCACGCCACCCGTCAGCATCGTGTGGCTGGCACGGGCAAATCCGGCGTCGGCTATCATGCCCTCGAACACTTTCGGCTTGGGGAACTTGCGGATCGATTCGACCAGATAGCGATACGGCTCGGCATCGCCGGTGACCATGCGACCCATTGGCGGGATGACGTTGAAGGAATAGGCCTCGTAGATCCGGTCAACCAGCGGGATGTCGACCTGGCTGAATTCCAGGCACAGGAAGCGTCCGCCACGCTTGAGCACGCGACGGGCCTCTGCCAGCGCCTTGTCGATCCGGGGCACGTTGCGGATGCCGAAAGCGATCGTGTAGGCGTCGAAGCTGGCCGCCTCGAAGGGCAGTTCCTCGGCGTTGGCCTCGACGAAGTCGATCCGCTCGTCGCCGGCGAAGCGCTTGTCGGCCCGTTCGCGCCCGACGCCGAGCATGTCGCCGTTGATATCGAGCACAGTGACCTTTGTGGCTGGCCCGCCCGCATCGAGCACGCGGAACGCCACATCGCCCGTGCCACCGGCCACATCGAGATGGCGGAAGGCCCGCGTCTTCGAGGGTTTCACCATCGAGACCAGCACATCCTTCCAGATGCGGTGCAGGCCGGCCGACATGGCATCGTTCATCAGGTCGTAGCGGCCTGCGACCTTGTGGAACACGTCGTCGACCTTGGCCTGCTTGTCGGCGAGGCGCACGGTTTCGAAGCCGAAATGCGTCTCGGCATCGGCATCGGGAGCGGGTGAAGCGGGTTTGCGATCTGCCATCATGCCGGCACACATAGCGAAACTTCTCCGCCTGCGCTATGCGGGCGTGATGTCCATGTTCCGCCGGATGGGTCGCAGCCCGCATGCCTGAATTGCCCGAGGTCGAAACCGTCCGGCGCGGTCTGGAGCCGACACTGGTCGGCGCCCGGATCGAGCAACTCGTGCTGAGGCGCAAGGATTTGCGCTTCGCCTTTCCGGACCGCTTCCGGGCAAGGGTGGAGGGCCAGCGTGTCGAGGCGCTGTCGCGCCGGGCCAAATACCTGATCGCGGAACTTTCGTCCGGCGAGGGGCTGATCATGCATCTGGGCATGACAGGCCGCTTCATCATCGAGGCGCAGGGGGTGGCCGCCCATGAGCCGGGCGTGTTTTACGCCGATGCGGGCCGCCATGTGATCCATGACCATGTCGTGTTGGAACTCGGCGCGCGCGGACGCATCACCTACAATGACGTGCGCCGCTTCGGCTTCATGGACCTTGTGCCGATGGCGGGCCTTTTCCAGTCGAAGCACTTCGCAGGCATGGGCATCGAGCCGCTCGGCAATGAGCTCTCCGGCGGCAAGCTCGCCGAGCTGTTCGCCAGCAAGGCCGCGCCGTTGAAGGCCGCGTTGCTTGACCAGCGGCTGATCGCCGGCCTCGGCAACATCTACGTCTGCGAAGCGCTGTTCCGAGCGGGCCTGCATCCGGAGCTGCCAGCGGGCGTCATTGCCACGCCGACGGGCCGGCCCCGCGCCAAGGCCCATGAGCTGGCCGCCATCATCCGCGACGTGCTGACCGAGGCGATCGCGGCGGGCGGATCGACCCTGCGCGATTTCGCCCATGCCGATGGCTCGCTCGGCTACTTCCAGCATGCCTTCAAGGTCTACGACCGGGAAGGCGAGCCCTGCGTCACGCCGGGCTGTGGCGGCACCGTGGAGCGGCTGGTGCAGTCGGGTCGTTCGACCTTCCTGTGCGCGGGCTGCCAGCCGCGCTGATGGCTGAGTTCGCCCATTGCCGCCGCCGGCGTTGACATCGGTCTGTGCGATGCCCTTGATGGAAGGGTGAGACGCGGAGCCAAGGCGCACCCCGTCCGGACCGGACGAGCCCTTGCGATGAACAACCCCGTGTCGATCAAGCCTGTCATCGTGCAGAGCGCAGGCCAGCCCGAAACTGCGCAGGTGCGCAAGGCCGACCTGCCGCAGTTCAAGGTCGAACTGGATGACAGGGCGATCCTTCTGCCTGATGGCAAGGTCCTGCACCATGTCATCCTGTCGGTCGACGAGGGCGGGCACATCGCCTTCGATGGCATCTTCGCCTTCAATCGCACGGGGCGGCATCCACGGTTGCTGCGCCTTTCGCTGGCCGATACCGGCGCGCTGGCCGCAGAACTGGTCAATGCGGTCTATGCTGCCAAGACCGCCTTCGTGTTCGGCCAGAGCCTCAAGATCACCATCACCGTGGTCGCCAACGGCTACAAGATGGAGTTTCACCACGAGGGCGAGGCCTTCGACCTGTTCCTGTCCACCGGCGTGATCTGGCGCTTCATCAAGGGCCTTCTGCTGGCCATCGATGCCGCTTCGCCGGGTGTTGCCAACTGAGTAGCAGCCGGCCCCTGTGATCGCGGCGCTCAGCTCAGGTTCAGTTCCTTGAAGAAGTCGTTGCCCTTGTCATCGATGACGATGAAGGCGGGGAAATCTTCCACTTCGATCTTCCAGATCGCTTCCATGCCAAGCTCCGGATATTCCAGAACCTCGACCTTCCGGATGCAATCCTGCGCGAGGCGCGCGGCCGGGCCGCCGATCGAGCCGAGATAAAAGCCGCCATGCCGGGCGCAGGCATCGCGCACTGCGGCCGAGCGGTTGCCCTTGGCCAGCATGATCTTCGAGCCACCGAAGGCCTGGAACTGGTCAACATACGAATCCATGCGCCCGGCCGTGGTCGGCCCGAACGAGCCTGATGCCATGCCGACAGGTGTCTTGGCCGGGCCGGCATAGTAGATCGGGTGGTTCTTGAAATACTCCGGCATGGTGCCGCCGTTCTCCAGCCGCTCGCGGATCTTGGCGTGGGCCAGATCGCGCGCCACGATGATGGTGCCGGTCAGCGAAAGCCGCGTCTTGACCGGATGGCGCGAGAGCGTGGCAAGGATCTCGCTCATCGGCCGTGACAGGTCGATCTGGACCACGTCGCCGCCAAGCTTGGTTTCGTCGATCTCCGGCATGTAACGGGCTGGATTGTGCTCCAGTTCCTCGACATAGACCCCGGACGCGATGATCTTGCCCAGCGCCTGACGGTCGGCCGAGCAGGAGACGCCGAGGCCGATGGGCAGGGACGCGCCATGGCGCGGCAGCCTGATCACCCTGACGTCGTGGCAGAAATACTTGCCGCCGAACTGCGCGCCGACACCGAGCGACTGGGTGAGCTTGTGGACCTCCGCCTCCATCTCGAGGTCGCGGAAGGCATGCGCCATCTCCGACCCCTGCGTTGGCAGGTTGTCGAGATACTTCGTCGATGCCAGCTTCACTGTTTTCATGGTCTGCTCGGCAGAAAGCCCGCCGATGACAATGGCCAGGTGGTAGGGCGGGCAGGCCGCAGTGCCGAGCGTCAGGATTTTCTCCTTGAGAAAGGCCATCATGCGTTCGCGCGTCAGCAAGGACGGCGTGCCCTGGAATAGCAGGCTCTTGTTGGCAGATCCGCCGCCCTTGGCGACATAGAGGAACTTGTAGGCCTGGGCGGCGGCGGGATCGTCCTCGGCGTAGATCTCGATCTGCGCGGGCAGGTTGTTCTTGGTGTTGCGCTCCTCGAACATCGAGATCGGCGCCAGCTGCGAATAGCGCAGGTTGCGCTTGAAATAGGCATCCATCACGCCCTGGCCGATCGCGGCCTCGTCGCCGCCTTCGGTGAACACCAACCGGCCCTTCTTGCCCATGATGATCGCCGTGCCGGTGTCCTGGCACATGGGCAGCACGCCGCCTGCGGCAATGTTGGCATTCTTCATCAGGTCATAGGCCACGAACTTGTCGTTCGAGGTCGCCTCGGGATCATCGAGGATGGCGGCGAGCTGTTTCAGATGCCCGGGCCGGAGCAGGTGGTTGATGTCGATGAAGGCCTGTTCTGCCAGAAGCCGGATGGCTTCGGGCTCGACCATGAGGAACTCGCGGGAGCCCATTTTTTCGAGGCGCACGCCGTCGCTCGTCAGCTTGCGATAAGTCGTTGTGTCCGGCCCCAGCGGAAACAGCGGCTGATGGATCATGGTCATACGGGTGGCTCCGGATCACGGGTGGTCTGTGGCGGCAAGGTTGCTGACGGCCGGAGTCTCCCCGGGCGTTGTGCCTTATCTGCCATGGCTTGGTGCGTGCCGACCATCCAGCCATTGGTCAAATGGCCGGCATGCGGCTGCCATGTTTGTAGCCCGCCTTGCTATGGGCGCAACCGCGAATCAGTCTGAGGGCGCGAGCAGCCTGATCAGGCGGCCTGCGCGGCGCGTTCGGTCAGGATCGCGTAGATCGCGTCCGCATCGTCGGCGCGGCGGATGCTGTCGAGCGTGGCACGGTCGCGCAGCACGCGGGCCACGCGGGCCAGCGCCTTGAGGTGATCGGCACCTGCGCCTTCCGGCGCGAGCAGCACGAACATGATGTCGACCGGCTGGCCATCCAGCGCCTCGAAGTCGATCGGCTTCTCCATGCGCACGAAAAGACCCCGGAGGCGCGTCAGCGAGGGCGAGCGGCCATGGGGAATGGCGATGCCTTCGCCGATTCCGGTCGAGCCAAGACGCTCCCGCTGAAGCAGGGTTTCGAACACCTCTCGCTCGGGCAGACCAGTGATGGTCGCCGCTCGCTGGGCAATTTCCTGAAGCGCCTGTTTCTTGCCGTTGGCTTTCAACGGCGCAATGACGGAATCAGGTGTGAGAAGGTCGTGAATGATCATGATGAGCCAGTCTGGTGCAACTCCCGTGCCGAACGCTTCCGTCCAGACCGGGTTGCTGCGCGAAAGTCCCTAAATCCATTCAGGGGTTCAAGACAAGGCGGTCGGCGGGTCTATCCACCCAATGTTGCCGTCGCGACGGCGGTATACGATGTTAACCCGGCCATTGCCAGCGTTTCTGAAAACCAACACAGGCGAGCCGGTGAGATCGAGTTCGGAGACAGCGTCACCCACACTCAGGTCATGCAGGGCGCGGGTGGTTTCCGCGACGATGGCAGGATGCGATCCGTTGATGTCGTGGGCGTGATCCTCCTCCGCATCTTCGTTAGGGGCTTCGATCACATAAGACGGCATGTCCATCAGGGCGCGGCGGGCATGGGCGCTGCCCGAGTGGTCCTTGAGCCGGCGCTTGTAGCGACGAAGGCGCTTCTCGATCTTGTCGACCATCTTGTCGAGGCTCTGGTAGGCATCATGGGCTGTCCCGGATGCTTCCAGCGTCATGCCGGATGACAGGTGCAGCACGGCATCGCTGCGAAACCCGGTGCCATCCTTGGCGACCGTGACGTGGCCGTTGAAGCTGCCCTCATAATACTTGCCGAGCGCAGACCCGACCCTGTCTTCCGCCTGGGAGCGGATGGCCTCACCGACATCGAGATTCTTGCCGGAAACACGCAAACCCATGGATAGTCCCTCCGTCTCGGGAGAGCCGCGGGCCCAAAGGTCAAGCCCCGACCGGCCAGACCCGGTCACCTGAATCTGTGACGTTGCGGGGTGAGTGTCAACGCATTCCGCTGTCAGCCGGCAAAAAAGCCGGCATTAGGCCGAGTTGCGAGCTGGGTTGCTATGCGTCTGAAAAACATGGATATTTCATGGCGCATCCAAGGCGCTCCGACCCAGCCGGCAGGCTCGGCGTCAGCGGTTGCGCCCCTGCCCGGACTGCTTGTCGCGGCGTCGCTCCATCGAGGAGCCGATTCCAAGCGCTTCGCGGTACTTTGCCACCGTGCGGCGGGCAATGTCGATGCCCTGGTCGCGCAGCTTTGCCACGATGGCATCGTCGGACAGGACATCGCGGCCGCTCTCGCTGTCGATCATCGCCTTGATGCGATAGCGCACCGCTTCGGCGGAATGGGCTTCGCCGTAGCCTGTGCTGGGAATCGAGGCCGTGAAGAAATACTTCATCTCGAAGAGCCCGCGCGGGCTGATCAGATACTTGTTGGAGGTCACCCGCGAGACGGTTGATTCGTGCATCGCGATCGCGTCCGCCACGGTCTTGAGATTGAGCGGCCGCAGATGCTCGACGCCGTAGGCAAAAAAGGCATCCTGCTGGCGGACGATCTCGCTCGCGACCTTCAGGATGGTGCGGGCGCGCTGTTCGAGGCTGCGTGTCAGCCAGTTGGCTGTCTGGAGGCACTCGGCGATGAAGGCCTTGTCGGTTTCGGTGCGGGCCGCCTTGCTGACGCGGGTGTGATAGGTCTGGTTGACCAGCACGCGCGGCAGCGTGTCGGGGTTGAGGTCGATCAGCCACGAACCGTCGGGCGCTGCCCTGATGATGACATCGGGCACCACGGTTTCAGCAGCCCCGACGCCAAAGGCCCGGCCGGGCTTTGGATCGAGCGCCCTGATCTCGGCGATCATCTCGGCAAGGTCGTCCTCGTCCACGCCGCAGAGCTTGCGCAACTGGGCGAAGTCCCGCTTCGCCAGCAAGGGCAGATTGGCCAGCAGGGTTGCCATGGCCGGGTCATGACGGTTCTTGTCCTTCAGCTGGATTGTCAGGCATTCGGTCAGGTCGCGTGCACCGATGCCCGACGGCTCGAAGGTGTGGATGATCGCCAGGATGGCTTCAAGCCGGGCGAGAGCAACGCCAAGCCGCTCCGCGATCTCCGGCAGCGGCTCGGCCAGATAGCCGGCATCGTCGATGGCATCGATCAGATGCCGCCCGATCAACCGGGAGACAGGGTCGGTGACTGCCACGTCGAGCTGTTCGCACAGCACCTCATGCAGGCTCTGTTCAACCGACAAGGTCTCCTCGAGGCCGGGCAGGTCCTCATCGAAGCTTGCCGATCCGCCATTGCTGACCGCGCCGCCGCCCATCACCGGCAGCATCGCCTCCGAGCTCTGTTCCAGCCGCGCCACCTGGGGGGCTTCGTCGGGAAAGACATTGTCGAGGCGGGTGCCGAGCGTCTCCTCGAGCCCCTGCCTGCCCGTGGCCAGTTCCTCGCCATACCAGTCCGGCGGGGGAGGCTCGTCGAAGCCGTCGCCAGCGCCATCGCCGCGCTCGCCGTCCTGCGAAGGCTCGCTCACCGCCTCGCGCGGGTCGATATGGTCATCCGCCTCGGTGCGTTCGAGCAGCGGATTGCGCTCGACCTCGGCGTCGACGAAGTTCTGCAGATCGAGATGGGAGAGCTGGAGCAGCTTGATCGCCTGCAGAAGCTGCGGCGTCATGACAAGGGATTGCCCCTGCCTCATCTCCAGTTTGGCTGAAATGCTCATTTCGCCGGTTCGACCCATTCCCAAGATGCACGATCCTCAGGGATCGTTTTCGGCATGAAACTTGCCTTGCCTTAAGAACCTATGACTCCCGACGCATAAGGTCAAAGTCAAGCGGCCGATTTCCGCGATGGCAGTGACAACGGTCTCAGGCCGGCATGTGCCGGGCCATCGCACGCCTGCCTTGCCTTTTCCTGGCCAGATGCGGAAATTTGGCTAGAGGCGGAAGTCCTCGCCGAGATAGACCCGCCGCACATCCGGGTTGGCAATGATCTCGTCGGGGCTGCCTTCGGTGAGGACGCGGCCCGAGTGGATGATGTAGGCGCGGTCGACCAGCCCCAGCGTCTCGCGCACATTGTGGTCGGTGATGAGCACGCCAATGCCACGATCGGTCAATTGCCTGACCAGTGCATGGATGTCGCACACCGCAATCGGATCGATGCCGGAGAAGGGCTCGTCGAGCAGCACGAAGGACGGCCTGGCTGCCAGCGAGCGGGCAATCTCGCAGCGCCGCCGCTCCCCGCCGGACAGCGCGATCGACGGCGACTTGCGCAGCCGGGTGATCCGGAACTCGTCGAGCAGGGCATCGAGTTCCTGCTCGCGCTTGTCCCTGTCAGGCTCCACCACTTCGAGCACGGCCCGGATGTTGTCCTCGACGCTCAGGCCGCGAAAGATCGACTGTTCCTGCGGCAGGTAGCCGATGCCCAGCCTGGCCCGCCGATACATCGGCAAACGGGTGATGTCGTTGCCGTCGAGCGTGATCCGCCCCTGATCGGCGGCGACAAGCCCGGTGATCATGTAAAAGATCGTGGTCTTGCCTGCGCCGTTCGGCCCCAGCAGCCCGACCGCCTCGCCGTTCCGCACGTTCAGCGCCGCATCGTTGACGACGGTGCGCCCGCGATAACTCTTCCTGAGGCCGGAGACCGACAGGATGCCAAGACCCGATGGCATGGCCGCGGCCATCGCATCGGGCTCCCCGGCCGCATGCTCGTGCATCGGCTCGATGCGCTGCGGAAGCGGCGGCAAGGCACCGGCCATCTGGCCTGACTTGCGGAAGGAGAAGGGAAATTTCACAGGCCGTGCCGCATCAGTTGGTCGCGCCTGCGGGTCTGGCCCGGTTGGCCGGCGTGCTTTCCACCGATCCGGGCACGAAGAAGCCGCGCACCCGGCCGCCATCGAAGTTCGCAATGCCGGTCTTGGTGTTGTAGACGAGCCGTTCCCCGCGCGTGACGTTCTGGCCCTTGGCGAGGGCGACATCGCCGCTCATGATGACCTGATCCTTCTCGCGGTCGAACACCGCCTTCTTGCCGGTCGCGACCTGATCGTCGGATGTAACCGTGACCGGGCCATCGCACTCAAGCCGCTTGATGCCGCCGTCGCCGCCGACGCTGGCTGGTGCCGGCGCAGTCGTTGCCGCCCGCCCGCCGCCTTGCCCGGAAAGGCTCTGGCCCCGGTTGTCGTAGACAATCGTCATCTTCGAGCAGCGGATCGTGGTCTTGCCCTGCACGGCCACGACATTGCCGGCAAAGATGGCCTTGCTTTCCTTGTCGAGCACATCCAGCCGGTCAGCATCGATCTTGATCGGATCCTTGGAGTTTTCGCCGAGGCTGGTCAGCGGGGAGTTGGTGGCCCCGGCCCTTGGCTGCTGCGCTTCGACTTGCCCCGCGAAGGCCAGCGCGCCGGCCAGGGCCGCCGCTGCAAGGGGCATGGCTGCCAGCCATGGTGCCGCGAAGCTCCTGCCCGCTGTGGCCTTGCCTGGAAGGGACGTGCATGCGGAACCCTGCAATCTGGCATCGGCCAGCCGGGTCGTTGCAAGCAAGGGGGTGAGGGGATGTCGCATCATCAAGGTCTTCTCGCTCATGGAACGCTGCGCGGCAAGGCGCGCCCGGTTGCCGGGTCGATCATGGTCACGTTCCGGCCCGCGCCGGCCGGGGCAAGGGGCGTTGCACCCTCGGCCCGCGTGGTCAGGGCGCGTGGCAGCGCATCGGGCATGACCGCGCCGCCGGAGCCATCCGCCTGTGTCCGGGCGGCAGGCGGTGCAAAGGCGGACGGCTCTGCCAATGCCGGCCTGACGGGATTCGTGGCCGGTGCTGCCGGACGCCGCGAGGCGGCTGCCGCCTTGCTGTCACGATCATCGATCTGGGCGGAAACCCGGCCGATGAAGGCCACGCTTGCGCCGTTGTCGACGACATCGAGGCTGTCAGCCGCGACGCTCATGTCTGGAAGGCGCACGGTGACCGCTTCGCGGGAGCGCACGGTTCCGGCCTTGAAATCGACATCCGCGGACTTCAGCTGCGCCTCCTGTCCTTCCCCCATCCGCAAGCGGACATCGCCCTTGAGCTGCAACTGCTCCTTCTGCGTATCGAAGACAGCGCTGTTCGCGGTGAGGTTGAGCACCGAGTTGTCGGCGTTGACAAGACGGGCCTTGATGCCAGACAGCTCGATCACGTTGGGAATGCGGATATCCTGGATCGCACTCGCAGCGGTGACCTCATAGGGCTTGTTGTCCTTCCGGTGACCGGCCAGCCTGGGGTTTTCCATCGTCACGCGCGTGCCATCCATGCGGATCGCGCCGACGCTGACGCCCGCATCGCGGAACGGGTTGATGAACGGGAACACGATGAAGGCAACGAAGCTGGCAAGCGCCCCGATCGGGATGCCGACACGCAGCAGGCGAACCAGCCGGCTATGGCGCCTGGCGTCCGCATAGGCGGCCGCGGATTGGGCGGCCCTGAGGCGCGCCGCCTCCGCCCTGTGCCCATCGGCAAGGCCCGGCCCGCGCTGTTGCGCCGGCGAGATGTGGTCGAGATCTGTCGCCAGTGTCACGGCTGTGGGGTTCCAGGATGTCGCGCCTGCCGGCCCGTGAGGCCGGCTCATGGCGAGAGGCTCCACCTTGTTGCAATCGCTCGAATTTCGCAACCGGCCCTCGATGAGCTGGAAGAACCTGATGCCTTACGGTGCGCTCTGGGCGAATCTGTGGCCTGAATGCCGCCGGGCGGCCCGCTCTCAGCTATGGGCGAAAATGTCGATCTCCGGCCAGCCCTGAAGATCAAGGGCGGCACGCGTCGGCAGGAACCGGAAGCAGGCTTCTGCCATCTCCATGCGGCTTTCGCGCAGCAGCAGCGTGTCGAGCTTCGCCTTGAGCTGGTGCAGGTGCAGAACGTCCGAGGCGGCATAGGCCAATTGCTCGCGGGTGAGTTCCGCCGCGCCCCAGTCCGAGCTTTGCTGCTGCTTTGACATGTCGATGCCGAGCAACTCGCGCGACAGGTCCTTCAGGCCGTGGCGGTCGGTGTAGGTGCGCACCAGCCGCGACGCGATCTTGGTGCAGTAGATCGGACTGGTGACGACGCCGAAGCTGTGCAGCAGCACGGCCACGTCGAAGCGCGCATAGTGGAAAATCTTGAGCACTGACGGATCGGCGAGGATGCGGCACAGGACAGGGGGCGGCGCGCTGCCCTTGGCAATCTGCACCACATCGGCCGTCCCATCGCCGCGGGACAGCTGGATGACGCAAAGCCGGTCCCGGTGCGGGTTCAGGCCGAGCGTCTCGGTGTCGATGGCCAGCGACGGGCCCGGATCGAAGCCTTCGGGCAGATCGCCCTGATGGAGATGGATCGTCATGTCAGCCAGATGGGTTGGTGCGGCAAGGGAAGCCAGGAGGACGCACGCAAGGTTGCAGCCAAACCGTTTGATTGTCCGGTTGCGCTGCGATGGCAAGCGGAATCATCACCCTCGCCATGCGCGGATCGGGCTGCGACCTGACCGGCAGCGGCTTGCGCTATCGCCCGGCGGTTGGTTTGATGCGGCGACCATTGATTGACCACGCTCGCCAGAACAGCGGGGCAAAGGGAGGCTAGGCCATGAACCTGATCACGAGGCCACCAGCCGGGCAGCCGGCGGGACCGCCGCGGGTGCTGAAGCTCAGCCCGTCCGACAACGTGGTGGTGGCCGTCGATCCGGTCGATCCTGCCATGGTCGTGGCCGGGGTGGCGGCACAGGCCCGGATCCCGCGCGGCCACAAGATGGCGATCACGCGGATCGCGTCCGGCGAGCCGGTGCGCAAGTATGGCCAGGTGATCGGCTACGCCGGAGGCGACATCGAGCCCGGACAGCATGTCCACACCCACAACTGCCTGTTCGCCTCGGTGGCGCTCGACTATGCGCATGCCAGCGCGGCACCGGACACGGCGTTCGTTGCGCCAGAGGCGCGCGCCACATTCGAGGGCTTCCGTCGTGACAACGGCAAGTTCGGCACGCGCAACTATGTCGGCATCCTGACCTCGGTGAACTGCTCGGCCTCGGTGGCCAAGTTCATGGCCGAGGAGGTGCGGCGTTCCGGCATCCTGGCCGATTATCCCAATGTCGACGGCGTAATCGCGCTGACCCATGGCACGGGCTGCGGCATCGACTATGCCGGCCCTGCCTTCGAGGTGCTGAAGCGCACGACCTGGGGCTATGCCTGCAATCCCAACATGGCGGCGGTGCTTGTCGTCGGGCTCGGCTGCGAGGGTTTCCAGATCGCCAAGATGAAGGAAGCCTACGGGCTGTCGGAAAGCGACGTGTTCCGCACCATGACGATCCAGGACATGGGCGGCACCCGCAAGACGGTGGCAGCCGGCGTGGACGCCGTGCGCGGCATGCTCGAGATCGCCAACACGAAGACACGCGAGACCGCGCCGGCGTCCGAACTGATGCTGGCGCTGCAATGCGGGGGCTCGGATGGCTATTCGGGCATCACCGCCAATCCGGCGCTCGGGCACGCGGTTGACCGGCTGGTGGCCCATGGCGGCACGGCCATCCTCTCCGAAACACCGGAGATCTATGGGGCGGAGCATCTGCTGACCCGCCGGGCGGTCAGCCGAGAGGTCGGCGAGAAGCTGATCGGCATCATCCGCTGGTGGGAGGAGTATACGGCCCGTGCCAACCAGTCGATGGACAACAACCCGTCACCCGGCAACAAGGCCGGTGGCCTGACCACGATCCTCGAGAAGTCGCTCGGCGCCGCCGCCAAGGGCGGATCGACGGCGCTGACCGGAGTCTATGGCTATGCCGAGCCGGTGACCGGCAAGGGCTTCGTGTTCATGGATACGCCGGGCTACGATCCGGTGTCGGCCACCGGTCAGGTCGCGGGCGGGGCCAATCTCCTGGCCTTCACCACCGGGCGCGGGTCCGCCTATGGCTGCAAGCCGACACCATCGGTGAAGCTGGCGACCAATTCGGACATCTATCGGCGCATGATCGACGACATGGACATCAATTGCGGCGATGTGCTCGATGGCGCGTCGCTTGAGGCGAAGGGCGAGGAGATCTTCGAGTGCCTGCTCAGGGTCGCGTCCGGCGAACGTTCCAAGTCCGAGCAACTGGGCTATGGCGATGCCGAGTTCGTGCCCTGGCAACTCGGCGCGACGATGTGATGGCGATCATGCCGGAGCGAACGGGGCTGATGCCGTCATGATCGTCGTGTTTGCGTCCATCATCCTCGACCATGTGGCAGCGGTCGAGCGGTTGCCGCGCCCCGGCGAAACGGTGATCGGCCCGTCCTATGAGATATTCCCCGGTGGCAAGGGGGCCAACCAGGCGCTGGCTGCGGCACGTGCCGGAGCCCCGGTGCGCGTCGGCGGGGCGGTCGGCACGGATGCTGCCGCCGATGCCGCGCTGTCGCTGCTGCGCGAGGGCGGCATTGACCTGGCCGGCGTCGAAAGCGTGGACATGCCCACGGGCGCTGCCTTCATCGGCGTCGATGCGCGCGGCCAGAACCAGATCATCGTGACGGCCGGTGCCAACCTCAAGGCGCGTGCGCAGAGCCTCGCCCATCATGTCTGGAGCAAGGGAGACATCCTGCTGCTGCAAAGCGAGACACCCGAGGCCGAGCGCATTGCGGTGGCCAGTCTCGCCAAGGCGGCCGGTGCCCGCGTGATCCTCAATGCCGCGCCGGCCGGCCCCGTCAGCCCCGACCTGATCGCGCTGCTCGACCTTCTGATCGTCAACGAACACGAGGCGGTGGTGTTCTCCGTGTCGCTCGACTGGGAGGAGCGTGACCCTGACCTGATCGCGGCCCGTGTCGACCGCGAGCTTGGCATTGCCTGTGTGGCCACGCTCGGGGAAGAGGGCTGCATCGGCTGGTCCGGCGGGGTTCGGCGCTCGGTGGCCGCGCCGTCCGTCAGGGTGGTTGACACGGTTGCCGCCGGCGATGCCTTCGTCGGTGCTTTTGCCGCAGCCCTCCATCAGGGCTTCGGATTCTCGGGAGCGCTGAGGCGCGGCATTGCCGCCGGGTCGCTGGCCTGCACCCGCGCCGGAGCCCAGCCAAGCCTGCCTGATGCCCGGCAGATCGAGCAGCTTGCAGCCGAACTGGCGCCTTGAACCGGCGACGCTATGGTCCCAACGCGTTCAGCTTCGCCCTCAGGAAGGCAGCATCTGCGCCGGATGGCGCGAGAGCGATCGCCTTCGTGTAGGCCGCCTGCGCTCCCGTCACATCGTTGAGGCGCACAAGCAGTTCGGCTCGCGCAGCGTGATAGGGCTGATAGTCCGAAAGGGCGTCGGACAGAAGGTCCAGTTCGCCCATGGCTGTCTCCATTCCGCCGTCCTCGGCCAGGGCCACGGCACGGTTGAGCCGCACAACAGGGGTGGGCTCAAGGGCCAGCAGGACGTTGTAGAGGGCAACAATCTGCGGCCAGTCGGATTGCTCCCCCTCGGAGTGGCATGCCGCGATCGCAGCCTTGATCTGGAAGGGGCCGGGGCTGCGCCGACCCAGTGCGCGCTCGACGGTTGCCACGCCTTCCGCGATGGCCGCGCGGTCCCATCGGCTTCGGT
This sequence comes from Hyphomicrobiales bacterium, assembly GCA_027487245.1. Classification (GTDB taxonomy): domain Bacteria; phylum Pseudomonadota; class Alphaproteobacteria; order Rhizobiales; family Beijerinckiaceae; genus Allobosea. The sequence continues at coordinate 134,364 of JAIYDY010000007.1, forward strand.
CCTGTGCGGCGAGAGGCACCGTGACGCCGTCCGCATCGGTCCGCGCTTCGCGGCGCGCCTGTGTCAACAGCAGCAGCGCCAGGCAGCCCTCGATCTCGGGATCGGCGGGGCGAAGACGGTCCAGCATGCGGCACAGCCAGATCGCCTCTTCCGCGAGATCGCGGCCCACGCTTGGCCCCGCCGTGTAGCCCGCGTTGAAGATCAGGTAGATCACGGTCAGGACCGACGTGAGCCGCGCCGGCCAGGCATCTGGCTCCGGCACGGCATAGGGGATGCCGGCATCGGCAATCTTGGCCTTGGCACGCGAGAGCCTCTGGCCCATCGTGCTGTCCTGATCGAGGAAGGCACGCGCGATCTCCGGCGTGGACAGCCCGCCAAGGGTGCGCAGAGTCAGCGCCACCTGCGATTTCGGCTCGATGGCCGGGTGGCAGCAGGTGAAGATCAGCCGCAGCCGCTCATCGGGGATCATCTCCGGATCGTCCGTGGAGGTTTCGTTCTCTGTCAGAAGCGCCAGGCCATTCGCCACTTTCGTGTCGGATGTTCGCTGGCGGATACGGTCGATGGCCTTGCGGTAGGCGACCTGAAGCAGCCAACCCCTGGGCGAGGCGGGGACGCCGGACCGGCCCCAATGGGAAACCGCCGAGATCATGGCATCCTGCAAGGCTTCTTCGGCCAGTTCGAAGTCGCGCAACCTGGCGATCAGGGCAGACAGAAGCCGCCCCCGGTCTTCGCGCGCAAGGCTGTCAAGAGCCCTGGTTGCGGCGAGTGCACCGGAGGCGGCGGCTGTCATCCTGGCGTAACCGCTCAGCCGGCGGGGTTGTAGTCCATCAGCGGTCGCACCTCGATCGTGCCGTGTGCCGCAGACGGGACCAGTGCCGCATAGGTCAGCGCAGCATCAAGATCGGCAACCTCGATGATGTAGTAGCCGCCCAGTTGCTCCTTGGTCTCGGCGAACGGCCCGTCCATGGTTTCGACCTTGCCGGCCTTGATCCTGAGCGATGTTGCGGTTTCGACGCCCTTGAGCCCTTCCCCGCCGCGCAGCACGCCGTCACTGGTCATGCGCTGATTGAGGGCGAAGTAGCCGCCCATCATCGCCTGGAACTCCGGCGTCCCGAACGCCGGCTGACGCGCCGGATCGTTATAGATCAAAAGCATGTATTTCATGGCTGGTGCTCCTCTCGTCTGTCCTGTCAGAAGCCGAACTTGATGCGGATGAGTGCTATGGCGAGTATTGCCACCGCAAGGATGTTGGTGCCGTTGCCGACATAGCGCAGCGGATGGCCGGCATTGGCGGTCTTCAGACCGAACGGGTGTGCGAGCCGCCCGATGACAAGCAGCGCGCCAGCCGCGTGAAGCCAGAGCGAGCCTGCGCCCTGAAGCTCGGCGAGGATCATCAGCACGAGCGCGAAGGGCACCCACTCGATGAAATTGCCATGGCGGCGGATTTTCTGAAGCAAAGCGGGATTGCCGGCATCGCCGATCGATGCGCCCAGCGCTGATCTTGTGGAAGTGACCCCGATCCAGAGCGCGAACCAGACAGGAATGAGCAGCAGGGCGTAGGTTGTGGTGATCGAGACAGTCATGTTGGGTTTCTCCTTGGGTCTGCCATTGACAACCCAAGGACGGAAAGCAAATCCCGATTTCGACATAACCAGAAAAAGAATTTTGCGAGACATCAAGGATGGAAGCTGCACTCCCGCGCTCCTCATGTCGTTCCCGCCATTCAGCACGCCTGGCGTCTGTCTCCGGCTTGCCGACAATCACCTCAATCCATGAGGCTGTCTGCGCCGAAACCTGACAGCCAGTGATCCCGGCGCCAGAACGCACTACGGTGCCGACTCTCCCATGAGCTGAATTCGGACATCGGATTGACACAGGCACGCTGAATCCTCATATTCTGACCAGCCGCCGGGTCCTTCTGGCGGCATTTGATTTTGTGAAGCGGGTTCCGGGAACGGGTTGCCTGCCGGCTTGGTGAGGCTACGGGGCAGATGCGCGCAGTGAGAGCGGGGTGGCGGGAACGACGATGATCCCTGGCCGGGGAAACCCGGACTGGGCGCACAGATTCGCCCGCACTGGCGTCACGCGCCTTTCACATCGTTCGTTTCCTGTTCATCGCCGCTGCCATGGCTGAGCCCATGCCGGTCTCCGTGCCCCAAGGATGTCCTCCGTGATCACTCCCATTCTTCCGACCTATTCCCGTGCTGATGTCGCTTTCGAACGGGGCGAAGGGCCCTGGCTGATTGCCACGACCGGCGAGCGCTATCTCGATTTCGGGTCCGGCATCGCCGTCAATTCGCTGGGCCACTCGCATCCGCATCTGGTCAAGACCCTGCAGGAGCAGGCGGCGAAGCTCTGGCATACCTCGAACCTCTACCAGATGCCGGAAGGCCGGCGGCTGGCCGAGCGCCTGATTGCAGCGACCTTTGCCGACACGGTGTTCTTCTGCAATTCGGGAGCCGAGGCCAACGAGGCCGCCATCAAGATGGCGCGGAAGTTCCATGCCAGCCATGGCCATCCCGAGCGGTTCCGCATCATCACCTTCGAAGGCGCGTTCCATGGCCGCACGCTGGCGACGATCGCGGCCGGTGGCCAGAAGAAGTATCTTGAGGGCTTCGGTCCCAAGGTCGACGGTTTCGACCAGGTTCCGTTCGGCGATCATGAGGCACTGAAGGCCGCCATCACGCCCGAGACTGCCGCGATCATGATCGAGCCCATCCAGGGCGAGGGCGGCCTCAGGCCGGTGCCGGCCCAGTGCCTGCGCGGTCTCAGGGCCCTGTGCGACGAGCATGGTCTCCTGCTGATCATGGACGAGGTGCAGACCGGGGTGGGCCGTACCGGCAAGCTGTTCGCCCATGAATGGTCGGGCATCACGCCGGACATCATGTCGATCGCCAAGGGCATCGGCGGGGGCTTTCCCATGGGGGCCTGCCTCGCGACCGAAGCGGCTGCGGTGGGCATGACAGCCGGCACGCACGGCACGACCTTCGGCGGCAATCCCCTGGCGATGGCGGTGGGCAACGCTGTGCTCGACGTGGTGCTGGCCGATGGCTTTCTCGACCGCGTCAACGCGCTCTCGATCTCGTTCAAGCAGAAGCTGGCTGCGTTTGCCGACAGCCATCCGCGCGTCATCGAGGGTGTGCGCGGCGAGGGCCTGCTCACCGGGATCAAGACCCGCGTGCCGAACACCGAGTTCCAGGCAGCAGCCCGTGCCGCCGGCCTGCTCAGCGTGGGTGCGGGTGACAACGTCGTCCGGCTGATCCCGCCGCTGACCATCACCGAAGCCGACCTGAACGAAGCGATGGTCCGGCTGGAGCGTGCGGCCCAGTCGATCGAGGCGGAGCTGTCCCGGGCCGCCGCCGAATAACCCTTGTCACCGGCGGCGCCTGCCGCCTCTGTCCTGAAGAGCCCCGCATCCGCCTGCCTCTGGCGGATACGGCCTGATCCATTGTTCCGGAGTGCCGTCATGGTGCGTCATTTTCTCGATATCTCGGATTTCTCGACAAACGAGTTGCGCGCCATGCTCGATGCCGGCCGGGCGATCAAGGCCCGCCGCCGCACGGCGGAAGCCAAGGCCGACAAACCTCTCGACGGCAAGGTCGTCGCCATGATCTTCGACCAGCCCTCGCTGCGCACGCGCGCCTCGTTCGAGGTCGGCATCACCGAACTGGGTGGCTCGCCGATGATGGTGACCGGCAAGGAGATCGAACTGGGCGAGCGCGAAACCGTCGCGGACACGGCGCGTGTGTTCTCGCGCTACGTCGATGCCATCATGATCCGCATCCTCGATCACGCCCACCTGCTCGAACTGGCCGAGTATGCCACGGTGCCAGTGATCAACGGGCTCACGAAGTCCTCGCACCCTTGCCAGGTCATGGCCGACATCATGACCTTCGAGGAGCATCGCGGCCCGCTTCACAAGCGCAAGATCGCCTGGACGGGGGACACCAACAATGTGCTCGCCTCGTGGATCCATGCGGCCGGGCGCTTCGACTTCGACCTGCACATCGCCACCCCGGCAGAGCTTGCCCCTCCGGTCGCCCTGACGAACTGGGCGAGGGAGAACGGCGCAAAGCTGACCTTGACGACGCGCCCGGAGGAGGCTGTCGAGGGTGCTGATTGCGTCATCACCGATTGCTGGGTGTCGATGGGCGATACCGAAGGCAATCGCCACAACCTTCTCCGGCCCTATCAGGTCAACGAAGGCCTGCTCCGGCGTGCCGACAAGAAGGCGGTCTTCATGCATTGCCTGCCTGCCACGCGCGGGGAGGAGGTCACCAATGAGGTCATGGATGGCCCGCAATCGGTGGTCTATGACGAGGCCGAGAACCGGCTCCATGCCCAGAAGGCCATTCTGGCCTGGTGCTTCGGCCATGTGCAGGCTTGACGCGCGCCGATGACAACCAGCCAGACCGGACTTGAGGGTGCCAGTCCCGATCCTGCCGATGCTATCGGACAGGCGCTTGCTGCCATGCCCGACGATCGCGTGCTTCCCTTCACTGTCGAGGCGCTTGACGTGCGCGGCCGGATCGCGCGGATCGGCTCCGCGCTTGATGCGATCCTGCACCGTCATGCCTATCCCGAGCCGGTGGCGCGGGTTCTGGGCGAAGCCGTGGCGCTGACAGCGCTGCTCGGCACGGCGCTCAAGTTCGACGGGCGCTTCCAGCTCCAGACCAAGACAGATGGCGCCATCGAAATGCTGGTGGTGGATTTCGATGCGCCGGACCGGATCAGGGCCATGGCGCGCTATGACGCGGCACAGATCGCCGAAGCGGTTGCTGCCAACCTGACCAGCACGGCCGTGCTGCTTGGTTCGGGCTATCTCGGCATGACGGTGGATCAGGGCAGCCATGCCTCGCGGTATCAGGGCGTGGTTGAACTTGACGGAACGGACGGCCTTGAAGAAGCGGGGCATCGCTACTTCCGGCAGTCGGAGCAGATCCCCACGCGCCTCAGGCTGGCGACGGCCCGTGTGGTCGGCAGTCACGGCGAAAGCTGGCGCGCCGGCGGCATCATGGTGCAGTTCCTGCCCACCTCGCCGGACCGGCAAAAGCAGCAGGATCTGCACCCTGGCGATGATCCCAACGGCACGCCCGCAGAGGAGCGCGACGCTGACGGCGTCAATGACGATGCCTGGGCTGAGGCACGCGCGCTGGTCGAGACCGTCGCGGACCATGAACTCGTCGACCCGATGCTGGAAAGCGAGCGGCTGATCTATCGGCTTTTCCACGAGCGCGGAGCCCGTGTGTTCGAGCCTCAGGCCGTGCGCGAGCAGTGTCGCTGTTCGGCGGACAGCATTCTGGCGATGCTGCGCCGCTTTACCGCTGAGGATCGCCGCGAGATGGTGGCCGATGACGGGGCCGTGCAGGTCACCTGTGAGTTCTGCTCGCAGGTCTACCGGTTCCAGCCCGGCGAGATCGAGGCGCGCTCACCATGAGCCGGCGCCGTCAGGTCTGATCCCGAATCCATTCGACCGCGTCCTCCAGCCGGTCGTCACCCCAGAAGATCTCGCCATCCGGCGTGACGAAGGCCGGTGCGCCGAAAATGCCGATGGACTTGGCCAGCTCGGTCTCGGCCTTCAGGCGACCCTTGACCTCCTCGCTGCGCGAGAGGACCAGCGCGCCCTGGGCGTCCACGCCCGCAGCGCGCAGGGCTTCCACGATCACCGGTTCATCCTGGATCGAGCGGCCCTCTGCGAAGGCAAGATGAAAACAGGCCCTTGTGAAGGCGGGTGTCCAGCCCGCCTCACGGCCCGCGAGCGCAACCCGCGCTGAACTCAGCGAGTTCTGGGGAAAGGGGGAGGGCCGCTTCAGGGGCAGCCCATACTTCCGGCAGCGCCGCTCCATGTCCCGCCACATGTATTTGCCTTTGGCGGGAAACAGGTTGAACGGCGAGTTGGTCCAGCCTTGCGCTGCGAAGATCGGGCCAAGCAGGAAGGGACGCCAGCGGATGGTCACGCCTGCCTCGGCGCACACCTGTTCAATCCGCATCGCCGACAGATAGGAGTAGGTCGAGGCGAAATCGTACCAGAAGTCCAGAGACGGGCGGTTCGGCATCGAAACCTCACGCGATTCGAAACAACTGTAGATCACGATGCAACCGGATGGAAATGCAAGAATGATTGCCAGTCTTGTTGACAGGCTGGTCTTGCAACAATGCTTGCTCCGGACCGGCATGGAGCGACCTTGCGAGATGCGTGCCGCCGCGGTCCCGGCCCGACCCGGGTTGCGGGTTGATGTGGATCAGGCTGGCTGCCATTTGCGCCGGCCGTCCGGATGCCCTGATGTTGCGCCCCGCGCGCTGATCGTCTACCGGACGTGCCAGCACAGCACGCGCCCGCGGCGTCCGCCCGAGGGCTGTTCCGGAAGACATCAGAGCCATGGCCAGCGATACCAGAAGCGTCAAGAAAGTCGTCCTCGCCTATTCGGGCGGTCTCGACACATCGATCATCCTGAAGTGGCTCCAGACCACCTATGGCTGCGAGGTGGTGACGTTCACGGCCGATCTCGGCCAGGGCGAGGAACTCGGGCCGGCACGGGACAAGGCCCTGCTGCTGGGCATCAAGCCCGAGAACATCTTCATGGACGACCTGCGCGAGACCTTCGTGAAGGATTATGTCTTCCCGATGTTCCGGGCGAATGCGCTGTATGAAGGCGTCTATCTGCTCGGCACCTCGATCGCGCGCCCGCTGATTGCCAAGCGCCAGATCGAGATCGCCGAACAGGTCGGGGCCGACGCGGTGTCCCATGGTGCGACCGGCAAGGGCAACGACCAGGTCCGTTTCGAACTGGGCTATTATGCGCTCAAGCCGGACATCACCATCATCGCGCCGTGGCGCGAGTGGGATCTGCGCTCGCGCGAGCAATTGATCGCATTTGCCGAGGCCCACCAGATTCCCATCGCCAAGGACAAGCGCGGCGAGGCGCCGTTCTCGGTCGATGCGAACCTGCTGCACGCCTCGTCCGAGGGCAAGGTGCTGGAAGACCCGGCGCAGGAAGTGCCGGATTATGTCTATTCGCGCACGGACGGGCCGGAATTCGCGCCCGACAAGGCCACCGTCATCACCATCGACTTCAAGGGTGGCGATGCGGTTGGCATCAATGGCAAGGCGCTGAGCCCGGCCACGCTGCTGGCGGAACTCAACCGCCTCGGCAAGATCAACGGCATCGGCCGGCTCGATCTGGTCGAGAACCGCTTTGTCGGCATGAAATCACGCGGCATGTACGAGACACCGGGCGGCACGATCCTGCATGTGGCACACCGGGCCATCGAGAGCATCACGCTCGATCGCGGCGCGGCGCACCTCAAGGAAGAGCTGATGCCGAAGTATGCCGAGCTGATCTACAACGGCTTCTGGTTCGCCCCCGAGCGCGAGATGCTGCAGGCCCTGATCGACAAGAGCCAGGAGTTCGTGACCGGCACGGTCCGCCTCAAGCTCTACAAGGGCAACACCATCGTGATCGGCCGCGAGAGCCCGTATTCGCTCTATGATCAGGATCTGGTCACCTTCGAGGAGGGGGCTGTCGCCTACGATCACCGTGATGCCGCCGGCTTCATCAAGCTCAACGCCCTGCGTCTGCGCACGCTGGGCCAGCGCAAGCGCAAGCTGGGGCTGTAGGCTCGTCGTCGAGGTGCATCGCAGCGCGGTGAGCCTCGCGTGTCAGCCCTGGCTGACCTTTGGCTGCGCGGCGACACCGACGCGCGGCAGGAACCACGCCAGCAGGCCCATGGCCGGCAGGAAGGCGCACATCTGGTAGACGGCATGGATGCTGGTGCGGTCTGCGACCTCTCCCAGGATTGCCGCTGCGATGCCGCCCAGCCCGAATGACAGGCCGTAGAACAGCCCGCCGATCATGCCGACCCGGCCCGGAATCAGCTCGATCGCATAGATCATGATACTGGCGAAGGCGCTCGACATGATCAGGTTGATCACAATGGTGAGGACGCCGGTCCAGAACAGGTCCACATGCGGCAGGATCAACGTGAAGGGCAGTGCGCCGAGGATCGAGAACCAGATGACGCGGTTGCGGCCGATCCGGTCGCCGATCATGCCGCCCGCGAGTGCGCCGATGGCGGCCGAGGCCAGGAACAGGAACAGCATCATCTGCGAGGTCTGCACCGTCACCCCGAAGCGGTCGATCAGGTAGAAGGTGTAATACGAGCTGAAGCTGGAGCTGTAGGCGTTCTTCGAGAACAGCAGCACGATCAGGAGCGTCATGGCGAGGATGACCTGCGAGCGGGTGTAAGGCGAAGTGGCAGGCGCCTGTCCGCCGACCTTCGCCTTGGCCAGCATTTGCTGGCGCGCCTCGGCATGGCGACGCACGGTCCAGACCATCAGCATCATCGCCAGAAGTGCTGCTGCCGAGAACCAGGCAAGGCTCGTCTGGCCGCGCGGCACGATGATGAAGGCGGCGAGCAAGGGCCCGAGTGCCCCGCCCGCCTGGCCTCCGACCTGGAACACGCCCTGCGCAAAGCCCTGCCGCCCGCCCGAGGCCTGCCGCGCGATGCGGGTGGCCTCGGGGTGAAAGATCGACGAGCCAAGCCCGACGCAGGCCGCACCGGCCAGCAGCAGCGGATAGCTTGCGGCAAAGGCGAGCCCGATCAGGCCTGCGAAGGTGAAACCCATGCCGACGACCATCGAATAGGGCATGGGGTTGCGGTCGGTGTAATGCCCGATCAGCGGCTGGAACAGCGAGGCCGTGACCTGGAAGGTCAGCGTGATCAGACCGATCTGCCCGAAATCGAGACCATGGGCCGCCTTGATGATCGGATAGATCGCCGGGATCAGCGATTGCATCATGTCGTTGAGCAGGTGCGTGGCACTCAGCGCCACGAGAACCGGCATGGCGGCGCGGTGGCTTGGCGTGGTCGGGCTGGTGACAGTCATGGCGGGCATCAACCGGTTCGGGCGGCAAGGTTCGCGCAGCGCCGCGCGATCACGGCAAGTTAGTCGGTTATACTGCGCAGCGCATCGGGGCGTTGCTCAAGGCCGGTCTCCGCAAATGCATGGCTGCGATGTTTCGTGGCGGTGACGGGGCGGGGTGGCCAGTGCAAAGGTGACGCACCCTGGGCGAAGGGCGATTCCGCGCTGATGCCGGATAGCTGAAAAGGTCGACGTCATGGACATGCTGACATCGTGCGGATCAGCCCAGTGAAGGGCAACCGGCTGTCACGCTTGCGCCACCTCCTGCTGGCTCTGCTTGCTGCGCTGGCCTGCTTTGGCCTCACACCCGGCAGCGGTGTGGCGGCTGCCGATGAAGCGCGGGAAGCAGCAGCATGGGAGGCACTGCGCGGTGGCGCCGTCGTCCTGTTCCGCCATGCCAACGCGCCCGGCGGCGGTGATCCTGCCGGCATGCGGCTGGCGGAGTGCGCCACACAGCGCAATCTGGATGCAGCTGGCCGGCAGCAGGCCCGGCGCATTGGCGAGGCCTTTCGCATGCGGGGCATTGCGGTGGGCTCGGTGCTGACCTCGCAGTGGTGCCGCACCACCGAGACGGCGGACCTCGCCTTTCCCGGGATGGCGCGGCCTGAGCCGATCTTCAACTCCTTCTTTGATGATCGCGGCAAGGGCCCGGTGCAGACCCGCGACGCGAGGGCGCTGCTGTCGCGCTGGACCGGGCCGGGTGCGCTGGTGGTCAGCACGCATCAGGTCAACATCACCGGCCTGACTGGCATCGTGCCAGCATCTGGCGAGGGCATCGTGGTTCGCGTCAATGGCGGCGAGGTTGCCGTGGTCGGCCGGATCAGGCCATGAAGTGGCTCAGCGCCGCTGGTCTGCAAGGATCATCGCGGCGCCCTTGTCGGCGATCATGATCGTCGGCGTGTTGGTGTTGCCCGATGTGATCGTCGGCATCACCGAGGCGTCGATGACCCTCAGGCCCTGCAGGCCGATCAGCCGCAGTCTTTCATCAACAACGGCCATCGGATCGGAGGGCAGGCCCATCTTTGCGGTTCCGACCGGGTGGAAGATGGTGGTGCCGATGTCGCCGGCCGCACGGGCCAGAGCCTCGACGTCATCCCCCACGGAAGGCCCCGGCAGGTGCTCCTCGGGCCGGTAGCGGGAAACAGCAGGCTGGCGCATCAGCTGCCGCGTGACGCGGATCGCATCGGCTGCAACGGTCCGGTCAGCCTCGGTCGAAAGATACCCCGGCGCGATCACCGGTTTGTCGGCCGGATCGGACGAGCGCAGCCGGATTTCGCCCCGGGAGGTCGGACGCAGGTTGCAGGCGGAGACGGTGATCGCGGGAAAGCGGTGCAGCGGATCGCCGAACCGGTCGAGACTGAGCGGCTGGATGTGGAACTGGATGTTGGGCCGCTCATGCTCCGGCGAGGATCGGGTGAAGATTCCGAGCTGCGATGGCGCCATGGTCAGAGGGCCGGTCTGGAACAGCGCGTATTCGAGGCCCATCAGCGCCCGTCGGGGCAAGGAATGATAGGTCTCGTTCAGGGTCCGGACGCCTTGGACCTTGTAGATGGCGCGCTGCTGGAGATGGTCCTGCAGGTTGCGCCCGACGCCGGGCCGGTCGAGCACGGGCGCAATGCCATGCCCGGCAAGCTGCTCTCCAGCTCCGATGCCGGACAGGTGCAGGATCTGCACCGAGCCGATGGCACCAGCACTGAGGACAACCTCGCCGCGCGCGCGCGCCTCGACGATCTCGCCGTTCTGGCGGAAGCGCACGCCGACAGCGCGGCCATTCTCGATCAGCACGCGTTCGACGAGAACGCCGGTCTCCAGCCGAAGATTGGGCCGGCCCAGGACCGGCTTGAGAAAGCCGCGCGCCGCGGACCAGCGGATGCCGCGCTTCTGGTTGACGTGGAAATAGCCGACGCCGGTGTTGTCACCGGTGTTGAAATCGCGGGTCGCAGGAACGCCCATTTCGGTGGCGGCATCGCGCACGGCATCGAGCACGTCCCAGCGCAGGCGCGGTTCCTCCACCCGCCACTCGCCGCCAGCACCATGATGCTCGGTGTCGCCGAGGAAGTGATCGTCCAGCCGGCGGAACACCGTCCTGACGTCGTCCCAGCCCCATCCGGCGAGACCAAGCTGTCGCCAGTGGTCATAGTCCGCCGCCTGACCGCGCATCGAGATCATGGCATTGATGGCGGATGAGCCGCCGATCACCTTGCCGCGCGGATACTTCAGCGTACGCCCGTTGAGGCCGGGTTCGGCTTCTGTCTCGAACATCCAGTCCGAGCGCGGGTTGCCGATGGCAAACAGATATCCGACCGGGATGTGGAACCAGATCCAGTTGTCGCGGCCACCGGCTTCGAGCAGCAGCACCTTGTTGCCCGGATCAGCCGACAGCCGGTTGGCGACAACGCAGCCAGCGGAGCCGGCACCCACGACGATGTGGTCGAAGTCGCCATCAAGCTGCCGGATCGTTGTCATGGCGTCATCCCGTGTCGCCATAGCACTAGACCATCATGGTCCCGGATTCGAGCCGCACAATTGCGAGTGCGGAAGCGGCACAAGCGAACAGCGCCTGTACGCTTCCGTCAGGTTCTGGCGGCGGCAGCCTTCCGGGTGCGCGGCTGCTTTGGCGCTGGCTCGGCAGGCTCGCTGCCAGCCTGCTTGTCCGGGCCGGCCAGATACTGGGCCTTGGCCAGAGCCGCAAAGCGCCCACCCTTGGCGACAAGCTCCTCGAACGAGCCGCTTTCGACGACCTTGCCCTGCTCGAACACCAGAATGCGGGTGGCATTGCGGATGGTGGCCAGGCGGTGGGCGATGACAAAGGTGGTGCGGCCCTTCATCACCTCGTCCAGCGCCTTCTGCAGCTTGGCTTCCGTGGTGGCGTCCAGGGCAGAGGTGGCTTCGTCGAGGATCAGGATCGGCGGGTTCTTGAGCAGCGCCCGCGCGATCGAGAGGCGCTGGCGCTCGCCGCCCGACAAGGTGCGGCCGCGTTCGCCCACCATGGTGTCGAGCCCGTCGCTCTGGCGCGCCATGATCTCGGTGGCCTGGGCGCGGTCGAGGGCGGCACGCATCTCCTCTTCGCTGGCATCGGGTTTGCCGACCAGAAGGTTCTCGCGGATGGTGCGGGCAAAGAGCATGGGTTCCTGAAAGACCACGCCGATGTTCCGGCGCAGCGAGCCGAGCGTGTAGTCGCGCAGGTCGATGCCGTCGGCGCTGATCCCGCCCGATTGCGGATCAAAGGCCCGGTGCAGCAGCCCGAGCGTGGTGGACTTGCCCGAACCTGTAGAGCCGACGATGGCGATGGTTTCACCGGGCTGCACGTCGAACGAGACATCGAGCACGGCCGAGCGCTTGCCATCATACGAGAACGAGACATCGCGGGAGCTGATCTGGCCGG
>JAIYDY010000045.1 GCA_027487245.1 Hyphomicrobiales bacterium
GCCCCAGGATCGCGGTGCCGTTGGAGATCACCGCCACAAGGTTGCCGCGCGTGGTGTAGTCATAGGCCTTCGACGGGTCCTGCGCGATGGCCAGCACCGGCACGGCCACGCCCGGCGAATAGGCGAGGCTCAGGTCGCGCTGGGTCGCCATCGGCTTGGTCGGCACGATCTCGAGCTTGCCCGGCTTGCCCATCGAGTGGAACTGCAAGGCTTCCTGATCGGTGAAGGTGGGGCGGGGGCGCTTGGCCATGGAAAGATCCTTGGGCAACGGGGGCGACCGCGTGGGCGCGGCTCGTTCTGGGAGTGCCGCAACCTAGAGAGCGCGCCGCCACTGCGAAAGCCCTGATTTTGGCCAGAATGGAAAAGATGCTGGTTTCCGCCGGCATACCGTCGGCGGCCCCATGCGTGCAGACAGGGCGCAAACGGCCCGCTTTCCTGTTCACGGCGAACGGTCGAGGGGTGAAAAGCGCCGTGGCATCGGATAGGGACAGGCCATGAGCCAGCCTGCCGACAGCATGGGTCCTGATGCCGCCCAGAAGGCGACGCCCTCGATGGCGCAGTATCTGGAGATCAAGGCCGTCAATCCGGACAGCCTGCTGTTCTACCGGATGGGCGATTTCTACGAGCTGTTCTTCGCCGATGCCGAAATCGCCTCGCGTGCCCTCGGCATCGTGCTGACGAAGCGCGGACGCCACGGCGGCGAGGATATCCCGATGTGCGGCGTGCCGGTGGTGCGGGCCGACGACTATCTCCAGCGCCTGATCGGGCTCGGCCACCGCGTGGCCGTCTGCGAGCAGCTTGAGGATCCGGCAGAGGCGCGCAAGCGTGGCTCCAAGGCCGTAGTCCGGCGTGATGTGGTGCGGCTGGTCACACCCGGTACGGTCACCGAGGAGAACCTGCTTGACCCGTCGCGGGCAAGCTGGCTCGTCACCATCGCGCGCCGCCGGCTGCCCGATGATGCCTGGATGTATGGCCTTGCGGCGGTCGACATTTCCACTGGCCGTTTCACGGTGACGGACACCACGGAGGCCGGCCTGCCCGTCGAACTGGCCCGGCTCGAACCCCGCGAGATCGTCCTGCCCGAGGCGCTGCATCAGGATGCGGCGCTGAAACCGCTTTGGCGCGATGCCCGCGCGGCCCTGACCCCGCTGGCGCGCGAGGGGTTTGATCCGGCTTCGGCCGAGCGCCGCCTGAAGGAGCATTTCGGCGTGGCCACGCTCGATGCCTTCGGCCAGTTCAGCCGCTCCGAACTGGCGGCTGCGGCCATGGCGCTGGCCTATGTCGCCCGCACCCAGCTTGCCGCGAAGGCCCCGCTGCTGCCGCCCCGTCGCGAGACCACCGAGGCGGTGATGCGGATCGATGCCGCGACACGCGCCAACCTGGAGCTGACGCGCACTTTGTCGGGCGAGCGGCAGGGCAGCCTCATCCAGACCATCGACCGGACGCTGACGCCGGGTGGCGCACGCCTTCTGGGCGAACGGCTGGCCGCCCCGTTGATGGATGTCGAGGCCATCGCGGCCCGTCAGGACAGCGTCGCGCTGTTCCTCGCCGAACCCCTGCTGCGCGAGCGCCTGCGCGCCGAATTGCTGCGGGTGCCCGATATCGAGCGCGCCTTTGGCCGGCTGTCCCTCGACCGGGGCGGGCCGCGCGATCTTCAGGCTCTCGCGGCGGGGCTCGATGCTGCCGCGCGCATTGCCGAACGGCTGGCCGACCTGCGGGACCTGCCGTCCGAGATGGCCGAGGCCGCCCGCCGCCTCGCCGGTGTGGACCGCGCGCTGGCGACAGGGCTGACCGCTGCGCTGGCCGACGAGGTGCCGCTGCTGGCCCGCGACGGCGGCTTCATCCGCGAGGGCCACAGCGCCGATCTCGACGAACTGCGCGAACTCCAGGGCGACAGCCGCCGCATCATCGCCGTCCTGCAGGGCCGCTATGCTGCCGAGACCGGTGTGCGCACCTTGCGCATCAAGCACAACAACGTGCTGGGCTATTTCATCGAGGTCGCACAGGCGGCGGGCGAGGGCCTGATGCAGGAGCCATGGCGCGGCACCTTCATCCACCGCCAGACCATGGCTGGCGCAATGCGCTTCAGCACGGTCGAACTCGGCGACTTGCAGGACAAGATCGCGTCTGCTGCTGATCGCGCCCTACGGCTCGAGCTTGCGCTGTTCGCCGCGCTTCGCGCCGGGGTGCTGGCGGCGGGCGACGGCATCCGCCAGGTCGCGGCGGCACTGGCCCTGCTCGATGTCTCGGTGGCGCTGGCAGAACTGGCCGCGAACGAAGGCTGGTCACGCCCCTTGATCGACGCGTCCGACGCGCTGGTGATCACGGGCGGGCGTCACCCGGTTGTCGAGGCGGCGCTGAAGGCTTCGGGCCAGCCCTTCGTCGCCAATAATTGCGACCTGACCGCCGAAGGCGGAGGCCGCATCACGCTGCTGACCGGGCCCAACATGGCCGGCAAGTCGACCTTCCTGCGCCAGACCGCACTGATCGTCATCCTCGCGCAGATGGGCGGCTATGTCCCCGCCGCTGCCGCGCGCATCGGGCTTGTCGACCGGCTGTTCAGCCGGGTCGGCGCCGCCGATGATCTGGCACGGGGCCGTTCGACCTTCATGGTCGAGATGGTCGAGACCGCCGCGATCCTCAATCAGGCGGGGCCGCGCGCCCTCGTCATTCTCGACGAAATCGGCCGCGGCACCGCCACCTTCGACGGGCTGTCGATTGCGTGGTCGGCCATCGAGCACCTGCATGAGGTCAACCGCTGCCGCGCGCTGTTTGCCACCCACTTCCACGAACTGACGGCACTGGCCGAAAAATGGCCGCGCATCAGCAACGCCACTGTGCGCGTCACCGAATGGAACGGCGATGTGGTGTTCCTGCACGAGGTCGTGCCGGGAGCCGCCGATCGCAGCTATGGCATCCAGGTCGCCAAGCTGGCCGGCCTGCCGCCTGCCGTCGTCGAGCGGGCCCGCCTCCTGCTCGCCGAACTGGAAAAGTCCGAACGCGAGAAGCCTGTGGCGGCGATCGTCGATGACCTGCCGCTGTTCGCCGCCCCGATCCGGGATGCAGCCCCGACACCCGCGGCAAGGCCCGACCCGGTGCGCGAGGCGCTGGCCGGGATCGACCCGGACGAGTTGACTCCCAAGCAGGCGCTCGAAGCGCTCTATGCGCTGAAGAAGGCTGCACATCCTTGATGGGCCGCATGCCGAAGCCGGCAACAGCTGGCATCCGGCGTGGTGACGCGATAGGCTCGGAATGCCCGCCCGAAAGTCATATCGCCATGTTGTTCGCCCTGCGCCTTGCCATCGTCGCCCTTTGCCCTGTGCTTCTAGGCAATGTAGTGCGCGCGCAGACCCCGCCCGCTGCTCCGGCCCCCGAAGCCGCCAAGCCCGAGCTGCCGAAAGCAGATCAGGTCGCGACGCTGTCGGAACTCAAGCTCGACCTCAACGGCGATGGCGTGATGGACAAGGCAACGCTTGTGGCCGCCGAGAACGAGCCAGCCACGCTGCAAATCGCCCTTGGCCGGCGCAGCGGCGAAGCGGTGACGTTTGAAGCGCCAGTGATCAAGCCGGATCTGGTGTTCAATGGCTCTCTTGCGGGCCAGAGGGCCTCGATGGAAGCCGGGCGCGGCGGCTCGCTCCGGGTGCTGTCGCTAAACGAGGGGGTCGGTCGCTACAAGTGGACGCAGACCCTGACCATCGCCTTCCGCAAAGACCGCTTTGTCGTGGCCGGCCTGACCTATGCCACATGGGACACGATCGACCTCGACAACCGCGAGAACAACTACTCCTGCGATGTCAACTTCCTGACAGGCAGGGCGCTGCGCAACGGCAAGCCCCATGCCGGCAGGGTCAAGCCGGTGACGCTGGTTGATTTCGATCCCGAACAACTGCCCAAGGCCTGCCAATAGGCCCGGTGGCCACGATCGCACGCTTGACCATCGCCGCATCCTGCGCCACCGATCAACGATGCTTCGCGTATCCCACAGGGTGACGGCTGCCACGGCGAGGGTGCTCCTTGCGCTGCTCGTCGCGTTCGCCGCTATGCTCGGCGTCGCGTCCGGCTGGCAGGCTCAGGCACAAGGGCTGCCGGCTCCCCGTGAGCGCGTGGTCATCCCTTTCCATGGCGATCCGCGCGTGCGCAGCGAGCGACCCGAGGGGCCGATCCCGCGCAATCTGCGCGTCATCACCGATGACGAGTTTCCGCCGCTGCATTTCGCCGATCCCGATGGCCAGCCAGTCGGCTTCTCGGTCGATCTGATGCGCGCCATCTGCGAGCGCATGGCTGTGGGCTGCACCATCCAGGTCCGGCGCTTCGACACGCTGCTCCAGACCCTCGCCGAAGGGCAGGCCGACATCGTCGCGGCGGCGATCCCGGTCACGGCCTCGTTGAAATCTCGGTTTCACGTCAGCCGTATCTATCATCGCCTGCCGGCGCGCTTCGTCGGTGCCGCTGGCTTCGAGCGCACCCGTGTCGAGGCAGGGCTCGCCGGCGTCAGGGTCGGCGTGGCGCGTGACACCGCCCATGCCGCTTATCTTGCGGAGCATTTCCCCAAGGCCGTGGCGACCGGGGCTGCCGATCTCGAAGCAGCGCTGCAATCGCTCCTGCGCGGCGAGGTCGATCTGGTCTTTGGCGACGGTCAGGCGGCGGCCCTGTGGCTTGGTGGCAGGGGATCGGTCGGCTTCCGCTTCGTCGGTGGTCCTTTCCTCGGCATCCGGCATTTCGGCGAGGGCATCGGCTTCGTGCTGAGGCCGGACGAGCCCAACCTCAAACGCGCGGTGGACTATGCCCTCCAGGGCGTGCGGGATGACGGCACCTATGCCCGCCTGTTCCTGCGGTACTTCCCGGTCAGCACTTTCTGACTTGGGTCATGATCCTGGAATCGTTGAATTTGACCTCAATAGAACGATTGCACCGTCTCCCAGGCCACTTCCTGCAGATGCTTCGCAACATCGGCCGGCAGCCCTGCCGTATATCCCAGGCCCACGGGTGAGCGCTTGAACAGCGCGGCATAGACTGTCGCAGCGCCCAGATACGTTCCGGCCAGCGAAGGGTGCCGCTTATCCGCGATGTAAAGATTGATGTCCGGTCGCTTGGCAATGGAAAGAGCAAACGCAGGGCCCGCCGGCACCACAAATCCATCATTGTCGTTGGCCGCCTTCACATAGGCATCTGACAGTTGCTGTGTCATCTCGGGCTTGTCGGAATAGGCCCAGGAAATGAAGAACACAGGCTTGCCACCGTTCTTGCGCACCGTTTCGCTGTACTTCGCGGCGTATTCGGTAAACACGGCACCGAGTTGCGGGTGCACCGGGCATTGCGAGCAATCCATCATCATCACCAGATCGAAGAGCCGCTCGATCCGGTTGAAGCGCACTTCATTGTCGCCGACAAAGCTGTAGCTGCCGATGGCGTTGGGACGCAGCAGAGCGTCCATATCATGCCAGCCAAAGCCGGAACCGCTGATCGTCACCGAGGATTGGCGCAGGGCAATTGGCGGATCCGACACACGCATCATGGTGCCCAGATGCCCATGCATGGAGTTGTTGTAGTAGAAAAAGCTGTTGCCGACCCACAGCAGCGACGCAGGCTTCTCGACCCCCGATGTGTTGATCTTCGGCTTGAGGGGAGCCTGCGCCATTGCCGCTCCTGCGCATGCTGCCAGCAAGGCCAAACCAGCAAGGCCGCCAAACCAGTTCCGTCCGTGCCTTGTCTTCATCTGATCCCCCCGATGCGGATGATGTCCGCTCTTTCAAACAACGGAAAGTGGACCATGGAACCATGATGATGGCAATCCGGTTCAGAAGCAGATCAAGCCAGCCAGGCTTCGCGATCGTTCTTTGGCGCCTCTGTCGCCTGACACTTGAGGCAAAAGATCGATGAATGCCCGACTCGGACCAACACTGGAATCTACGGAGAACCAGTGGTGATTGAGGCCTTGTGATTGCGCAGAACGGCAGCGTTGGGTGGAGCCCCATACAGAACGGGGTCGGCAGCACCTGCAGCCTGTCCTGGCCACATCGGGCGTCGGTCCGCCACCAAGGTTGACGCGCGCGCCGCCCTTCGCCACAACCGCGCCCTGCCCGCAAGCGCCCGCACGCGCGGCACCTGTCTCCGGCCCAACCTGCAAGGCGATCGCCCGCGATGACCACCTTTGATCCCGCCCTTGTCGAAGCTGCCCGCACCTCGGCGGCCTGGCCATTCGAGGAAGCCCGCAAGCTGGTGTCCCGCATCCAGGCATCCGGCAAGCGCGAGGTGCTGTTTGAGACCGGCTATGGCCCTTCGGGGCTGCCGCACATCGGCACCTTCGGCGAGGTTGCCCGCACCTCCATGGTGCGCAAGGCCTTCGAGGTGCTGAGCGAAGGCACGATTCCGACGCGGCTGATCGCCTTCTCCGACGATATGGACGGCCTGCGCAAGGTGCCGGACAACGTGCCAAACAAGGACATGCTCGCCCGGCATCTGGGCAAGCCCCTGACCGAGGTGCCCGATCCGTTCGGCCAGTACGAGAGCTTCGCGCATCACAACAACGCCATGCTGCGCGCCTTCCTCGACCGTTTCGGTTTCGCCTACACCTTCCAGTCCTCGACCGAGAGCTACAGGGCCGGCCTGTTCGATGCGACCCTGCTCAAGATGCTGGAGCGCTTCGAGCCGATCATGAAGATCATGGTGGCCTCGTTGCGCGAGGAACGGGCCTCGACCTACTCGCCCTTCCTGCCGATCCATCCGCGCACCCGCGTCGTCATGCAGGTGCCGGTGGAAGAACGGGACGTGAAGGCCGGCACGATCATCTGGCGTGATCCGGACAGCGGCGAGCGCTTCGAGACGCCGGTCACCGGCGGGCACTGCAAGCTGCAATGGAAGCCGGACTGGGCCATGCGCTGGGTCGCGCTTGGCGTCGATTACGAGATGGCGGGCAAGGACCTGATCGACTCGGTCAAGCTCTCCAGCGAGATCACCCGCGCGCTCGATGCCACGCCGCCCGAGGGCTTCAACTACGAGCTGTTCCTCGACGAGAAGGGCCAGAAGATTTCCAAGTCGAAGGGCAATGGCCTGACCATCGACGAGTGGCTGGGCTATGGCCCCGCCGAGAGCCTGGCGCTGTTCATGTTCCAGCGTCCACGCGAGGCCAAGAAGCTGCACTTCGACGTGATTCCGCGCGCCGTCGACGATTACCAGCAGTTCCTTGGCGGCTATGCCCGGCAGGACTGGAAGAACCGTCTCGGCAATCCGGTCTGGCACATCCATGCCGGCGAACCGCCTGAGCCGGAGTTGATTGCACAGCAGGGTGCTGACGCTGACAATGCCCCGCGCACGCAGGTCACCTTCGGCCTGCTGCTCAACCTCGTGGCCGTGGCCAACTCCGAGGACAAGGCCGTGCTGTGGGCTTTCCTGCGCCGCTATGCGCCGGCAGTGACGCCCGAAACGCATCCGAAGCTCGACGCTCTGGTCGGCTACGCGATCGCCTATTTCCGGGATTTCGTGAAGACCGGGAAGAGCTACCGCGCCGCCGATGCCGTCGAGGAGGCTGCCTTGCAGCGCCTCGATGCGGCGCTCGCCGCGCTGCCCGATGGTGCGACCCCGGAGCTGATCCAGGATGTCGCGCTTGATGCCGCCCGCTCCGAACCACGCTACCAGAACCTTCAGGCCAAGGGCGCCACGCCCGACCGTCCGGCGGTGACCGGCGAGTGGTGGAAGGCGATCTATCAGGTGCTGCTGGGCGAGGATCAGGGGCCGCGCTTCGGCTCCTTCGCCGCGATCTACGGCATCGCCAACACCCGCGCACTGATCGCCAAGGGCCTCTCCGGCGCACTGATCGCCGAACACGAGGCCTTCATGAAGGCGAGAAGTTGAGGCAGAATCGAATGACGGAGCGCCAGTGACGGGCATCGGTCAATTTGTCGTCTTTCTGAGCGGCCCGATTGGCTCAGGGAAGACCACACTGGGACGGTGTCTGGGCGCGCGATCGCTGGCTGGCTTTGTCGATGGTGACGACCATCATGTTCCTGGCCGTCCTTGGTTTTCATCCGCTCTTGGCACCAGTCGTTCGATCCTGAATGCCGTCATTGTTGCTCTTCAAAACCACGACATTGTGGTGGTGGCTTATCCGCTCAGGTGTGTGAACTGGATATACTACCGCCGCCATCTTGCCGCGGCTGGCATTGCTTCGGTCTTCGTCGGACTGTCTGCCTCACTTGAGGAAATCACACATCGCGATCGCGGCCGGCTGTTGAGCGAAACCGAGCAGGCACGTCTCAACGTCATGCTCGCCGAGGGTTACAGCAACCGTCGATTCTATGATGTGCAGATCAAGACGGGAGGGCGTTCGCTGGAAGCCACTTTGGCAGAGATCGAACTGGAGATCGCGCATTTCTTGAGCAGCCAATGCTGAGCCCTCTCGCCCTCGGCCTTGCCGGCCTCGCGGTGCTGGCCACCTCTTTTCTGTCCGGCGTGGTCGGCATGGCCGGCGGCATGATCCTGATGGGCATCCTGTTGCTGCTCATGGACGTGACGGCGGCGATGGTGCTTCACGGCGTGACGCAGACCGCCGCCAATGGCTGGCGCGCCTTGCTCTGGCGGGCACACATCGACTGGCGCATCATCGGTGGCTACATGGTCGGCTCTTTCGCCATGTTTGCCGTGATGCGTCTGGTGGCCGGAGTTCCGGACAAGGCGTTCGTGTACATCGCGATGGGGATCACCCCGTTCCTGTTTGAGGTCCTGCCTGCGCGCTGGCGGCCGGACGTCCTGCAACGCGGCGGCGCTGTTCTGTGCGGTGCGGTGGTGATGATGGTCCAGCTGCTGGCGGGGGTCGCTGGCAATGTGCTGGATGCCTTGTTCCAGAACGCGAAGCTGGATCGCAAGACTGTCGTGGCTACCAAGGCGGCCTCGCAGACGCTGGCTCACGTCCAGCGCGTGGTATTCTTCGGCACCTTGTCCGATGCCGGCGACATCTTCCCGCTCTGGGTCTATGGCGCAGCAATCGCCATTGCCTTTGCCGGCACGTCGCTGGCAGCACTGGTGCTGGCCCGCATCAGCGATGCCAGCTTCCGGGCCTGGAGCCGCTCCATCATCCTCGCCATCAGCGCCATCTATCTTGCCAAGGGCCTCTGGCTGGTGGCCGCAGGCTGAGTGGGCCCTATTGCAGGCGCACCGTGACGCTGTCGCTGGCGCCGCTGGCGTCGATCACCGAGACACGCGCGAAGCCCGCTCCGGCGGCCGGCAGCGTGGCATCGCGACGGCTAACATTCTGCGCCACCGGCGCGCCGTCGATCAGCCAGGTCATCGGCGCGACCCCGCCCAGCGCCTTCACGGTCAGCTCGCGCAGTCCGCCGCCCGCCAGGTCGACGACGGCACCATCCGGCGGAAAGGCGATCCTGATCGGCCCGCGCACCGAGGCGCTCATCGTCTTGGGGATGTCGCGGCGCAGATGGCGCAGCGGGGCGGGCAGGCTGGCATTGCGCCCGGCAATGGCATCGCGCGGCGGCGGCGCGGTGTCAGGTTCCATGCCGATGCGGGCGAAGGCGTCGAACAGCACGGGGGCAGCCACCTGCCGCGCCACCAGCCCCGGCACCGAGGCATTGTCAGGCCGGCCGACCCACACCGCGATGGTGTGGCGGCGGTCATAGCCAATCGCCCAGGCGTCGCGGTAGCCATAGGACGTGCCGGTCTTGTAGGCGATGCGGCCATTGAGGGCATTGGCCGGTGCCGGCGCGCCGCGCAGGACATCGCCCACATACCAGGCAGCCAGCGGATCGGTGAGCCGGCGCTCGTCGTCCTCCTCAGCCGGTCCTGCCGGCTCGCGCCAGTGCAGGGCGACGCTCTGCCCGCCACGCGCCAACCCGCCATACAGGCGTGCGAGATCGGCCAGCCGGATGCCGACGCCGCCAAGCCCGATGGCGAGGCCCGGCGCGCCGTCCTTCGGCAGCACGAGCTGGCCACCGGCGCTGGTGAGTCGGCTGAGCAAGCGCTGCGGTCCGACTTCGGCGAGAAGCTCGATGGCCGGCAGGTTCAGCGATTGCTGCAAGGCCTGCCGCGCGGTCACATTGCCAAGGAAGCCAAGGTCGAAATTCTCCGGCGCATAGGCCCCGAACCGGTTGGGCCGGTCTTCCAGCATCGTCTCGGGGTGGGCGATGCCCTGCTCGAAGGCCAGTGCGTAGATGAACGGCTTTAGCGCCGAGCCCGGCGAGCGCACGGCCTGCGCGAGGTCAAGCGCGCCGGCCCGCTCCCGGCTCATCAGGCCAAGGCCGCCGACATGGGCGCGCACCGCACCCGTGGCATGCTCGACGACGAGGATCGCGCCGGCCAGCTTCGGCCCCAGCGCCTCGATGCGCTCGCGGGCCAACCTTTCCAGCGTCGCCTGCCAGACCGCATCGATGCTGAGCCTGTGGTCCTTCAGCGCCGGCTTCTCGGCCACGGCCCGTTCGGCGGCGTGGGCGGCGAGCAGTGGAAAGAGCTGGCGGGCGGTCGGCAAGGGCTCGGCCAGGGCCTGCGCGGCTTCGTCCGGCGTCGCCAGCCCGGCTGCGAGCGCCCGTCCGATCACGGCGGCGCGGGCGCGGGCGAGCGCCGTGCCGTGCCTGTCCGGCCTGCGGCTCTCCGGCGCTTGCGGCAGGGCCACCAGCAGCGCGCGTTCGGCCAGCGTCAGGCGCCGCGGCTCCTTGCCGAAATAGGACCAGGTGGCAGCCCGGATCCCTTCGAGGTTGCCGCCATAGGGGGCCAGGGTGAGATAGAGGTCGAGAATGCGCCGCTTGTCGAGCCTGCGCTCCAGTTCGATGGCACGCACAGCCTGCCGCAGCTTGGCCTGGACCGACCGCCCGCTGCGCGGCTCCAGCAGCCGGGCCACCTGCATCGACAGCGTCGAGCCGCCGGAGACAACGCGCCCCGAAGCCAGCATCTGCCAGCCGGCCCGCAGCATCGCCAGCGGATCGACCCCGCCATGCCTCTCGAAACGCTTGTCCTCATAGGCTGTGAGCAGGGCGACAAAGCGCGGATCGACATCGGCCACGCTGACAGGCAGCCGCCAGCGGCCCTCATCGGTGGTGAAGGCGCGCAGCAGACGCCCGTGCCGGTCCGACACGGTGACCGAGCGCTCATCCGCCTCGCCGAGGTCGAGCGGGGGCAGCGCCTGCCAGAAGCCGGCGAGTCCGCCACCGGCCACCAGCGACACCGCCAGCATGCAGCCGGCAGCAGTCCGCGTCAGGCGCGCGGCGAGGCTGCTCACCGGCCCGTCACCTCGATCTGGCCATAGGCCGTGCGGCCATACTTGCCGGGGCGATACATGTCCTCGATCACCGCCGGGGGATGCACGTAGCGTCCCGGCGAAACGGCCCGAACCATGTAGGCGACCGAGTAGATCGCCTGCTTGTCATCCCAGCGGTCGAACACCGCCACGAAACGGTCATCGCGATACTCCGTGTGGGTCGGCTCGATCTCGCGCTTCAGCCAGCCCAGGCTCTCGACCTTGCCGCTGTCGACAAGGCTGGGGTTGTCGATTTCCAGCCCGGCAGGCAGGTGGTCGACCAGCATCAGCGAGCCGCGCCGCTTCTCGCGCTCGGTCACCGTCAGCACCACGACCAGCCGGTCATTCTGCGCGACCGTGGCCGCATCGACCTTCTGTCCGTTGAGCCGGTAGTAGGCACGCTCGATCTGGTAGCCCTGCATCGCTGCCGGCTGCGGCTCCAGCGGATTGCCACTGACCGTGAGCACGGCATCGACCGGCGTGGCACCGCGGTTGGCGATGACCAGCGGCCTGGCTTCCAGCGCCGAGGCGCGGTCGCTGCGGTGCAGCGCGCCGGCGTGGTTCTGGCCGTCGACACTGAGGCTGATCTGGTTCGCGTCCCTGAGGCCCGCCTGTGCGGCGAGAACCAGCCAGGCATTCTCCTGCGTCGAGGTGTAACGGCTCGCCGAGCGCGCCTCGCTGACCAGCGCCGCGGTCTGGATCAGGTCGGCGCCGCTGGCGTTGTTCTCTGCAGCCAGCGCCATGATCGCCGCCGCATCGCGCAGGCGCGAGCCATAGTCGCGGCGCGAATCCGTCGGGCTGTCGCGCAAGGCCGTGAGTGCAACAATGGCGTCCTTGAAGCCGCGTTCGGCCCTGGCCCGGTCGCCGAGCAGCGCCAGCGCCGCAGCAATCTGGGCGCGTGCCAGCGGGGTCGGGGCCTCGCTGAGGCGCGTGTCGATGATGTAGCGCAGGTCGCTCATCATCGGACGGCCGTTTCGGGCCAGCACATAGAGCGCGTAGGTGATCTTCTCGCCACCGTCGCGCTGGAATTCGGGCTGGTTGACCACGGTGTTGCGCAGGCGGTCGAGCCCGATGTCGAGCGCCCGCTGCGGCACCGCGATGCCCTTCTCGCGGGCACGGGTCAGGAAATCGAGCGCGAAGGCATCGAGCCATGGATCGTCGCCGCCCACGGACCAGACCCCGAACGAGCCGCTCGAATCCTGCCGCGCCAGCACCCTGTCCACCGCATCGCGGATGCGCTCGTCGATCTTGTCGTCGAGGGCAAGGCGCTCGCGGCTGGCAAGCTGGTTGACATAGAGCAGCGGAAGCGCCCGGCTGATCACCTGCTCGGTGCAGCCATAGGGGTAGCGGTCGAGCGCCGCCAGCAGCGCCGGCACATCGATGCCGCCGAACAGCGACACCGAGGTCGAGACCGAGCCGGACCCCGGCAGGAGATCCTGCGCCAGATCGGCGGACACGGTCAGGCTCTCGTTCGGCGCGATGCGCCGCACCACACGCCTGAGGATCGCGTCCGAACCCGGTGAAACCCGGATCGGCAGGCTGCGTTCCACGCCGGCCCCGCCCGGCCCCGTCAGCCGCACCGTCACGGCGGCATCGCCGACGCCGGAAGCCGTGACCGGGATGCTGAGTTGCGTGGCCTGGCCCGCCGCCAGTTGCAGGCGCCGCGACAGCGCCTCCGCCGGCATGATCACCGGCCCGGACGGCACGACCTCGGCGGTATACTCGCCGGCCGGTCCCTCGATGTTGTCGATCCGCACATGGAAGCGCGACCGGTCGCCGAGCGACAGGAAACGCGGCAAGGTGGCCTGTGCCACCAGTGCATCGCGGATGATGACCTCGCGCGAAGCCGTTCCGATGCGTCCCGCGCTCCACGCCATGACATCGACGCGCACGGCGCCGTCAAAGGCGGGGATGTCGAAGGAGACACGCGCCTTGCCGTCGGCACCGACGCGGATCACGCCCGAATAGCGTGCCAGCGGCGCTTCGCGCGGCGGCGAGACGGATGTGTCGACGCCGGCATCGCCGCCCGAGCGGATGGCTCCGCGCACACCCTGCATGCCATCGATCAGGTAGCCGTAAAGATCCCGCATTTCGCCCGAGAGCTGTCGCTGCCCGAAGAAGTGCTCCGCCGGCTTCGGCGGCTCATGACGCGTCAGGTTGAGGATGCCGACATCCACCGCCGAGATCGTGACGAAGGCCTCTTCGCCGGCCTGAAGGCCCGCAAGTGTCACCGGAATGTCGAGGCTGGCCCGGGGGCGGATGCGCTGCGGCAGGTCCAGCGTCACCGGCAGCGCTCTTGCCGCCCGGTCCACTGAGAACCACGCCACGCCAAGCGCCCGGCCCGGCATGCGCCGCGCCGCCTGATCGAGCGGACGGTGCGCCAGCACCACCGCATACGCCCCTGCGCCCCAATCGGCGCTGGCGGCAAGCCGCACCTGCGTGCCGCCTGCTGGCAGGTCCACCTCGCGCCAGGTCTGCGCCTTGTCGCCGATGATCGCGACCGTGGCCCGCCCGGCAAAGCGCGGCTTGATGTTGAGCACCATCGCCTCGCCGTTGGTGTAGCTGTCCTTGTCGAGCGCAACGTCGAGGACATCCGGCGCATCGGCAGTCAACTCGCCCGCGTGGCCCACCGAATAGGCCACCGAGGTCTGGGCACCGCCCATGCTGATGTCGAGCCGGTAGCTGCCCCAGTCGGCAGGGATCGAGAGCCGCGCCGGATCGCCGGTACCAACGCTGATCCGGCCATCGGCGACACGGCGGCTGGTGCGCGTGGCCTCGTAGTTCCAGCGCCCGTCGGCCAGATACCATTGCCAGGTGCGGTCGATGCGCGAGACGGTCCAGCCCAACCCGTCGCGGGCCAGCCGCGAGCCGTCGGGGTTGGCCGCGATCACGGCGAACTGGGCCAGCGCGCCGGCGCTGAGAGCACCATCGTCGAACAGCTTTTTCACCGCCACGACAGGCCCGTCCAGCGCCACCGGCAGCGTCAGCGTGCGCTCGACCGCCCGGCCTCCGGCTTCGCCGACACGCAGCTTGATGGTCGCTTCGAGCGGGCGCTGCGCCTCGCTTTCGGGCAGTGTCACGGCCACCGTCGCCTTGCCCTGCGCGTCGGTGTTGCCCGCTTCCTCGATCTCCTTGGTCACCGGCTCGACCTTCTGGTCGGTCAGGCCGACGAGATAGTCCTCATAGCCACGCAAGGGCGTGCGCGAGGCCGCTGCCAGCGAGACTTCGCCGCTGATCGCGAGGTCTGCGCCCGGCGCGCCGTAAAGATAGCGCGCGCTGACATCGACGCTGGCGGCGGACCCGGCCCTGATGCTGGTGGCCGCGGTCGCGAGCGTGACATCGACCCTGTCTGGAACGTAGTCCTCGACGAGGAATTTCAGCTCGCCGATCGGCCGCGCCTTGACATCGGCATAGGCCTCGATGCGCCAGGTGCCGCGCGCCGCAGCGCTGAACAGGGCCAGCGAATGGGCCCTGCCGCCCGCGCCCTGATCGGCGACCACCGCGCGGCGATATTCGACGCCGTCAGGCCGCTTGTAGACAAGCGTCAGCGGCAGGTTCGGCACCACCTTGCCGGCACCGTCGCGCAGCAGGGTCGTGACATTGATGGTCTCGCCGGGCCGGTAGACCCCGCGCTCGGTGGCGAGGAAGGCATCGAGGCCAACGGGCGCGGCGCGTCCCTTGACGCCCCTGTCCGACAGATCGAACGCAGCCGCAGCCACATCGAGGAAGCCGTAATCGCCCTTGCCATCGCTGGCCGCGACAATGGCCGGAGCCATGCCGTCGGTACCGCGCGCCAGACCCGCATCGAAGCGGGCATAGCCGGCGGCATCGGTGTTGACCGTCGCCAGAACCTCGTTGTTGCGGGCGATGAGCCTGAGCGCCACACCGCCCACGGGCTGCGCCGTGGCCAGCGACCGGGCCAGCACGTGCACGCCGTCATGGCCGGTGAAAGCGGTCAGGCCGAGATCGGACACGACGAACCACTGCGTCACGAGATCATCGCCGAAGCTGCCGTCATCCTCGCCGGAAGGGCCCTGTGCCGGCCGGCGCACGCGCGCCGTCATCACATGCACGCCCGGCTCCAGCGCCGGCAGCGCCTCGCTGACGGGAAAGGCCGTGATCATGTCGCGGTTGAGTTCGTTGCGCGTCGCCAGTTGGCCGGACCAGAGCTTGACGCCCTTCTGCCGCTCGATGTCGCGCGCCGAGAACTCGCTCAGCTGCTTCATGAAGTCCTCGGACCTGACCGTCGGTGCGAGCGAGCGGTCGCCGATGCGGTAGACATCCAGCTCGACCTTGTCGGTGTTGACCGAAACGACCGGGATGCCTTCCTGCCCGGTGCGCGGCAGCACGTAGTTGCGGCCGGTGAAGCGGACCTGCGGGCTGCGATCACGCACGTAGATGTCGTAGTCGGCGGTCTTGAGCAGCTGTTCCTCGACGCTCGACGGCAAGCCCTGGCGCAGCACGATCCGGTAGCGCTCGCCGTGCTTGAGGCCATCGACGCACAATTGCTGTCCGTCGGCGGTCACGGCCGGGCTGGTCGCGCCTTGCACCACCACGAACGGCGCGAAATCGACCCGCCCACGCGCCAGCGGGGCCGAGAAGGTAAAGCAGATGCGCGGCGTCGCGGCGTCGGAATCGACCTTGTAGTCGCGGATCTGGAAGCCGTGCTTCTCGCGCAACTCCGCATAGGTGGCCCTCAGGCGAGGGTTCTCGCTGGCGGCAAGGCTGAGCCTGTAGGTGTCCAGCGCCGGCCGCCACATCTCGCGCGCCTGGTAGGCCCGGCCCAGCATCGCAAGCGCCGCCGCTTCCGCGGGCCGGCCTGCAGCCCGCTCATAGGCGGCATAGGCAGCCGCCGTCGCGCGGTCGCGGTTGGTGTAGCGCTCGCTCCAGTCCTGCGTCGCGTCGGCGATGGCCAGCGCCGTGTCGGCGAGGGCGAGCCAGTTGGCCCCGTCGCGCGGATCGGCCAGGACGGCTCCGGCGGCGGCGGCCAGCGCGCCGCGCGTGTTGCCACCCCTGATCGCGGTGGCCGCATCCTGCCGCCAGGCAGCTGCGGGTTTGGTTGCGGCGTTGGGTTGAAGCCGCCTCAGGTCTGTCTCCAGCCTGACGGCATCGTTGCGCAGGTCCTCGCGCACCAGCGCTTTCTGCGTCTGGGCGGGGGCGATGGTCGCCGGGATGACAAGCAGGCAAAGGCCGCACATCAGAGCGGCCAGCAGACGGCTGGACATGAGCATTCTCCCCGAGGCTTCCCTGTCCCCGGCGATGACCTTACCAGCGCGCTTGGCAGGTGCAAGGCACTCGTCCGGCCCCGCGGTTTCTGCCGCATGATGCGCCCTCGACAAGGCGCGGAAGGGCTGCGACAGTATTGCACTCAAGGCCTCGGCAACTGAGCAGGGGGGAGCGCCAAGATGTCCATCATTGCCAGACCTGCTGCTTTCAAGCCCCCCTCCGGTGTGATGGTCGCACGCCTTCTGCCAACACTCTTGTTGCCCAGCCTCGTTCTTGCCATTGCCGGGCTCGTCCACGTGTCCGGTGCCGCGCAGGCCCAGCCTGCGCGCCAGCCGCCAAGTGCTGCGGCACCTTCGGCTCCCGCGCTCGATCCGGCGCAGGCCGCCTCGAAGCTGGCCTATGACCGGCTGGACGAGGCCGAGCGCAAGGCCATCCAGAACGATCTGATCTGGACCGGCGACTTCAATGGCGTGGCCGGCGGCGAGTTCGGCAAGCGCACCTATGACGCGCTGCTGGCCTTCGAGCGCCGCGCCCAGGGCGTCAGTGATGGCATCCTGACCCCGCCCGAGCGCGCAGCCCTGACCCGCGCCGCAGATCAGGCCCGGCTGGCCATCCGCTTTGCCCCGATCACAGACCAGAGCACCGGTATCCGCATCGGGCTGCCGGCGGCCCTGCTGCCGGCCCGTGTGGCGGTCGAGAACGGCGTGGTCTATCGCCGCCCCGATGGGGCCGTTACGCTCCAGCTCACCAGCCTGCCGGCGGCGCAGGCCTTCGATGACCTGTTCGAGCGGCTCAGGCAGGATGGTCCGGGCCGCAAGGTCACCTACAGGCTGAAGCGGCCCGACTGGTTCGTGATCTCCGGCGAGGAGGGTGGCCGCCGCTTCTACACAAGGCTGGCACAGGGCCCTGCCGCCATTCGCGGCTACACCTTCCGCTATCCGGTCGATCAGGCCGCCTCGCTCGACCGGATCATGATCGCCATTGCCAACAGCTTCGAGCCCTTCCCGGGGACCGATGTCGCGGCCAACCCCGCCCGTGTCGGCACGCAGCCGGCTGGTGCGACTCCAGGTTCGACTCCCGGTGCGGCTCCGGCCCTCCTCCGCCCTGCGATGACCGCGACCGAGCCGCGTCATGCGGTCTCCGGTGTCTCGATCGCGCCCGGAAAGGTGCTGACCAGCGCCGCGGCGCTGGCATCCTGCGCCGGTGCCAGCATCGGCGGCAAGCCGCTTGATGCCGCGCAGGTCACTGTGACAGGCGATGTGGCGCTGCTGGCGGTGCCCGAGATCAACCGGCCGGCGCTGCTGCCTTCCGGTGCTGCGCCGGGCGCTGCCGTGTTCACCCTGTCCTTCGAGGACAGCGCCTCCCGTTCGGTGATGGTCTCCTCCGGTCGCTGGCAGGTCGAGGGGCCGCGCGTCGCGTCCGCGCTCCAGATCGGTGCTGGCGGCGCGCCGGTGCTTGACGGCCAGGGCCGTCTCGTCGGACTGGTGCGGGAAAGCCCGAAGGCCCAGCGCATGGTGGCCGGCGTGCTGGCCGAAAGCAGCTACCGCGTGATCCCGCTGGAGGCCTTTCGTGCCGCGATGCCCCAGTCTTCCGGTGCCGCGCAGCCCGCAGAGCCATCGCCGCGCCTGATCAATGCGGCCTCCGCCGCCCTGATCGAGATCCGCTGTTCCGGCCGGCAGTAGCAGCTGGATGCCGGTGCTCGGATACCACGCATGACACGCACACAGGTCGCCATCATCGGGGCCGGGCCGTCCGGTTTGCTGCTCGGCCAGTTGCTGCACAGGGCCGGCATCGATGCCGTCATCATCGAGCGCAAGAGCGCCGCCTACGTGCTCTCGCGCATCCGGGCCGGCGTGCTCGAACAGGGCACCGTCGATGTTCTGGCGCGGGCCGGCGTCGGCGACAGGCTGAAGGCCGAGGGTCTGGTTCATCACGGGTTTGCGCTGGCCTTCGATGGCCGCCGCCGGCGGATCGATCTCGGCAGCCTGCTCGGTGGTCGCCATGTCACGGTCTATGGCCAGACCGAGGTCACCCGCGACCTGATGGACGCGCGGCAGGCAGCCGGGCTGCCCACCGTCTATGACGCGGACGAGGTGGCGCTGCACGATTTCGACGGGCCGAACCCGCGTGTCTCGTGGCGCAAGGATGGCGTGTCACACAGCCTGTCCTGCGATGTCATCGCGGGCTGTGACGGCTTTCACGGCGTCAGCCGCACCAGCGTGCCGGATGCGTCCATCCGCACCTTCGAGAAGGTCTACCCGTTCGGCTGGCTCGGCATCCTGGCCGATGTGCCGCCGGTCAGCCATGAGCTGATCTACGCCAACCACGAGCGCGGCTTTGCCCTGTGTTCCATGCGCTCCGCCAGCCGCAGCCGCTACTACGTGCAATGCGCCATCGACGAGAAGGTCGAGGCCTGGTCGGACCAGCGCTTCTGGGACGAGTTGCGCCTGAGGCTCGATCCTGAGGCGGCTGAGGCGTTGGTCACCGGCCCGTCGATCGAGAAATCCGTGGCTCCGCTCCGCAGCTTCGTGGCCGAGCCGCTGCGTTTCGGGCGGCTTTTCCTGGTGGGTGATGCAGCCCACATCGTGCCGCCCACCGGGGCCAAGGGGCTCAATCTGGCGGTCGGCGATGTGCATTATCTGGCGACCGCGCTGGAAGAGCACTTCACGGGGGGCTCTCAAGCCGGCATCGATGCCTATTCGGCCACGGCCTTGGCCCGGATCTGGAAGGCCGAGCGCTTCTCGTGGTGGATGACCTCGATCCTGCACCGGTTTCCCGAAGGCGGGGAGTTCGGCCAGCGCATGCAGATTGCCGAACTCGACTACCTGTTCTCCTCCGTCGCGGCGCAGACCGCGCTGGCCGAGAACTATGTCGGCCTGCCCTATTGAGCGAGGCGGCTCCCGGCAGCAGACACGCGATTTGACTGGCAGCCTCCGGCCTCATCCGCTACCCAAGACGCGGGGAGGGGGCCTTGAGGGAGAATGGTCATGAGTCGCCGCTTTGCCACGCTCGATGTGTTCACGCCCCATGCCCTCGCCGGCAATCCGCTGGCCGTCGTGCTCGATGCCGAAGGGCTCAACGACCACGCGATGCAGGCCATCGCCCGCGAATTCAACCTGTCCGAGACCGTGTTCGTCACGCCGCCGCAGGATATGCGCTCGCGTGCGGCGCTGCGCATCTTCACCCCGGTGCGCGAACTGCCGTTTGCCGGCCATCCCACGGTCGGCACCGCGGTGCTGCTCGCCATCCGTGATCACGGTGGCCAGCATGGGCATGTCGCCTTCGACCTTGAGGAGAAAGTCGGGCTGGTGCCCTGCTCGGTGGAGGTGCTGAGCGGAGCCAGCGGCAAGGCGGTGTTCTCGCTGCCGGCCCTGCCGCAAAGCCTTGGCGAGGCGGCCAACGACATCGCCGCCGCACACGCCATCGGGCTCAAGCCCGGCGATATCGGCTTTGAGCGGCACAGCCCCAGCGTCTTCACGGCCGGCAACGGCTTCACCTTCATCCCGGTCAAGGACAGGGCCGCACTGGCACGTGCCACCACCATGTCGCCTGACTGGGGCACCGTGCGGGCAGGTGGCCACCCCAATGTCTATGTCTACACGAAGGACACGGCGGAGCCGGGCCATCACTACCGCGCCCGCATGTTCGCCCGCGACATGGGCGGCTTCGAGGACCCGGCGACAGGCTCGGCGGCAGCGGCCTTCGCAGGCGTGGTCATGGCGTTCGATGCGCCCGATGACGGCCAGCACAAGCTGACCATCGAGCAGGGCTACGAGATGGGCCGCCCGAGCCAGATCGACCTGCACCTGACGGTCGAGAACGGTATGCTGGTCAAGGCCGCGATCGGCGGCACGGCGGTCATCGTCGCCGAGGGAACCTTGCATCTGTGAGCGCGTCGATCATTCCCATCCGAACGGTCACGGCTCGCCGCATCGATTTCGACTGGCCGTTCCGGCGCGAGCGCGCAGGCGAGATTGCCGCCCACTGGCAGGCGATGAAGGCCGAGAAGCCGGCCATGTTCAATGGCCAGGTTCTGTTGCAATGCTGCGGCGAGGTCAGTGGCGACACGTTCAGTGCCGACTATTTCGAACTCGACTATGCCAGCTTCATTGCCTGGCACCGCTGGGGCTATCCGCAACAGGGCAGCGCACAGATCCGCAACGGCTTTGCCATGGGCGCGCTGCGCAGCCGTGATGGCGCCTATGTGATGGGCGTGATGGCGAACCACACCGTCAATGCCGGGCGCATCTACTTCGCAGCCGGTACGCCCGATCCCGGTGATGTGCTGGCCGATAGCACGGTTGATCTGGCCGGCTCGGTAATGCGCGAACTGGAAGAGGAGACCGGCCTTCTGCCCAGCGAGGTCAGCGTCGGCGAGGGCTGGCGCGTCATCCTCAGCGACGAGCGCGTGGCCTTCATGCGCGATCTGGTCATCGACCTGCCCGGCGAGGAGGCCCGCGCCCTGATCCGCGACCGGCTGTCGCGCCAGAGCGAACCGGAACTGGCCGACATTGCGCTCGCCCGTTCGGCTGCCGATATCGACGAGGCGCGCATGCCGCTGTTCATGCAGGTATTCCTGCGCGATGTGTTCAAGACCCGCTGAAGGATCCCCGAGATGACAGCCCTGCCCGCCGACAATCCCTTCGCCGCGCCCTGGACCACGCCGTTCGGGCTGCCGCCCTTTGCCAGCATCCGGCCGGAACACCTGTCACCGGCCCTGCATGCCGCTCTGGCGGCGCATTCGGCCGAGATCGCGGCGATTGCCGCCGAGACCGCGCCGGTCAGCTTCGCCAACGTCATCGACGCGCTGGAACGCGCCGGCGAGGACCTCGACCGTGCGGCGGCTGTTTTCTACAACCTCGCCGGCGCGGACACCAACGAGGCGCTCCAGCAGATCGAGCGCGAGATGGCGCCCGTGATGTCGCGGCACTGGTCGGCCATCGGCATGAACCCGGCGCTGTTCGCCCGTGTCGATGCGCTGCATGCCATGAAGGACAAGCTCGACCTGACAGCGGAGCAGGCGCGGGTGCTGGACCTCACCCACAAGGGCTTCGTGCGCGCCGGTGCGAGGCTCGGCGATGCCGACAAGACCCGCCTGAAAGCCATCAACGAGCGCTTGTCGACCCTTGGCACGCAGTTCTCGCAGAACGTCCTCAAGGACGAGGCGAGCTATGCGCTGATCCTCGACAGCGAAGCCGACCTCGCCGGCCTGCCGGATTTCCTGAAAGCCGCCATGGCCAAGGCTGCCGAGGATCGCGGCCACAAGGGCAAGCATGCAGTGACCTTGCCGCGCTCGATCATCGAGCCGTTCCTGACGTTCTCCTCCCGCCGTGACCTGCGCGAGAAGGCCCGCAAGGCCTGGGATGCGCGCGGAGCCAACGGCGGCGAGACCGACAACCGCGCCGTGGTGGCCGAGATGGTGCGGCTGCGGGCCGAGAAGGCCCGGCTGCTGGGCTATGCCAGCTTCGCCGCCTTCAAGCTCGATGACACCATGGCCAAGACGCCCGCCGCCGTGCGCGGGCTGCTCGAACTGGTCTGGGCGCCGGCCCGGCGCAAGGCCGCGCGCGAAGCCGCCGATCTCGCACTTCTGGCTCGTTCCGAGGGGCAGAACGACCCGATCGCCGCCTGGGATTGGCACTACTATTCCGAGAAGGTGCGCAGCCAGCGTTTTGCGCTGGATGAGGGCACGCTCAAGCCCTATCTCCAGCTCGACCGGATCATCGAGGCGTCCTTCGAATGCGCCACCCGTCTGTTCGGACTGGCGTTCAAGGCCCGCCCCGATCTTCAGGGCTACCACCCGGATGTGCGCATCTGGGAGGTCAGCGACAGCGGCGGGCGGCACATCGGCCTGTTCCTTGGGGACTATTATGCCCGGCCGTCCAAGCGCTCCGGCGCCTGGATGAGCGGCTATCGCCGTCAGGACAATCTCGATGGCGAAGTCCGCCCGATCATCGTCAATGTCTGCAATTTCGCGAAACCGGCTGATGGCGAGCCAGCGCTGCTTTCGTTCGATGATGCCCGCACGCTGTTCCACGAATTCGGGCATGCGCTCCATGGGCTTCTGTCCGATGTGATCTACCCGTCCGTTGCCGGCACGGCGGTCTCGCGGGACTTCGTCGAATTGCCGTCGCAGCTTTACGAGCACTGGTTCAGCACGCCCGAGGTCATGGGCCGCTATTGCGTGCATGCCGGCACCGGCGAGCCGATGCCGCAGGCGCTGATGGACAAGGTCAAGGCGGCGCAGACCTTCAACCAGGGTTTCGCCACCATCGAATACACATCGTCAGCGCTGGTCGATCTGGCCTTCCACGAACTCGAAGAGCCGGGCGACATCGACCCGCTGGCTTTTCAGGCGGCGGAACTGGCGCGCATCGGCATGCCGCCCGAGATCGGCATGCGCCACAAGACGCCGCACTTCACCCATGTCTTTTCGGGTGATGGCTACTCGTCCGGCTACTATTCCTACCTTTGGAGCGAGGTCATGGATGCCGACGCCTTCGACGCCTTCCGCGAGACCGGCGATGTCTTCGATGTCGCCACAGCCGAAAAGCTGAAGCGCTTCATCTACGCGGCAGGCAACAGCCGCGATCCGGCAGACCTCTACACAGCGTTCCGGGGACGCATGCCCAGCCCGGCGGCCCTGCTGGAAAAGCGCGGCCTCGCTGACGCTTGAGCGTCTTGGTGCGCTGCGCCGGTCAGCCCTGGGCCAGCAGCCCATAGGCTGAAGGATGCCACAGCGGCGCATAGCCGCCTCGCAAGGCTCCGAGCGTGGTTGGCGGGGTCAGAACTTCGGCCTCGCCGCCCGGTAGCGGTTGGCGCTGGCCATAGCCCTGGTGTGACCAGGCCAGAAGCTGTCCTTGCTTCACCGCATGGGCCTCTCCCTCCAGTCGCACCATCGCCCCATCCGGCAAGGCCGCGAAAGGGAGGCGATGCACGATCTGCGTCCGGCCGAGGCGGCGCTCGTGATCAAGCTGTGCGTCCAGCGCGGGGCAGGATGGCAAGGGCAGGTCCGGCCCATCGTCATGCGCAGCCGCACGCCGGTAGGCCAGAGCGTCAGTGCGCCGGCATTCCATGCAGGGCCGGTGCCCGGCTGCCAGCGCCGTCACCTCGTCGCAGAAGAACAGCTCGGTATAGCCGCTGTGCCAGACCTGCCGCTGCCGACCCTTGAAGGCCAGCACGCAGATGATCCATTGACGGCTGGCCCATGGCCGATGCGGCACGGCCTGACTTGCCGGATCGTGGAAACGGCCGCCACGATTGCCCATCAGCAGGCCGCGCGCGGCGTTGGCCTCCAGACTCTGGAACGGCGTGACCCGGTTGGGCAGTGGCATGGCAACGGGCTCCAACGCGCGGGTGCAGCGACGAACAAGCCCGTTGACCATGCCACCGGCCATGCGGCACGGTCCAGCCATGCAATGGCTTGACCAGATCGAGCGGGCCGCCAGCCTGCCAGCCGCGTGGCTGATCGCGACAGACCAGATGCCCCGCACGCGGCCTGAACGGTCGGCGCTGCGCCATGCCACCAGCGTGGCGGTGCTGTCCGAACACCTGGCTCGGCCGCTCGCCGGTATCAGGCTGGGTCATGAGCCTTCGGGCCGCCCCTTCCTTGCCAGTCCCTGCGTTGCGGGCTTGCACTTCTCGCACGCCACCCGCGACGGGATGGTGCTCGTGGCAATCGCGGAAGGGCCGGTCGGGGCCGACATAGAGCGTGTCGGCGCCGGCCCGATCCCCTATGCGGCCTTGCACCCCGCCGAGCAGATCTGGCTTGCGCAGGTGCCGGAGCCGGAGCGCGCCCTTGCCTTCGCCACGCTCTGGGCCGCCAAGGAGGCGCACGGCAAGTGGGCCGGAACCGGCTTGCCGGAGACCGACCGCATCGCCGTGCTGCCGGGCCGCGACGGGCGCTGGCGCGTGGCCGGCGAGGACGGGATCAGCCTCCGGACGCGGGCGGTCACCCTCGGTGATCGCCACTATGCGGCAGCCGTGGCTTTCGCCGGCGCTATCGTGCCAGCAGTCCGGTAGTGCTGCGTGCGCTGCGGCTCACGCCGCCGCGCGCCGCCCCTTGATCAGATAGCCCGCGATGATCACGACAGCCGCTCCGATCGCCGCCGCACCGTAGTGGGGCAAAGCCGAAGGCCCCATCCCCTGCGGGTTGACCGTGACGGGCACGTCGACGACCCAGGACGGGATCACGGTCTTGAACCAGCCCAGGACCGCGACATCACTCACGATCATCTCGCCGGCAATCCAGCCCAGCAGCGCCGCGCCGAGCCAGATCAGGATCGGGAAGCGGGTCAGCAGGTCCATGATGATCTGCGAGCCATAGATGATCAGCGGGATCGAGAGCAGCAGCCCGAAGATGAACAATTCGGGATGCCCGCGCGAGGCGGCGGCAATGGCGATGACGTTGTCGAGGCTCATCACCGCATCCGCGATAGCGATGGTCTTCACGGCACGCCAGAGGCTGTCCGAGCTTTCAATGCCGTCATGGGCCTCTTCCTCGCCCACCACGAGCTTGATGGCGATCCAGAACAGCAGCAGCCCGCCCAGAACCTTCAGGAATGGCAGGCCCATCAGATACGAGACGACCAGCGCGAAGAGGATGCGCAGCAAAATGGCAGCGCCAGCCCCGAGCCAGATGCCGATCTTGCGCTGCTTTTCCGGCAGCGACCGGCAGGCCAGCGCGATGACGACGGCATTGTCGCCTGACAGCAGCAGATCGATCCAGACGATTTGCAGAACGGAAAGCCAGAATTGGCTTGAGGTGAAGTCCATGGCGGGTGGCGTCTCCTGCAAATTCACAGTCTAGCGCTGCTATTCCGGTCCCTTATCGTGGTCAAGCGGGTTCGGCGTCAAGCCGTGCACGCATCCTGAATGGGCCAATCGTTTCAAACGCGGCTGCACGGCTCAAGGCTGTCATCCCCGGCGGCCCACAGGGCCGGGAAGGGGATCCGGAAAGACTGGCTTCTGCGTATGGATCCCCGTCCCGCGCCCAGGGCGCGCCGGGGATGACACCGGTTCAGGGCCGGGCCTTCAAGCCAACGCCCTGCATATCAGGGCTCGGCCCGTCGGCTGCCAATCACCCAAGCGCAGCCTCGATGGCCTTGCCGGCGGCTTCGGTTCCGGCGCTGCCGCCCAGGTCGCGGGTCCGCGTGCGGGCATCGGACAGGCCGCGCTCGCAGGCCGCGACGATCGCTGCGGCAGCATCGGTTTCGCCAAGATGTTCGAGCATCATCGCCGCCGACCAGATCTGGCCGACCGGGTTGGCGATGCCCATGCCAGCAATATCAGGCGCGGAGCCATGCACGGGCTCGAACAGCGAGGGGAACTCGCCCGTCGGGTTGATGTTGCCGGAGGGGGCGATGCCGATGGTGCCGGTGCAGGCTGGCCCCAGATCCGACAGGATGTCGCCGAACAGGTTCGAGGCCACGACCACGTCGAAGTAGTCGGGCTTCAGCACGAAATGGGCGGTCAGGATGTCGATGTGGAACTGGTCGGTGCGCACATCGGGGTACTTCTTCGCCATCTCGGCCACACGCTCGTCCCAGTAGGGCATGGTGATGGCGATGCCGTTGGACTTGGTGGCGCTGGTCAGGTGCTTCTTGGGCCGCGACTGCGCGAGGTCATAGGCGAACTTCAGGATGCGGTCGACGCCGATGCGCGTCATTACCGTTTCCTGCATCACCATCTCGCGCTCTGTGCCACCGAAGATGCGCCCGCCAATCGAGGAATACTCACCCTCGGTATTCTCGCGCACCACCCAGAAATCGATATCGCCCGGCTTGCGGCCAGCCAGCGGCGAAGGCACGCCCGGCATCAGGCGCACGGGGCGCAGGTTGACATACTGGTCGAAGGCCCGGCGGAACTGCAGCAGCGAGCCCCACAGCGAGATGTGGTCAGGGATCTTGGCCGGCAGGCCGACAGCCCCGAAGAAGATCGCATCGTGCTTGCCGATCTGCTCCTGCCAGTCATCCGGCAGCATCTTGCCATGCTTGGCATAGTAGTCATACGAGGCGAAATCAAAGTGATCGAGCCTGAGCTCGAAGCCGAACAGCTTCGCGGCTTTTTCGAGAATCCGCACGCCTTCGGGCATGACCTCCTGCCCGATGCCGTCACCGGCGATCACGGCGATGCGATAGACGCGGTTGCTGCGGGTCATGCTGTCTCTCCGTCAAAAAAGGCAAGGAAGGCCTCGGCCACCTGGTCAGGCAACTCTTCGGCGAGATAATGCCCGCCGGGAAGGGTGTGGCCGCGCACATCGGCTGCGCGTTCTTGCCATAACGCCAGCACATCGAAGCAGCGGTTGACCGCGCCATGCTCGCCCCACAGCGCCAGCAGCGGCTGGCTGAGCTTGCGCCCGCCATCGGCGTCATCATGGGCGATATCGGTCGTGGCTGCGGCGCGATAATCCTCGCAGCTGGCGTGGATGGTGGCCGGATCGGCAAAGCAGCGCAGGTATTCGGCCAGCGCGGCGGGGTGGAACGGCGTCATGCCCGCCGAACCGGAGCCGCATTTCTTCAGCCAGTAGGCCTTCGGGTTCGCGCCGATCATCCGCTCGGGGAAAGGCGCGGGCTGGATCAGGAAGAACCAGTGCCAGTAGGCCCGGGCAAAGGCATCTGTCGTGCCGGCATACATCTCTCGCGTCGGCGCGATGTCGAGCGTCGCCAGTTTCAGCACCGTGTCCGGGTGGTCGAGCGCCATGCGGTGGGCAACGCGGGCTCCGCGATCATGGGCGCCAACAAAGAACCGGTCATGGCCCAGTGCCGCCATGGCAGCCACCAGATCGGCCGCCATCGCCCGCTTGGCATAGGCGGCATGACCGGGTCCGCCTTCGGGCCTGGCGCTGTCGCCATAGCCGCGAAGATCGGCGGCGATGATGGTGAAATGCTCCTTCAGCCGTGCCGCGACCTTGTGCCAGAGCACATGGGTCTGCGGATAGCCGTGCAGCAACAGCAGCGGCGGGCCCTCGCCGCCGGTGCGCAGGCGCACGTGGCTGCCTGGAACCGCGACATCGAGCAGCCTGAAGCCGGGGAAAAGCCCGGCCACGTCAGGGTTTGGCTCGGAGCGTTCGGTGATCGGCATCGGGGGTCCGTTCGAAGCGGTGTCAGGTGCTGTAGACAAAACCTGCGGAACTTGCTTATTCAACCCAAAAGAAAAGCACAATTCGGGACGGACAGCGCGCGATGATCAGACCAAGGATTGCGGCCCCGCAGGACTTTGCAGGCGGGCTGTTTCTCATCGCCATCGGCCTTGGCGCGCTCTGGGCGTCATCGGGTCTCGGCATGGGCACCTTGCGCGCCATGGGTCCCGGCATGCTGCCCAAGTCGCTCGCTGTCATGGTCGCCGGCCTGGGCGTCCTGCTGCTGATCACCTCGCTCAGGGTCGAAGGGCCTGCGCTCGACCGCTGGTCCCTGCGCGGGCTGATCTTCGTGCTGCTGGGGGCCGGCTTGTTCGCGCTCACCATTCGCGGCAGCGACCTGCCCTTCGGCTTCACCTTGCCGGCCATCGGCCTGATCGCCGCCGGCCCGCTGGTCGCCATCGTCTCCGCCTTTGCCTCGCCCGAGACGAAGTGGGGCGAGGTTCTGCTGTTCGCGGCCTTCATGACGGCGCTGTGCGCCGGTATTTTCAAATACGCGCTGGGTCTGCCGATCCCGCTCGCGCCATGGCTGCTGGGATACTGAAAGCATGGACCTGTTTTCCAATCTCGCGCTGGGCTTCGGCGTTGCTCTGTCGCTGAAGAACCTGGCCCTGTGCTTCACCGGCTGCTTCATCGGCACGCTGATCGGCGTCCTGCCCGGCGTGGGTCCGATCGCCACCATCGCGATGCTGCTGCCGATCACCTTCGGCATCGATCCGGTCGGCGCGCTGATCATGCTCGCGGGCATCTACTATGGCGCGCAGTATGGCGGCTCGACCACCGCCATTCTGGTCAACATCCCCGGTGAGGCCACGTCGGTCGTCACCACGCTTGACGGCCACCAGATGGCCAAGCAGGGCCGCGCCGGCGTGGCGCTGGGCATCTCGGCCATCGGCTCGTTCATTGCCGGCTCCGTCGCGACAATTCTGATTGCCGCTCTGGGTGCGCCGCTGACCCGCATGGCGCTGCTGTTCGGACCTGCCGAATACTTCTCCCTGATGGTGATGGGCCTGTGCTTCGCGGTCGTGCTGGCGCGCGGCTCGATCCTGAAAGCCATCGCCATGATCCTGCTCGGCCTGCTGTTCTCGACGATCGGCACCGATCTCGAAACCGGGCAGGAACGCATGACCTTCGGCTTCGCACCCCTGTCGGACGGGCTCGATTTCGCGGTGCTGGCCATGGGCATCTTCGGCTTTGCCGAAGTGATCAAGAACCTCGAAAACCCCGAGACGCGCGATGTCGTCCGCCAGAAAGTCGGACGCCTCCTGCCGAACTTCGCCGAGATGAAGCAATCCGCGATGCCGATCGTGCGGGGCACATTCCTCGGCTCGGCACTGGGCATCCTGCCCGGAAACGGCGCAGTGCTCGGCCCCTTCGCCAGCTACACGCTGGAAAAGAAGCTCGCGAAGGACTCGTCGCGCTTCGGGCGCGGCGCGATCGAGGGTGTGGCCGGGCCTGAAAGCGCCAACAATGCAGGCGCGCAGACCTCGTTCATTCCGCTGCTGACGCTCGGCATCCCGCCCAACGCGGTGATGGCGCTGATGGTTGGTGCCATGACGATCCACGGCGTCATTCCCGGCCCGCAGGTGATGACCAAGAACCCGCAACTGTTCTGGGGCATGATTGCCTCGATGTGGATCGGCAACCTGATGCTGCTGATCATCAATCTGCCGCTCATCGGCCTGTGGGTGAAGCTGCTGAAGGTGCCTTACCGGCTGATGTTCCCGGCCATCCTCCTGTTCTGCTGCATCGGCATCTACTCCATCAACAACTCCCCGGTCGATGTGGCCATGACCGCCTTCTTCGGTTTGTTCGGCTACGCGCTGATCAAGTTCGGCTTCGAGCCGGCCCCGCTGCTGCTCGGCTATGTGCTGGGCCGGTTGCTGGAGGAGAAGATGCGGCAGGCGCTGATCATCTCCAGGGGCTCGTTCATGACCTTCGTCGAGCGCCCGATCTCGGCAGGGCTTCTGGTCGTCGCCGTCGTTGTGCTGGTCGTGGCGCTGCTGCCGTCGATCTCGAAAAAGCGCGACGTGGTCTTTACTGAGTGACAAGCGCGCGGCATCGCCGGATGTCCGGCGGTGCTGCATCGGGTCGCGCCTGCTCCTGATGCCGCGAAAACAGGCTTCAAATTGCTGATTGGCGCGCTATGTATGCGTCACAGGCTTGGACGTGCCGCGCATCCCCGCAGCACGTCGGACTAACGCAGGCCCAACAACAACACCAAACCCACTCCGGAGGAATGCTTCATGACCACCCTGTCCCGCCGCACCATGCTTGGTGCTGTTGCCGTTGCGGCCTCGCTCGGCCTTGCCGGTGCTGCCCAGGCCCAGGCCTATCCCAACAAGCCGATCACGATGTTCGTGGCCTTCGCCGCCGGCGGTCCCACCGACGTGATCGCCCGCATCGTCTCCGAGCACATGTCCAAGACACTCGGCCAGCAGATCGTCATCGAAAACGTGGCCGGGGCCGGTGGCACCACCACCACCGCACGCGTCGCCGCTGCTGCGCCTGATGGCTACACCCTGATCATGGGCCAGATGGGCACGCATGCCGCAGCACCCGCCCTCTATCCCAACCTGAAGTACAACCCGATCACCGATTTCACGCCCATCGGCATTGCCGGCATCACGCCGATCGTCATCGTCACCAAGAAGGATTTCCCGGCCAACAACCTGCGCGAGTTCGTGGCCTATCTGAAAGCCAATCCGGACAAGGTGAACCAGGCCCATGCGGGCGTCGGCTCCACGGCCTTCACCACCTGCGTGCTGCTGAAGGCCCAGATCGGCGTGCCGAAGCTCAATGCCGTCGCCTATCGCGGCACCGGCCCGGCTCTCAACGATCTGGTCGGCGGTCAGGTCGACTTCATGTGCGACCAGGTCACCAACCTGACGCCGCAGATCCTCGCCGGCAACATCAAGGCCATGGGCATCGCCACCCCGGCCCGCCTGCCGGTGCTGCCGAATGTGCCGACCACGGCCGAGGGCGGTCTGCCCGAATACCAGATCAGCGGCTGGAATGGCATCTTCGGGCCCAAGGGCCTGCCCAAGGACATCCAGGACAAGCTGGTCGATGCGCTGAACAAGGCGCTCGAAGATCCCACCACCAACAAGCGGCTGGCTGATCTCGGCACGGTGATCCCGAATGCCCAGGAGCGTGCTCCCGCCGGCATGGCCGCCGTGCTGGCCCGCGACCTTGCGGTCCTCGACAAGCCGCTGCGCGATTCAGGCGCCGTCGGCCAGTAAGCCAGATGGCCTGACGTTTGCTTCTTTCTGAACGGCGGGCCTTGCGGTCCGCCGTTTTCATGTGAAGGACTGATGATGCGAACCGTTCGCCTGCCGATCATCCCCATCACGGCGGCTGCCTTCGCCCCGTTCGGCCGCATCTTCGCGCCGCCGGGCGAGCGTGATTTCGGCCGCGACAATTTCGATGGCTGGATCATGCCCTTTCGGGCCGAGGGGCCGCCGCGGCTGCAATATGTCCGCTACAAGCCGCGGGACAACGCGGTGCAACTGATCGAACAGCACCTGCATGTCACCGAGACCCGCCAGCAGATCAGCGGTTCGCACTGCGTGCTCGTTGTGGCCGCGCCGTCGGACGAGCCACCCGAGCCGGACACGATGACCGCCTTCGATCTGTCCGGTC
Organism: Hyphomicrobiales bacterium; assembly: GCA_027487245.1. Taxonomy (GTDB): domain Bacteria; phylum Pseudomonadota; class Alphaproteobacteria; order Rhizobiales; family Beijerinckiaceae; genus Allobosea. Next base: position 31,239 of record JAIYDY010000045.1, read on the forward strand.
ATGGCATCATGCTGCATCCGGGAACCTGGCATTCCATCGATGCCTACCCGCTGGGACAGGAGCCGGGAGACTACCTGTTCCTGTCCGAGGAGGCCACGGTCAGGGAATTGTTCGACGGAACGGCCTCACCAAGGCGCTCGCGGGTGCACGATTTCGCGAAGGCCGGCATCAATCTGGTCTTCGGCTGATCACTTCGTGCCGAACATCCGGTCGCCGGCGTCCCCAAGGCCCGGCACGATGTAGCCGTGATCGTTGAGGTGGCTGTCGATCGCGGCGGTCCAGATCCGGACATCGGGATGGGCAGCCCGCATCTTGGCGATGCCTTCCGGCGCCGCCAGCAGGCAGACGAACCGGAGGTCGTGTGCGCCGCGCTGCTTCAGCCGGTCGACGGCGGCAATGGCGGAATTCGCCGTGGCCAGCATCGGGTCCATGACAATGACAGTCCGGTCGGCGATGTCGGACGGGGCCTTGAAGTAGTATTCGACCGCCTGCAACGTCTCGGGATCGCGGTAGAGCCCGATATGGGCGACGCGCGCCGCCGGCACCATTTCCAGCATGCCGTCGAGAAAGCCCACGCCAGCACGCAGGATCGGCGCGAAGACCAGCTTCTTGCCGGCAATCACCGGCGCCTGCATGGTTTCGAGCGGCGTCTCGATCGTGGTCATGGTGATCGGCAGGTCGCGCGTGATCTCGTAGCACAGCAGCATGCCGATCTCGTTGAGCAACTGCCGGAAGCTCTTGGTCGAGCGTTCCTTGTCGCGCATCAGGGTCAGCTTGTGCTGGACCAGCGGGTGGTCGACGACGGTGACGCCTTTGTCTGTGCTGGCCATCTGGGCTGCCTCATGCTCGTGAAGAATTCGCCGGCATCATACAGCCCTGACGCCTGCCGGGGAGGGTGCGAGGCCGCCATCCACGCGCTTTTTGCGTCCGCCCGGGCAGGTGCTGCTCAAGTGAACCTGCAAAACCACTTCCCACCCATGCCGGACTGGTTCTAGACAAGGACCATGACCAACGCAGCCTACAGTCTCGATCCCCGCCTCGCCGCCGACACGCTGCCCGTGGCCGAATGGCCGCTCTGCCAGGTGCTGCTGATCAACGATGCCCGGTTCCCGTGGCTGGTCCTGGTGCCGCGCCTTGCCGGGGCCAGTGAGATCATCGATCTGGACGCCGATGACCGCCGCCAGCTCAGCGCCGAGATCGACCGGGCGGCGGCAGCGTTGCGCCGGACGGTGCCCTGCCACAAGCTCAACATCGGGGCACTCGGCAATGTCGTCGCGCAACTGCATGTCCACGTCATTGCCCGCACCCGCACAGATGCGGTCTGGCCCAAACCCGTCTGGGCGCAAGGCACGGCCGAAAGCTACGATGAGGCGGTCGCTGCTGATCTGATTCGCCGCCTCACCGCCACTTTTGCCGCCTGATCCCACACCTGCCCTGCACTTCTTTCTCAGGTGCCTTTCCATGGATGATGCTTCTGCCATGACCGAGCCCGGCCTTCCGCACGCACGGGACGAGTTGTCCGCCCGCACCGGCTTCGGCACCAACCTGACCGACCGTGCCGCCGAACTGCGCGACCATGACGTGCCGCGCGCCGCCTTGAGGATGGCGGAGAGTGCGCGCTTCGCCGTGGTGGCCGGGGAAAAGCCGGTGCTGCGCCGGCGGGCGGGAGGGCTCACGATCTGGCACGAGGCTGGCGAACTCGGCCTACTTGGCGCCATCGATCACGAGGTTTTCCTCGGGCGCGATGCGGGTGCCGGGCGCTTCGGCGTGCGCATCGCGGCGGATCTCGCCGAGGCCCTGAAGGAGCGCGAGGATTTGCTGCTGCTCGATCTGCGTGCCGTCGCCGTGCAGAGCCTGCTGCCCGCCGCCGAACTTGGCGCGCTGGGCGAAACCAAGGCGATGACCGATTGGCATGCGCGCCACCGGTTCTGCGCCAATTGCGGCCAGCCGACGCGCGCGGCATCCGGCGGCTGGAAGCGCGAATGTGACGGCTGCGGTGCCCAGCATTTCCCGCGCACCGACCCGGTCACCATCATGCTGGTGGTGCGCCACGATCCTGCGTTGGGCGATGTCTGCCTGATGGCGCGGCAGTCACGCTTTCCGCCCGGCATGTTTTCGTGCATTGCCGGCTTCGTCGAGCCGGGCGAAAGCTTCGAGGATGCGGTGCGCCGCGAGACGCTGGAAGAGACCGGCCTCGTTGTCGGCTCCGTGCGCTACCTCGCCTGCCAGCCCTGGCCGTTTCCGTCCTCGCTGATGATCGGCTGCATCGCCGAAAGTCTGACCAGCACGATCACCCTCGATGAGACCGAACTGGAAGCCGGGCGCTGGTTCACGCGCGCCGAAGCGGAGCTGATGCTGGAAGGCCGCCACCCGGAAGGCTTCACTGCGCCCGTGCACATCGCCATTGCCCACACGCTGCTCAGGGCATGGCTGGCGATGTGAGGCCGGATTGGCCGTTCTTCGGTCAGCCTTCCTTGAAGCTCTCGCGGAACGGATGGGCGGGGTAGACGCCGAGCACCTTCACCTCGCGGGAGAAATAGTCGAGTTCCTCCAGCGCCCTCTTCAGCGCCGGATCGTCCGGGTGGCCTTCGACATCGAGATAGAACATCGTCGCGAAGAAATGCCCGTCCAGCATGTAGCTTTCCAGCTTGGTCATGTTGACGCCGTTGGTGGCGAAGCCGCCGAGCGCCTTGTAGAGCGCCGCCGGAATGTTGCGCACCCGGAAAACCAGCGTCGTAATGGTCGTGCCGTTTCCAGAGCGGGCATATTCGGGATATTTCGACAGGATCACGAAGCGCGTGGTGTTGTGCTTGGCGTCCTCGATGTCCTCCATCAGGATATCGAGCCCATAGATCTCGGCAGCCAGACGCGAGGCGATGGCGGCGCGGGACGAATCGCCAGACTCGGCCACGATGCGGGCAGCTCCCGCTGTGTCGCCGGCGACGACCGATTTCAGGTTCAGCTTCTTGATGATCTTGCGTGTCTGGCCGAGCGCAACCACGTGGCTTTCCGCCGTCTTGATCGTCGCCAGGGTCGCGCCCTTCACAGCCATCAGCTGGAAGCGGATCGGCAGGAAGAACTCGCCGATGATGTGCAGGCCCGAACCGGGCAAGAGGTGGTAGATGTCACCGACCCGGCCCGCCAGCGAGTTCTCGATCGGGATCATGCCATAGCGCGCCGTGCCGTCGCTGACGGCAGCGAGCGCATCCTCGAAGGTGGGGCAGGGCAGGGGCTCGCAGTCAGGAAACACCTGCAAGGCGGCATTCTGCGAGTGGGCTCCGGGCTCGCCCTGATAGGACACGACGACAGGCATGGTGGTTTCCTTCAACAAGGCAGGGCGGCCGTTACAGCACGGCGCGGGCGCGTTCGAGATCGGCGGGCGTGTCGACACCGCGCGGCACATGGCCGATCAGGCGGACATCGATGCGCATGCCGTCCTCCAGCGCGCGCAGCTGCTCCAGCTTCTCGCGCAGCTCCAGCGGCGAGGGCGGCAGGCTGACGAAGCGCTCCAGCGCCCGCCGGCGATAGGCGTAGACGCCGACATGGTGATAGAGCGGCCCTTCGCCGGTGGGCGCGGTGGCGCGGGTGAAATAGAGCGCCCGCATCCGGCCCGGCGACAACATCGTGCCGATCAGCTTGACGACGCTGGGCGCGGTCTTCTCGTCCTCGTCGATGATTTCGGCGGCAAGCGTCGCGATGGCCACCGCCGGATCGGCCAGCGGCTCGATCGAGATCGCGATCGCAGCCGGATCGATGGTCGGAAAATCGCCCTGCAGGTTGACGATCACGTCATGCCGGCCCTCCGGATCCAGCGCATCAGCCGCTTCCTTGATGCGGTCCGAGCCCGACTGGTGATCAGCGCGCGTCATCACGGCGACACCGCCCGCCGCTTCGACGGCACGGGCGATCTCGGCCGAATCGGTGGCGACGGCAACAGGCCCGATGCCGGCCTCCATGGCCCTGCGCCAGACATGCACGATCATCGGCTGGCCGTTGATGTCGGCCAGCGGCTTGTTGGGCAGGCGCGTCGCGGCCAGCCGGGCCGGGATCAGGATCAGTGGGTCGGACATCAACAGCTCGGCGGGAACGGGCGGGCGGAAACGGAGGGCATCGGAAGCATGGGTCTTGTCTCGACCAGCGGGGCTGGCGTCAAATAGTCTCAAAGGCCTACGTGCTTATATGAGTTGCAAACCCAAGCGCAAAGCGGCTAATCAGCAGCCTTGACCGGCGGTTTGCGCCAGACGTGATGTGCGGCGCGCAGGCCAGCGCGCCCCAGGGGGACGAGACGGACGATGGACTCGTTTGAATTGAACAAGATCGCTGGTGCCGTGCTCGGCGTCGCTTTGCTGGTGATGGGCCTGAACATGCTCGACAGCATTGTCGGGGCCCCTGCCAAGCCCAAGGTTCCCGGCTACGAGTTGCCCGGCGGCGAGGTTGCCGCTGCCGCCACCGCAGCCCCTGCTGCTGCCGAAGCTCCCATCGAGGAACGCATGAAGACCGCAGATGTCGGTCGCGGCGAACGGGCCGTCGGCTCTTGCAAGGCCTGCCACAGCTTCGAGAGCGGCGGCGCCAACAAGGTTGGGCCCAACCTGTGGAAGGTCGTGGACGGCCCCAAGGCACACATTGATGGCTTCGGCTATTCCGCTGCCCTGCGCGATCGCAAGGCCAAGGGCGAGAAGTGGGGCGCTGCCGAACTCGATGCGTTCCTGAAGAAGCCGAGTGCCTACATCACCGGCACCTCGATGAGCTTTGCCGGCGTCGCCCGTCCTGACCAGCGCGCCGACATCATCGCCTATCTCGCCTCGCTGAAGTGAGCGACAGGCGGCAGAGGGCGGAATTTCGCCTGTCCCTGATCTGACACAGCCGGGCCTCGGGCCCGGCTTTTTCGTTTGAGGCATCAAGACCGCTGGCCACTGGTGGCAGACGCGCCATATTGTGCTGACGAATCGGCAAGGCGCACTCAAGCGCACAACCGTTGCAAGGGGCAGCCAATCATGCGGCGATGGACACGGCGTGATGCAATGAAGGCCACTGCGGGAGCAGCGCTCGTCACGACGGCCCTTCCAGCAGCGCCAGCCCTGATCCGCCCCTCCTATGCTGAGGCTGGCTGGACCGAAACCCATGGGCTGTCCACCTTCGGCGAACTGGGGCTGCCGCGCGATTTCAAACACTTCGCCTTCGTCAATCCGGCAGCACCGAAGGGCGGGTTCGTCAACATCCAGCTGAAGTCCGGTGGCGGCAACCAGAGCTTCGACACCTTCAACACGCTCAATTCCTTCGTCGACAAGGGCGACGGCGTCGGCGGCACGGAACTGATCTTCGACAGCCTCGTCACCAGCCACGCCGACGAGCCGCTGACCTCCTACGGCCTTCTGGCCCATACTATCCTGATCGCACCCGACAAGCTGACCTACCGGTTCAGGCTGCGCGAGGAGGCCCGCTTCCACGACGGCAGCCCGCTGACCGCCGAGGACGTCGCCTTTTCGATGAACATCATCAAGACGAAGGGCCATTCATCCTACCGGCTGCTGCTGCGCGAACTGGAGAGCGTCACCGCCGATGATCCGCGCACGGTCACCGTCAGGCTGACACCGAACAAGAGCCGCGACCTGCACCTGCTGGTCGGCTCGCTCAACGTGTTCTCGAAAAAATTCTGGGAAGGCCGGGATTTCGAGGCGGCGATCCTCGAGCCCATTCTCGGCTCCGGCGCCTATCGCATGGGCCGTTTCGAGCAGGGCCGCTTCATGGAGTATGACCGCGTGCCGGAGTATTGGGGCAAGGACCTGCCGGTCAATGTCGGCCTCAACAATTTCGACCGTGTCCGCTACGACTACTTCCGCGACCGCAACGTCGCCTTCGAGGCCTTCAAGGCTGGCACCATCACCTTTGAGGAAGAATACACCGCCCGCCAGTGGGCCACCGGCTATGATTTCCCCGCCATCCGCGATGGCCGTGTCAAGCGCGAGGAACTGCCGCGCGCGGGCACCACGGCCAGCCAGGGCTGGTATTTCAACACCCGCCGCGAAATGTTCAGGGACAAGCGCATCCGCGAGGCGCTGAACCTGTGCTTCGATTTCGAATGGACCAACAAGAACATCATGTTCGGCTTCAGGGCGCGCACGGCCTCGTTCTTCGAGAGGTCAGACAAGCGCGCCAACGGGCTGCCGTCGCCTGCGGAACTGGCCTTGCTGGAGCCGCACCGTGCCCAGCTTGATCCGGAGGTGTTCGGCGAGCCCTGGGTGCCGCCGGTCACCGATGGTTCGGGCAATGACCGCGCCCTGCTGCGCCGCGCCAACGACCTGCTGCTGGCTGCCGGCTGCAAGCGCGAGGGCGCGGTGATGCGCCTGCCGAACGGCAAGCCGTTCGAGATCGAGTTCCTCGATTCCAACCCGGCCCTGCATCCGCACACCCAGCCGTTCATCGCCAATCTCAAGCGGCTCGGCATCGAGGGCCGCCTGCGCACTGTCGATCCGGCCCAGTATCAGCGCCGCACCAACGAGTTCGATTTCGACATCGTCAGCCTGGCGCTCGGCGGCTCGCAGATTCCCGGCGACACCTTGCGCATCGTCATGGGCTCGGAGGCGGCGCGCACGCCCGGCTCTCGCAACTATGCCGGCATTGCCGATCCGGTCGTCGACGTGCTGCTGACGCAAATTTCGAACGCCACCTCGTATCGTGAGGTTGTCACCGCCTGCCAAGCGCTGGACCGCGTCTTCCGCGCCGGCCGCTACTGGATCCCGATGTGGCATGCACCGGCAGTCTGGCTCGCCTACTGGGATATGTATGAGCGCCCGGATGTGCAGCCCAAGTTCGGGGGTGGCGCGCCAACCACCTGGTGGTTCAACCCCGAGAAGGCCCGACGGATCGGGCGCGCCTGATGCTCGCCTATATCGCCCGCCGCATCCTGCTGATGATCCCGACCCTGTTCGGCATCATGCTGATCTCGTTCGTGCTGGTGCAGTTCGCGCCGGGTGGGCCGGTCGAGCGCATGATTGCCCAGTTGCAGGGCCAGGATTCAGGCGTGGCCGGGCGGCTCGGCGGCGGTGGCGGCGATGTGGCCGGAGGGGCACCGGCGGCGGGCGGGGCGGGCGGCGATGTCACCTCGGCCTATCGCGGCGCGCAGGGGCTTGACCCGCAGTTCATCAAGGAGCTGGAGAAGCAGTTCGGCTTCGACAAGCCGGCGCATGAGCGCTTCTTCAAGATGCTGGTGGACTATTCCACCTTCAACTTCGGCAAGAGCTATTTCCGCGATGCGCCGGTGCTGCAACTGATCAAGGAGAAGCTGCCGGTCTCGATTTCGCTGGGCCTGTGGATCCTGCTGATCGGCTATGCGGTCTCGATTCCGCTCGGCATCAAGAAGGCGATCTCGGACGGCTCGCCCTTCGATGTCTGGACCTCTGGCCTCGTCATCCTGGGCTATGCCATTCCCGGCTTCCTGTTCGCGATCCTGCTGATCGTGCTGTTCGCCGGCGGCTCGTTCTTCCAGATCTTCCCGCTGCGCGGGCTGACCTCCGATGGCTGGAAGGACATGGCCTGGCATGCCCAGATCCTCGACTATCTCTGGCACATCGCCTTGCCGGTCACGGCCATGGCGCTTGGCATCTTCGCCACCAAGACCCTGCTCACCAAGAATTCCTTCCTCGATGAGATTCGCAAGCAGTATGTCCTGACAGCCCGGATGAAGGGTCTGAGCGAGAACCGCGTGCTCTATGGCCATGTCTTCCGCAACGCCATGCTGATCATCATTGCCGGCTTTCCCGGCGCATTCGTCGGGGCGCTGTTCACCGGCTCGTTGCTGATCGAGACGATCTTCTCGCTGGACGGCCTCGGGCTCCTGTCCTTCGAGGCGATCGTCAACCGCGACTATCCAGTCGTGTTCGCCACCTTGTTCATCTTCTCGCTCGTGGGCCTTGTCGTGCACCTGATCTCGGATCTGATGTACACCTGGATCGATCCGCGCATCGATTTCGAGACGCGGGAGACCTGACGATGGAGGCGAGGAACCCCGGATTTGTGGTGCCGCCGCCCGTCAGGCAGCCCTGGCTCACGCCGATCAACCAGCGGCGGCTGGCCAATTTCCGCGCCAACCGCCGCGGCGCATGGTCGTTCTGGCTGTTCATGGTGCTGTTCGTGCTCTGCCTCTTCGCCGAACTCATCGCCAACGACCGGCCTGTCTTCGTCAGCTACAAGGGCGAATGGCTGGTGCCGATCGCGGTCGATTATCCGGAGGAGAAGTTCGGCGGCTTCCTCGCCCGGACCGATTACCGCGACCCGGTGATCCAGAAGGAAATCGCCGCCAACGGCTTTGCCGTCTGGCCGTTGATCCGCTTCAGCTATTCCACCCACAATCTCGATCTGCCGGTGCCTGCGCCCGCGCCGCCAACCTGGCTGCTCAGCAACGAGCAATGCAAGGTACAGGCGGCCAAGGTCGGCGGCAGCACCTGCCGCGACATCGAATGGAACTGGCTTGGCACCGATGATCAGGGCCGGGACGTGGTGGCGCGGCTGATCTACGGCTTTCGCCTGTCCGTGCTGTTCGGGCTGACGCTGGCCATCGTCTCCTCCGTGATCGGCATCGCTGCCGGGGCCGTGCAGGGCTATTTCGGCGGCTGGACCGATCTGCTGTTCCAGCGCTTCATCGAAGTCTGGACATCGATACCGTCGCTCTATCTGCTGATCATCATCTCGTCGGTGATCACGCCCAGCTTCTTCGTTCTGCTCGGTATCCTGTTGCTGTTCTCATGGGTGTCGCTGGTCGGCGTGGTCCGTGCCGAATTCCTGCGCGCCCGCAACTTCGAATACGTCCGGGCCGCACGCGCACTGGGCCTGTCCAATGGCAAGATCATGGTCAAGCACCTCCTGCCCAACGCCATGGTGGCGACGCTGACCTTCATGCCGTTCGTGCTCAACGGCTCGATCACGACGCTGACCTCGCTCGATTTCCTCGGCTTTGGCCTGCCCCCTGGCTCGCCCTCGCTGGGTGAGCTCCTGGCGCAGGGCAAGAACAACCTCCAGGCGCCCTGGCTCGGCCTTGCCGGCTTTCTGGTGATCTCGCTGATGCTGTCCTTGCTGGTCTTCATCGGCGAGGCGGTCCGCGACGCCTTCGATCCGCGCAAGACGTTCGGGTGAGGGTGAGGGAACCATGACCACCCCCCTCCTTTCCGTCGATCACCTGTCCACCGCCTTCAGCCAGGGCGGGCAGATCACGCTTGCGGTTGATGACGTGTCATTCAGCCTCAGGGCAGGCGAGACGCTGGCGCTGGTCGGCGAATCGGGCTCGGGCAAGTCGGTGTCGGCGCTCTCGATCCTCAAGCTGCTGCAATATCCGCCAGCCTCGCACCCGGCTGGCCGGGTGCTGTTCGATGGCCAGGACCTGCTGGCTGCCAGCGAGGATGACCTGCGCAAGGTCCGCGGCAACGACATCACCATGGTGTTCCAGGAGCCGATGACCTCGCTCAATCCGCTGCACACCATCGAGAAGCAGATCGGCGAGATCCTGGCCCTTCACAAGGGCCTGAGCGGGGAAGCGGCCCGCGCCCGCACGCTGGAGTTGCTCGACCTTGTCGGCATCCGCAACGCCGCCGAGCGGCTCGATGCCTTCCCGCACCAGCTCTCGGGCGGGCAGCGCCAGCGCGTGATGATCGCCATGGCGCTGGCCAACGAGCCCAGGCTGCTGATCGCCGACGAGCCCACCACGGCGCTCGATGTCACGGTGCAGGCGCAGATACTCAAGCTGCTCAAGGATTTGCAGCAGCGGCTGGGCATGGCCATGCTGTTCATCACCCATGACCTCGGCATCGTCAGGCGCATTGCCGACCATGTCTGCGTCATGCTCAAGGGCAGGATCGTCGAGGAAGGCCCTGTCGCGGACGTGTTCGGGGCGCCGCAGCATGACTATACCCGGCGCCTCTTGGCCGCCGAGCCGAAGGGCAAGCCCCAGCCCGTCAAGCCCGATGCCAAAACGGTTCTGGAAGCAGGGCCGCTGAAGATCTGGTTCCCGATCAAGCGCGGCTTTCTGCGCCGCACGGTCGGCCATGTGAAGGCCGTGGACGGCGTCTCGATCACCATCCGCGAGGGCGAGACGGTCGGCATCGTCGGCGAGTCGGGGTCGGGCAAGACCACGCTGGGTCTGGCGATCCTCAGGCTGATCGCGTCCGAAGGCCCGATCGTGTTTCTCGGGCAGAACATCGACGGCCTGAAGACCGCTGCCATGCGCCCCATGCGGCGGGCGATGCAGGTCGTCTTCCAGGACCCTTATGGCTCGCTGTCGCCGCGCCTGTCGGTGGCCGGCATCGTCGAGGAAGGCCTCCTGGTGCAGGACAAGGGCCTGAGCTACGACCAGCGCCGCGAGATCGTGGCCCGCGCCCTTGTCGATGTCGGGCTCGATCCGGCGGCCATGGACCGCTACCCCCACGAATTCTCGGGCGGCCAGCGCCAGCGCATCGCCATTGCGCGTGCCATGGCGCTCGATCCCGGCTTCGTTGTGCTCGACGAGCCGACCTCTGCCCTCGACATGTCGGTGCAGGCGCAGATCGTCGAGTTGCTGCGCGATCTTCAGGACAAGCGTGGGCTGGCCTACATGTTCATCAGCCACGATCTCAAGGTGGTGCGCGCGCTGTCCCATCACGTTCTGGTCATGCAGGACGGCAAGGTGGTGGAGCAGGGCCCCGGCGAAGCCATCTTCAGCCAGCCCAAGACCGACTACACCAAGGCCCTGTTTGCGGCAGCGTTCAATCTCGATGCCGATGCCGCCGCCCACGCGGTGAGGGAATAGTCCGTGGCATCCGCTCCCGTTCCTGCTGCGCCTGTGCCGGCCCGCCGCGCCATGATCATCGTGCTCGACTCGGTCGGCTGCGGCGCGGCGCATGATGCGGCGGCCTATGGCGATGCCGGTGCCGACACGCTGGGCCACATTGCCGAACACTGCGCGGCCGGTCTGGCAGACCGGCCGGGCCTGAGGTCAGGGCCGCTGCGTGTGCCGCACATGGCCGCGCTGGGCCTTGGCGCCGCCTATCAGGCCTCCGCGGGCCGCATGCTCGCCGGCGTGCCATCCCCGGCCCTGCCGGCAGGCCAGCATGGCTGCGCGGTCGAGATCAGCCAGGGCAAGGACACGCCCTCCGGCCATTGGGAAATGGCCGGCTGCCCTGTCTCCTTTGCCTGGGGCTATTTTCGCCAGCATGAGAACTCCTTTCCGTCCGATCTTGTGGCGGCCATCATTCGTGAAGGGCAGGTGCCGGGCATCCTGGGCAATTGCCACGCGTCGGGCACGGCCATCATCGACGAGCACGCCATTGAGCACATGCGCAGCGGCTGGCCGATCTGCTACACCTCGGTCGACAGCGTGCTCCAGATCGCCGCCCACGAGCAGACCTTCGGGCTGGAACGGCTCTATGCGCTGTGCCGCACCGTGCGCCGTCTCGTCGATCCGCTGAACATCGGCCGCGTCATCGCGCGCCCCTTCATCGGCTCGCCGGAAACCGGTTTCGTGCGCACGCCGAATCGCAAGGACTTCGCGGTGCAGCCGCCCGGCCCCACGATCCTCGATCGCGCCGCCGAAGCCGGGCGCGGCATCGCCACCATCGGCAAGATCGGCGACATCTTTGCCCATCGCAACACGGCCGTGGAGCACAAGGGCATCAGCAACGACACCCACCTCGACATGGCGATCGAGGCTCTTCGCAGCTTGCCCGCTGGTGGCTTCGCCTTCGTCAACCTCGTCGATTTCGACACCGATTTTGGCCACCGCCGCGACGTGCCGGGCTATGCCGCCGCACTCGAGGCCTTCGACCGGCGCCTGCCCGAAGTTCAAGCCATGCTGCGAGCCGGCGATCTCGTCATCATCACCGCCGACCACGGCAATGATCCCAGCTTTCCGGGCACGGACCACACCCGCGAGCATGTGCCCATCCTCGCCTTCGGCCCCGGAATTGCCGGCCGCGCCATCGGCAAGCGGGCAACCTTCGCCGATATCGGCCAGAGCGTGGCAACCCATCTGGGGCTCGCGCCTTTGCCCGCCGGCACAAGCTGGCTTTGACCGCAGCCCGGGGCGCTGCGCCGCCCCTGCATGCCCCGCCGGGATGGCACCATCCTGCAGCAGCAAGAAGCCTCAGGGCCGCTGATCGTCCGTGCCCTGCCGCGAACAAGCGGCGCCCGGGTTTTCACGCGATGCCTTTTCCGCGCGATGTTGGGAGGGTTTGCCGGCCACCGCATTTGGCGGGTTGATTTGAACACGGCCATCGTCTATCCAGCGGCGGCTGATGATGAATGCCGCGCCCCGCGCCCGGCTCCTTCCCGGCACGCTGCGGTAGCTCAGTGGTAGAGCACACCATTGGTAATGGTGAGGTCGAGAGTTCAATCCTCTCTCGCAGCACCACTTGTCTTGCTGTGATGTCAGTTCGTCAGGTGATGTGAGTGCCGCCGGTTGTTCGGCTCTGTTGATATGACGCATCCGATGGTGCTGGTGAGGCCCAATTGCGCTGCCGAACTTGTTGTTGCCGGCAACGCAATGTGCGCCGATAGCGCAGATTTGAACGCTGCCAGGCTGTCGCTTCGTCTCGCAAGTCCGTAGCCTCTCCAGTGCCTTCGGAGTCATATGGCGCTGCGGGCGGCGCGCCAGATTGTGCCGGTGTCGCGTCTGGAGCTTGACCGGGATGCAGTTGCACTGGCTGCCTGTTCGAGGACGAAGGGTTGGTTTGTGCTGCCGGCCGGGCTGCTCCCCATGATCGGGGCCAGGCGAAACACCAGACAGGAGACCTGCGTTGAACCGACATCTTTCAACCCGCCGCGATGTTCTCGCCCTTGGTTCGGCTGCGGCTGGCGCTGCGCTCGTTGCCGGCACCTCCGGCCTTGTCACGCCAGCCTTTGCCCAGGGCCTTGCGCCGACGCCGACGATGCGTGGCGGTGCCAACAACTATCTGCCCGGTGCCCCGATCGTCAGCCGGATCGGGGGAGGCGGGTTCTGGATGACAGGCACCGTGCGCCGGGCCGGCGATGGCGCTCCGCTGCCGGGCATCCGCATTCAGGTCTGGGCCCACACCACCGAAGGGCGCGAGGATGACCGGCACAGCCATGGCGCGACACTGACCGGCCCGGATGGCGTGTTCCGCCTGGAAATGCCGCAGATCGTCCCGATTTTCGGCCAGCCCCATGGCCATCTGGCCTACGAAGGCGCGGGCTTCAAGACGGTCTTCCTGCGCCCTGTCATGCCGAGCGCACGCGACACCAGCCTCAGCGCCCACTTCGTGCTCCAGCCAGCCTGAGCGTGGTGGCATCCATGCGCGGAGGGCTGATCTGGGCCGGTCTTGGGCTGGCCATCGCGCTGCCCGTCGCCATCGCGGCAACCAGTCCGCTGCTCGCCTGGCGCGACCCGGTCTACATCGCCTCCGGTTTCGCAGGGATGCTGGCGCTGGCGCTGCTGCTGGTCCAGCCCCTGCTGGCGGGCGGCTACCTGCCTGGTCTGCCGGTGCGGCCGGCGCGGCTTGTGCATCGCTGGGCCGGGCTGGTGCTTGTGGCCATGGTCGTTGCCCACGTGCTCGGCCTGTGGCTGACGAGTGCCCCCGATGTGATCGACGCGCTGCTGTTTGCCTCGCCGACGCCGTTCTCGGTCTGGGGCGTCGTCGCCATGTGGGCGACGTTTGCCGCCGCACTTCTCGCGACCTTGCGGGGCCGGCTCCGCATTCCGCCGAAGGTCTGGCGTGTCGGACACACCGGTCTCGCGCTGGTGATCGTCGTCGGCAGCGTGGTGCATGCGCTGCTGGTCGAGGGCAGCATGGGCGTGGTGTCCAAGGCGATGTTCTGTCTGCTCGTGCTCGTGGCGACGGCCAAGGTCGTGGCCGATCTGCGCGTCTGGACACTGCTGACACGCCGCAAGTCAACTGCTGCGAGCCAGTCCGGGCCGAGCTGAGCGGAACAGCCGCGCGGCCTGCCATGGGCAAGCTGCATCGTCAGCGGTTTCAGCGCTTCAGCATCCAGGCATGGGCCGGGTCGTTGTGAAAGCGCCAGATGCGCCTCGGGCCAGCCATGACATTGAGATACCACAGGTCATAGCCATGCGCCGCGCCCACCGGGTGGTAGCCACGCGGCACCAGCACGACATCGCGGTCCTGCACACAGATCGTCTCGTCGAGGAATCGGTCATCGGTGTAGACGCGCTGCACCGCATAGCCCTGCGGCGGGTTCATGCGGTGGTAGTAGGTTTCTTCCAGTTCCGACTCGTCCGGCAGGGCGTCGCGGTCATGCTTGTGTGGTGGATAGCTCGACCAGTTGCCGCCCGGCGTCAGCACCTCGACGACCAGCAGGCTTTCGGCATGGGGCGAGGTGTCGGGCAGGATGTTGCGCACATGGCGGGTGTTGCTGCCGCTGCCGCGCGTCTCCAGTCCGACCTCTCCGGGGGCGATCAGGCGCGGCGGCAGGCGGCTTGTCGCCGGTGCCGAACAGATGGCGACCTCGCAAGCACCGATGGCGACCAATTCCACGAGGCAGCCCGGCGGCGCATAGACCGAGGCCGGGTTGCCGGCAAAGGGGTTCTCCCTGCCGCCGATCATCCCGGCATCCTGGCCGCCAAGCCAGCATCCGGCTTCGCCGGCAACCATGACCACGCACAGCTCGCGGCCCTCGCCTTGCCGCGTGAGACGCTCGCCGGGAGCCAGATCGACCACCTCGAAGCCGACATACCGCCAGCCTGCATTGGCTGGCGTGATGGCATGGACCGGACCGCCGCCCGGATGCGGCCTGCGCAGCAGCGTCGACATCAGCCCATCCCCGCTTCGGCCATGAAACGCCGGAGGTTGGCCACACCCATCCGCGCATAGGCGAGCGGGTTGGCCTTCACCGGGTCCTGCTCGGCCTCGACGATGACCCAGCCCGAATAGCCCGCCAGTTCACGGAACACGGCAGCATAATCCACCATGCCGTCGCCCGGCACGGTGTAGACGCCAAGCGCCTCGCCGCGCCCGAGAATGGCATCGAGAAAGCTCCAGTCACCAGCCTTCGCCTCGTCCATGATGTCGGCGCGCACATCCTTGGCATGGACATGGCTGATGCGTGCGCGGTAGCTGCGCGCCAGTTCCGCCGGATCACTGCCGCCCCAAGTGGCATGGCCGGTATCGAGCAGGAGGTTCACGGCCGGACCGCAGCCCTCCATGAAGGCGGCGATGTCGGCCCGGCTCTCCACGATCGTGCCCATGTGGTGATGGTAACACAGCCTGAGGCCCTCATCGGCCAGCATCATGGCCAGATCGGTCATGCGCGCGCAAAACGGGCCCCAGTCGGCAGCCTCCATGACCGGGCGGCGCGAGAGCGGGCACGAACGGTCGCCATGGATGGCGTTGGAGGTTTCCGCCACGATGAAGACATCGGTGCCCATGGCTTTCAGCAGGGCGCGGTGCCCCGCAGCCAGGGTGAATTCCTCGCGCGCGTCGCGCCGCAGCAATTCCACCGAGTGCCAGCCGCCCACGCAGGCCATGCCATAGGGCGCGAGCGCTGCCTTCAGCGCCGCCGGCTCGCGCGGAAACTTGTGGCCAAGCTCCATGCCGGTGAAGCCGGCGTCTTTCGCCTCGGCAAGGCAGGTTTCGAGCGGCGTTGCCCCGCCCACATCCTGAAGATCGTCGTTGGACCAGCCGATGGGGTTGGCGCCGATGCGGATCGTCATGGCGTTCAGCCTCCGGATTTCTGGGCCTTGCGGGCCGCGTCATAGCGTTTGCGGGCTTCGCGCACCGTGGCGCGCTCGGAGACTTCCGGCACCGCCACATCCCACCAGTGCCCGCCTGCCTCGGTCGTTGCCAGCGGGTCGGTGTCGATGACGATGACGCTGGTGACGGGTGACTTGCGCGCCTTCTTCAGCGCCGCTTCCAGCGCGGCAAGGCTCGTCACCTTGTTCGCCTTCGCGCCCAGCGCTGCGGCATGGGCTGCAAAGTCGATGGCCGGCAGGGCGACGTGGGCCGTGTTGCGCAGCAGGTTGTTGAACGAGGCCCCGCCGGTCGCCAGTTGCAGCCGGTTGATGCAGCCATAGCCCCGGTTGTCCAGCACCACGATGGTCAGGCTCATGCCGAGCATGATCGAGGTGGCGATTTCCGAGTTCATCATCAGGTAGGAGCCGTCGCCGACCATCACCGTGACATGGCGCGTCGGGTCGGCCATCTTGACGCCAAGCCCGCCCGCGATCTCGTAGCCCATGCACGAGAAGCCGTACTCCATATGGTAGCCACCGGGCGCGCCGGCCTGCCAGAGCTTGTGCAACTCGCCTGGCAGCCCGCCCGCCGCGCAGACCACCACATCGCGGGCGCCGGCTTGGCGCTGCACGGCGCCGATCACCTCGGCATCGCTGGGCAGGCCCGAGCCGGTGCGGCCCGGCCGGGGGGCGGTGGCTTCGCCTGCGGCCACAACCCACGCGGCCTTGCGCTCCGCTGCCTTGCCGGTCCAGCCCGCTGCGGCCCGCCAGTCGCCGAGCGCCGCACCGAGCTGCTCCAGCCCGATCCGCGCATCGCAGACAAGAGGCTGGGCGCGGTGCTTGCCGGCATCGAACGGAGTGACATTGAGGCCAATCAGCTTCATGGACGGGTTCTGGAACAGCGACCACGAGCCGGTGGTGAAATCCTGAAGCCGCGTGCCGATGGCGAGCACCAGATCGGCCTCGCGGGCCATGGCATTGGCCGCATCGGTGCCGGTGACGCCGACGGCCCCGAGATTGAGCGGGTGCGCATCCGGCAGCGCCGACTTGCCGGCCTGCGTCTCGGCGGCAGGCACCCGGTGCCGCTCGCAGAAGTCCAGCAGGGCGGCTTCCGCCTCGCCATACAGGACCCCGCCGCCGACGATCACCAGCGGCTTCTTCGCGCCTTTCAGCAGTGCCAGCGCGGATGCGAGTTCGCCCGCATCGGGGGGCGGGCGGCGTGGCAGCCAGAGCCGGTCCTCGAAGAACCCGAGCGGGTAGTCGTATGCCTCGGCCTGCGTGTCCTGGCACAGGGCCAGCGTCACCGGCCCGCATTCGGCCGGATCGGTGAGCACGGCCAGCGCCCTGTTGAGCGCGGGGATCAGTTGCTCGGGCCGCGTCAGCCGGTCGAAGTAGCGCGACACCGGCCTGAAGCAGTCATTGGCGGAGACGGTGCCATCGCCGAAATCCTCGACCTGCTGCAGCACGGGGTCGGGCCTCCGGCTGGCATAGACATCGCCGGGCAGCAGCAGCAGCGGCAGCCTGTTGACGTGGGCAACCGCCGCCGCCGTGACCATGTTGGTGGCGCCGGGGCCGATCGAACTGGTGCAGGCCAGCATCCGTCGCCGCCGCGAGGCCTTGGCGAAGGCGATGGCGGCATGGGCCATGGCCTGTTCGTTGTGGGCGCGGAAGGTCGGCAGCTTGTCACGCAGGCCATGCAGCGCCTCGCCCAGGCCGGCCACGTTGCCATGGCCGAAGATCGCGAACACGCCGGCCACCAGCGGCAGGCGCTCGCCGCCGATCTCGGTCCACTGCGCCGCCAGCGCCCGCACCAGCGCCTGCGCCATGGTCAGCCGGATGGTCTTCATCGTGATCTCCCGTCATCGAAAGCGTCGGACAGCGCGCCGAACCGTTCCGCCATCCGGCTCACGGCTTGGGTATCGTCCAGCGCGCCGTCAAGCCAGCCCTTGATCGCATCCCCGAAGATCGCGCGGCCGCCCACAAAGCCGATGACGCGCGGCATCTGCGCGGCGAGGGCAAGCTCTGGCCCCGAGGCCGCTGTCCGCGCGATCACGATCAGCCCGCGGCAGGCAGGGTCATGCCGGCTGATGACGGCATCGATCGCCGCGGCGTCGGACGCCTGCGGAGGGGCCTCGACCAGCCAGAAATCCGGCATCAGGCCCCCCTGATACAGGCTCTCCAGCAGGGCTGCGGTCGTCTGCCCCTCGGCTGCCAGCGCCTCGATCATGGTCTCGCGCCGGCTTGCTCGCGCCATGGCCATGATACCGGCAATCTCCGGCAGGCGCACTGCCAGAGGCGTGCGCGCATCGGCTCGGGCATTGGCGATCAGCTTGATCACCTGCCCGAGCGGCCATTCCAGCGGATTGTCAGCCAGAGCGCCGGCCTCGCCATGGGGAAACTGCCGCGCCAGCCAGATGCCTTTTCGTTGCGCATCGAACAGCGCCTGCCGGCCGAGTGCGCCATCAAGGAACAGGCCGAAGCCCTCGCGCCGCTTCGCCACGCGCTCGCAGGCGGCCACGGCCAGCCGCTTGAAGGCGGGGATGCGCCCCGGATCGGCACCGGCGGCAATGGCCACGGGCTCAAGGTCATGCGCGCCATGGTCGATCGACAGGATGCGCAAGGGAAGGGCGCAAGCCCGCCGCGTGGTCGTGTGATGCAGGTGGTTCAGCACCGGATCATGGCGCAGCGCCCGATGCGGCGATCCGTGCTGAAGGAAATGCTTCAACTCGGCAAAGGTCGGGCTTTCCGGCGAGCACAGCAGCCGCGAGACGGCGAAGGCCCCGCAGGCATTGGCATAGGCGCAGGTGGTTTCGAGCGGCTCGCCCCGCAGCCAGCCGCGCAGGAAGCCCGACATGAAGGCGTCGCCTGCCCCTAGCACGTTGTAGACCTCGACCGGAAAGCCGGGCCCGCGCACGCCCTCATCGAGGCTAGGCGGAATGGCACCGGGAAACACCACGCAGCCCATCGGCCCGCGCTTGCAGACCAGCAGCGCGCCGGGGCTTAGCCGGCGCAAGATGGCCAGCGCTTCAAGCGTGTCCTCCGAGCCGGCGGCGATGTGCAGCTCTTCCTCGGTGCCCACGATCAGGTCGCAGTCGGGCACGATGGCCTGAAGATGCGCGGTCACGGTCTCCGAGCGCAGATAGCGTTCTTCCCCCGCGCCGTGGCCGGCAAGGCCCCACAGGTTGGGCCGGTAGTCGATGTCGAACACGATCCTGCGGCCATGCGCTTTCGCGATGCGGATCGCCTTGCGCTGGGCCTCCGCAGCATGGGGCCGGGCGAAATGCGTGCCGGTGACCACGATGGCCGCCGCGCTGGCCACGAAACCGGGGTCGATGTCGCTCTCGTCCAGCGCCGCGTCAGCACAGTTCTCGCGCATGAAGATCAGCGGAAAGGTGCTGTCATCGCTGACACCGAGGAGGACCAGTGCGGTCAACCGTTCCGGATCGGTGTGGATGCCGTCGAGCGCCACGCCCTCGCGTTGCATCTGCTCGCGGATGAAGCGGCCCATGTGCTCGTCGCCGACACGCGTGATCAGGCCGGAGCGAAGGCCGAGCCGCGCGGTGCCGATGGCGATGTTGGCCGGGCAGCCGCCCACGGCCTTGGAGAAGCTCGCCATGTCCTCAAGCCGCCCGCCGATCTGCTGGCCATAGAGATCGACCGAAGAGCGCCCGATGCTGATGACATCGAGCACCGGCGGGGATGGCGCCGGGGAGGGCGGTGAAGGCGCGGCTGGGGACGGCATGTCGGATGCTTTCAGGGGGCGAGCGGTTCGGCGCTGACGCCTGACACGGTCTGGTCGAAGTCGATGTTCGCCCCGGTCATCAGGCCCGATTCGTCCGAAGCAAGGAAGGCGCAGGCCCGCGCCACCTCATTCGGGTCGATCAGTCGGCCAAACGGGCGGTCCTTCACGGCCTCGTCAAGCCAGCCATCGCTAGCGCCATGGTACTGCCGCATCACGCGCTCCTCGCCCGGCGTGTGCATCCAGCCGATGTTGAGCCCGTTGACGCGGATGCGATGCCTGACGAGAGCATGGGCGACATTGCGCGTCAGGGTGGCGAGCGCGCCCTTGCTGGTGCTGTAGGCGCTCAGGAAGGGCTGGCCACCATGGGCCGACATCGACTGGATGTTGATGATCGAGCCGCCAATCTTCTCGCGCACCATGATCCGGGCCGCCCCCTGGATCAGGAAGAACGGGGCCTTGACGTTGACATCGAACAATTCGTCGTAGCGCTCCTCGCTGGTGTCGAGGATGTCGCCCCGGTCAGTCAGGCCCGCCGCGTTGACCAGCACGTCGATGCGCCCAAAGGCCTTGTCGGCTGCCGCGATCACGGCCCGCACATCGGCGATGCGGGCAAGGTCCGCCTCGACGAACACGGCGGATGTGCCCAGCGCCATCAGCATGTCCCGGACCCTGGCCCCGTTGGCAGCATTGCGGCCGCAGATCACGATGCCGCAGGCACCACGGTTGGCAAACAGGCGGGCAATGGCTTCGCCGAGGCCTTGCGTTCCGCCCGTGACCACGGCGACCTTGCCGTCCAGCCGCGCGCCATCCTTGCCTGCCATTCGCTTCGCTCCCTTCGCCGGACATGGTGGCCTTGCGGCCTCATCGGCCTGTCCGTTACACAATCAAATCAGAAGCTGGGCTTCCGGGCAAAGCATGATATGTAGCCAACAAACAAAATGGCCTCGGGAGGGCATGACGTGATCAGGGTCGGGTTGCTGGGTGCCGGTCGCATTGGCCGCATTCATGGCGGCAATGTCGCGGTGTCGGGCCGGGCCCGGCTCGTGGCCGTGGCCGATGCGTTGGCAGATGCGGCGCGCGATCTGGCCACTGCGCTTGGCGCCGATGTGCGCAGCGCAGACGCGATCATCGCCGCCGCTGACATCGACGCCGTGCTGATCTGCTCGCCGACCGACACCCACGCCGACCTGATCGAGGCTGCGGTGCGGGCCGGCAAGGCGGTCTTCTGCGAAAAGCCGGTCGATCTCGATGCCGGTCGGATCGAGGCTTGTCTCAGGGTGGTGGCGGCCAGCGGCCAGCCGCTGATGATCGGCTTCAACCGACGTTTCGATCCAAGCTTCGCCGAAGCCCGCCGCCGCATCCTTGCCGGCGAGATTGGCCCGGTGGAAATGGTCACCATCCTGTCGCGCGATCCCTCGCCGCCGCCGCCCTCCTATGTGACGCGCTCGGGCGGGCTGTTCCGCGACATGATGATCCATGATTTCGACATGGCCCGCTTCCTGCTCGGAGAGGAGCCGGTCGAGGTCCACGCCGTCGCCTCCTGCCTCGTCGATCCGGGCATTGGCGCAGCCGGCGATGTCGACACCGCCGCCGTGCTGCTCAAGACCGCGTCCGGCAAGATCGCCCAGATCTCGAACTCGCGCCGCGCCAGCTATGGCTATGACCAGCGTTTCGAAGTCCATGGCGCAACCGGCATGGTCAGCGCCCGCAATGTGCCGGTGACCACGGTCGAGATCGCCACGGTGGCAGGCTTCCGCACCGACCCGGCGCAGCCCTTCTTTCTCGAACGCTATGCCGCTGCCTACCGCGCCGAACTCGACCATTTCCTTGGATGCGTGGCTGACGGCACGGCCCCTTCACCTTCCGGCGAGGATGGCCTGAAGGCGCAGAAGCTCGCCGATGCGGCCACGCTCTCTCACCAGACGGGCGCGCCCGTTCGCCTGAAAGCCTGAGCCCCGATGTCGAGCCTGTGCCCTGACGAATTGAGTGCCCGTTTTCATGCGCTGGCCGGCATCGCGGCTGAACTCGGGCATCTCGCCAACCGCTATTTTGCCGATCAGGCCTCGCTCGGCACCCGCATGAAGGGCTTCCAGGATTTCCTGACCGAAGCCGATGGCGCGGTCGAAGCCCTGTTCCGCCGCCGGATCGCCGAAAGCTTTCCGCTCGATGCGGTGATGGGCGAGGAAATGGGCGGCGGCAATGCAGACCGGCTCTGGATCATCGATCCGATCGACGGCACTGCCAACTTCGCCCGTGGCGACCGGCAATGGTGCGTCTCCATCGGCTTCGTGCTGAATGGCGTGCCGGAGTTGGGTGTGATCCATTCGCCCGCGCTCGGCGAAACCTTCCTGGCCCGGCGCGGCCATGGCGCGACCATGAACGGCAAGCCGATCAAGGTCGCCACAACATCCGAGATGCGCCAGTCCACCGTCGAGTTCGGCTGGTCGCCGCGCCTGCCGCCCGCGCCCTACATCGAGGCTGTCGGGCGGCTTCTCGCTGCCGGGGCCAACGTCAAGCGCAGCGCCTCCGGAGCGCTCGGCCTTGCCCATGTCGCCATCGGGCGCACCGATGGCTATGGCGAACTGCACATCAACTCGTGGGATGTGGCGGCGGGGCTGGTGATCGCGGCGGAGGCAGGGGCCCGCATCAACGATTTCTGTTCCGGAGACTGGGTTGCCAGCGGCAACCCGATTCTCGTCGTCACACCAAGCCTCTGGGATGGCGTTTCGGAGGCCTGCGCCATCGTGTCCAGCCGGGCAGATTGACTTATCTGCGCTGCCTGTCTGAATTGTCACCAAACTGTCATCTCAAGCACAGAACAACCAACAAGAACCAATAGAGAGGAACTGACCCATGACCATCCGCTTTCCGTTCCGCCAGGCTGCTTTCGGGGCCTTCGCCGCGCTCGGCCTTGGCGCCATGTCCGCCCCCGCGCTCGCCCAGGGAGAGGTCGTGGTCTACTGCTCCGTGCAGGAAGAGTGGTGCCGCCCCATGATGCAGGCCTTCGAACGCAAGACCGGCATCAAGGTCTCGATGACCCGCAAGTCCTCCGGCGAGACCTTCGCCCAGATCAAGGCGGAAGCTGCCAATCCGCGCGGCGATGTGTGGTGGGGCGGCACGGGTGACCCGCACCTCCAGGCCGCCGAGGAGGGCATCACCGAGGAATACCGCTCGCCGATGCTGGCCGAATTGCTGCCCTGGGCCACGCGCCAGGCCGAACAGTCCAAGTTCCGCACAGTCGGCATCTATGCAGGCGCGCTCGGCTTCTCGTTCAACACCCAGCAACTGGCCCGCAAGCGCCTGCCCGAGCCCAAGTGCTGGGCCGATCTGGCCAAGGCCGACTACAAGGACGAGGTCCAGGTGGCTGATCCGAATTCGTCGGGCACGGCCTACACCAAGGTCGCCACGCTGGTGCAGCTGATGGGCGAGGCCAAGGCTTTCGAGTTCATGAAAGCCATGCACAAGAACGTCAACCAGTACACCAAGTCGGGTGCGGCGCCGGCCCGTGCCGCCGCAACCGGCGAGAGCCTGATCGGCATCACCTTCCTGCATGATGCCGTGTCGCAGGCTGTCGGCGGCGCGCCGGTCAAGGTCGTCCCTCCCTGCGAGGGCACCGGTTACGAGATTGGCTCGATGTCGATCATCAAGGGTGCCAAGAACATGGAGAATGCCAAGAAGTTCTACGACTTTGCCCTCTCGGCGGAAGCGCAGGCGCTTGGTGCGGAGGCCAAGTCCTATCAGGTGCCGTCGAACAAGTCCGCGCCGGTGCCACCCGAAGCCCCCAAGCTCTCGGACATCAAGCTGATCGACTATGACTTCGCCAAGTATGGCTCATCAGCCGAACGCACCCGCCTGCTCGCCAAGTGGGATGCGGAAATCCGCAACGCACCGAAGCGCTGAGTCCTGAAGCCGCCGGGGTGCCGGCCAGGTGAACCGCAGGACCGCCGATCGAGGCCATGTCGATGTCGTCGCGGCCCTCGTGGCCGTGGCGGCCTTCGCGCTCCTGCCGTGGGCTTTCACCGGCCCGGGCCAGTCGGGGCTTGCCCTGATGCTGGCCGGGCGCTGGCCCTTGCCCTTGCCGGCTCTGGCAGCAACTGTGGCGGCTGTGCTGGCCTTCGCCTCTCCGCAGAAGGCCACGGTCCGGCTCGTGGTGATCGGCGCGGGGCTCGCCAGCTTCGTGCTCTATGGCTTCTTCGCCCGCCACATCGATGGAGGGCCGATGCTCTCCTGGGGGCTGGGCGCGACCATCGTGTTCGCAGCTCTGGTGCTGCTGGGCTCGCGGGCCGCCGCCGTGGCCGGAGCCTTCAAGGCCGACCGCTGGGTCGCCACCACGACGATCGCGATCCTCGCCTCGGTCATTGTCTTCGTCTTCTTCCCCGTCGTGCGGGTGCTGGCCAGCGCCTTCGTCGATAGGTCCGGTGTCCTCGATCTGGGGCTGGCGGCGCGTCGCCTGTTCGCACCCGACATCTGGACGCTTGCCTGCCTGTATTCGGAAGGCGGCTGCGGCGTGGTCGCCAACACCATCCTGCTCGGCCTCTTGGCGGGGATCGTCTCCACCTTGCTCGGCCTTGCTTTTGCGCTGCTCGCCGTGCGTGGCGGGGCGCGCAACTCGAAGCTGTTCGACGCGATGTCGATCCTGCCGATCATCACCCCGCCTTTCGTGATCGCGCTGGCGCTGGTCATCCTGTTTGGCCGCACCGGCATCGTCACCACCTTCCTCGATGACTGGTTCGACATTCCGCGCTCGCGCTGGATCTATGGCCTGCCCGGCGTGCTGATCAGCCAGGTCCTGTCGCAGACGCCGCTGTCCTATCTCATCCTGCGTGGCGCGCTCCAGGGCATCGCCCCCTCGCTGGAGGAGGCGGCGCAGACCTTGCGGGCCTCGCGCATGCACATCTTCCGCACCGTGACATGGCCGCTGCTCAGGCCGGCCGTGGCAGCGGCCTTCCTGCTCGGCTTTGTCGAAAGCCTGTCCGATTTCGGCAATCCGCTGGTGCTTGGCGGCTCGTTCGAGGTGCTGTCGACCAAGATCTTCTTTGCGGTTGCCGGCGCGCAGCATGATCCCGGCCGCGCGGCGATCCTGGCGCTGATCCTGCTGGCGCTGACGCTCTCCGCCTTCTGGCTCCAGATGGTCTGGCTCGGCAAGAAGTCCTACGTCACCGTCACCGGCAAGGGCGACAGCGGCATCCCCGCGCCCCTGCCCACCGCGGTCCGCTTCGCCGCACTGGGCGTCGTCGTGCCGTGGATCATTCTCACCGTGGTGGTCTACGGCATCATCGCGGTCGGCGGCTTCGTGGTCGACATCGGGCGCGGCGACATGACCGCGACCTGGAAGCATTTCAGCACCGGCTTTTCGGTCGAACTGGGCCAGAACGGCCTGTTCTTCTCCGGCTCGGCCTGGGATTCGTTCTTCATCACGGTGATGGTTTCGGCGGTGGCGGCCCCGCTCACCGCCATCGTCGGGCTGCTCACCGCCTACGTGCTCTCGCGCCATGACTTCAAGGGCAAGCGCACCTTCGAGTTCCTGACGATGCTGTCCTTCGCCATTCCGGGCACGGTCATCGGCGTGGCCTACATCGTCGCCTTCAACGTGCCGCCGATCGAGATCACCGGAACGGGGCTGATCCTGATCATCTGCTTTGTCTTCCGCAACATGCCGGTCGGCGTGCGCTCCGGCATTGCCGCCCTCAGCCAGATCGACAAGTCGCTCGATGAGGCCTCGACCACGCTGGGCGCGAAGACCGGAACAACCGTCAGGCGGGTCACGCTGCCGCTGCTGAAGCCCGCCATTGTGGCGACGCTGGTGTTCTCCTTCGTCCATGCCATGACAGCGGTCAGCGCCATCGTCTTCCTCGTCACGGCGCGCTACAACATGGCGACAGCCTACATCGTCAACCGGGTCGAGGCCGGAGAGTTCGCGCTTGCCATCGCCTATTCCTCGTTGCTGATCCTGTTCATGCTGGCGGTCGTGCTGCTGATCCAGCTTGTGGTCGGCGAGCGCAAGATCGGCCGCCGCTCTGTGGCCGCCAAGCCCGCTGCCCCTCCCGTCACCAGTGGCATTGGAGCCCGTTGATGTCCTCCACACCCGTGAAAGCCGGCTCGCGTGCGGCTTCGGTCGAGTTCCGCAATGTCTGGAAGCGCTGGGGCCAGGCCGCGGCGGTGCGCAACGTCTCGTTCAAGGTCGAGGCCGGCACGCTGACCACGCTGCTCGGCCCCTCAGGCTGCGGCAAGACCACGACCTTGCGCCTCGTCGCCGGCCTCGAACTGGCCAGCGAAGGCCGCATCTTCATCGGTGACGATGACGTGACGCCGCTTGGCGCTGCCGAGCGCGATGTCTCGATGGTGTTCCAGTCCTACGCCTTGTTTCCGCACATGAGCGTCCTGCAGAACGCCATGTATGGCCCGCTCGCCTCCGGCGCATCCAAGGATGCGGCCGAGAAGATGGCGCGCGAGAAGCTTGGGCTGGTCGGCCTGGCGGGGCTTGAGGCGCGCCTGCCGTCCGAGTTGTCAGGCGGCCAGCAGCAGCGTGTTGCAGTGGCGCGGGCGCTGGTGCTGGAGCCGCGCGTGCTGCTCTTCGACGAGCCGCTGTCCAATCTCGACGCCAAATTGCGCCGCAAGGTGCGCGACGACATCCGCGATCTCCAGCAGCGCCTCGGCCTGACCGTGCTTTACGTTACCCACGATCAGGAGGAGGCTCTGGCCGTCTCCGACAAGGTGATCGTCATGGACAATGCCGTGATCGCGCAGGAGGGCACGCCCGAGGACCTCTATGAGAGGCCACGCAGCCGCTTCCTGGCCGATTTCATCGGCGAGGCCAACATCGTCGCCGGCAGCTTCTCCGAGCAGGGCGGCGAGACCCTGTTCACCGCCTCGGGTGTGACGCTGAGGCTGGGCCACGTGCCCGTGCCGGCCGATGCGGCGCTGGTGGCCCTGCGCCCCGACCGTGTCGGGCTGGTGGAATCAGGCCTGGGACCGCTCGTCATCCGGCGCCGGGCCTATCTCGGCCATGCCTGGGAATACACCCTCGAAGCCCCGTGGGGTGAGGTTCTGGTGGTGGCCCCGACGCGGGAGGCCGCGCTGCCTCTGGGTGCAAAGGTCGATCTGGTGATCGAGCCGGGCTCCGCCATCCCGCTGCCTGCCAGCACGGCCTGATTGCAGCCCATACCGCGCCTTGCCCCTTCATTGCCGGGGGCTCCCGTGCCACAACAGGCATTGAGGAGATCATCCATGCGCCACCTGATTCTTGCCGCCCTCACGTCTGTTGCCCTCGCGGCCTGCACCGGCAGCGGAGCCCCGCCAGCCCCGTCCCCGGCCACCGCGCCGACCGGCGTCACGCCCAACACCTTCGCCTTGCCGACCGGCAGCGGCTGCTCGGGCGAGGTCGCACGCTTCCAGGCGGTGATGGACAATGATCTGGCCACCGGCCACACCACCAAGGGCGTGCATGAGCGCGTGTCGGCCGAGATCGCCACGGCCCGCGCCACCTGCGCCGGCGGCAATGAGGGCGCGGCCATCGCCCAGGTCAACGCCACCAAGTCCCGCTTCGGCTACCGCTGAGCGGAGCCGGGGCAGGGCCCGCCGCCATGCGCCTGCGCATCGGAACCTTCAATGTCGAGAACCTGCTGACGCGCCAGCGCTTTGGCGGCGAAGGCAGGAGTGGGGGCAAGGACCGGGGCAGGGACGGCGGGAGGAACGAGGGCAAGTCGGGCGATACGGCTGCGGCCATGTCGTTGTTCCACTTTCCGCACGCAGACCAGCGCGAGGCGGTCGAGCAATCCCTTGCCGTGGCGCTGGAAGACGACAAGCGCCAGATGACGGCGCTGGCCATGGCCGAGGGCGCGGCGGACATCTGGTGCCTTCAGGAAGTCGATTCGCTTGCCAGCCTTCAGGCCTTCTTCGCCAACTATGTGCACCGGCTGTCGGATCACCGTTTCGGCCATTTCGCGTTGCAGGGCGGCAATGACCGGCGCGGCATCGAGGTCGCTTTCGCCGCGCGCCGCGACCTGATCGCCCCGCATGGCGTGACGGTGACCAGCCATGCCGACGCAACCTTTGCCGATCTCGACGTGCATGACAGGGCGCTGGCCGAGATGGGTATTTCGCCCGGCGACAGGGTCTTCAACCGCGATTGCCTGATGGTCGAACTCAGCTGGCAGCGCCGCAACCTGACCCTGTTCCTGTGCCATCTCAAGTCCATGAGCAATGGCGCGGATGATGGCCGCAGTGCCACACTGCCGGTGCGCCGCGCCGAGGCGCTGGCCATCACGCGGCTGGTCAAGCGCCATTTCGGACAGGGCTGGCGCGAGGCCAACTGGGTCGTGGCCGGCGATCTCAACGGCTTTCGCTATGGGCTCGGCGCCGATGCACGGCGCGAGGACGAAGGCCCCAGCGGCATCGAGCCGCTGTTCGACCAATTCGCCATCGATCCGCTGGAAACCTTGCCGGAGCACGAGCGCTGGACGCATTTCCGGCGCTGGTGGAGCGAAAGCGAGGGCCGCCTGCGCGAGCAGCACATGCCGCTCGACCATGTCCTCATGTCGCCGGGCCTGGCGCGGGCCAACCCGAAACCGAGGCTCGACATCATCCGCCGCGGCCAGCCCTACCGGGTGCCGCTCGATCCGCGCGCGGCGGACCGTTCAATCGCCGCGCTCTCGTCCACCGCCGACCGCTATCCGCGCGTCGGCTGGGACAGGCCCAAGGCGTCGGACCATTGCCCTGTGGTGGTCGAGATCGACCTGCCGGAGACGAAAAACAGCGAGTCCGGCTGAGGCCTGTTCTCAGGCCGGCTCGGCGTCGCGGGCGGCCATCATCGCCTTGAAGGCAGGGCGGGCATGGCAGGCCGTCAACCAGGCATCGACATGGGGCGCCGCTGCGAACAGTTCGGGCGCCGGGCGGGCATAGCGCATCACCTCGGCCACATTGATGTCAGCGACGGTGAAGCGCCCGCCGACCAGAAAGCCGGTCTTGGCCAGCGCCTTGTCGAGTGCCGCGAACGGGCGCTGAAGCGCCGCGATGGCCGCATCCGCCTTGGCCGCGTCCCGCTCCTCGGGCGGCTTGCCGACGCGGTTGTAGAGAATCTCGATGGTGTGCGGCTCGGCGGAGGTCGCAGCCCAGAAGCTCCACATCGTCATCAGCCCGTCCTCGGCTGCATCCTTCGGGCCGAGCGCGCTGCCGTGCTTCTTCGCCAGATAGAGGTTGATGGCCAGCGACTCGGTGAGCACGAGGCCATCATCATCGATAACCGGGATCTGCCCGGCCGGATTGAGCGCAAGGAAGGCGGGCGACAGCGTCGTCATGCCGGCATGCCCCGCGCCATTGTCCGGCAGGCGATAGGCCTGGATCACCGGTACATGCACGAAGGGCAGGTTCATCTCGTTGCACAGCCAGATGTTGCGCGAGGCGCGGGAGCGAAAAACGCCGTAGATGGTGACGGTCATGGGGAATGTCCTGAAATGTGGGAATTCGTTGTCGCGCCTCAGGCGGTCTGGCGCAAGGTCTCCCGCGCAATCACCAGCCGCTGGATTTCGGATGTGCCCTCGTAGATGCGGGTGATGCGGGCATCGCGCGCCAGCCGCTCGACCGGGTAGTCGCGGCAATAGCCGGCCCCGCCATGGATCTGGATGGCGGCGTCGGTGCAACGATGGGCCGCTTCGGAGGCGAACAGCTTGGCCATCGAGGCTTCCTTGGCGAAGGGTTCGCCACGATCCTTGCGGGCTGCGGCATCCATGATCAGCAGGCGCGAGGCGCTGATATCGACCTCGCGGTCGGCGATCATCCATTGCAGTCCCTGGAAATCGACGATGGCCTGGCCGAATTGCCGGCGCTCGCGGGCGTAGGATTTGGCTGCATCCATGGCCGCCCGCGCGATGCCGAGCGAGAGTGCCGCGACGCCGATGCGCCCGCCGGCCAGCTCGCCGACCGCGATCCTGAAGCCGTCATTCTCGCGGCCCATCAGGGCGGAGGCCGGCACCCGGCACTGGTCGAAATGCACGATGTTGGTCGCCGAACCGTGCTGGCCCATCTTGTGCTCGGCCTTGCCGACGATCAGTCCCGGCGTGCCCGCCGGCACCAGAAACACCGAGATGCCCTTGCCCTTCGGCGCATCGGGGTCAGTCACGGCCCAGACCACGAAGACGCCGGCATACTCGGCGCTGGTGATGTAGATCTTGCTGCCGTCGAGCACGTAATCCGCGCCGTCGCGCCGGGCGCGGGCCCGCATGCCGGCCGGGTCTGATCCCGCCCCGCTCTCGGTCAGGCAGAAGGCCCCGGCAGGGTAGGTGCCATCTGCCAGCTTCGGCAGGTGCTCGCGCTTCTGTGCCTCGGTGCCGCAGGCCTGGATCACTTCGCCGACCATGTTGGTCACCGAGACTGTCACCGCCGTCGAAGCGCAGGCATAGCCCAGTTCCTCGATGGCCAGCGCAAACGCCATGGTGCCGGCTTCCGTGCCGCCATGCTCGGCCCTGACGTTCAGCGCCATGAAGCCGTTTTCGGCCAGCAGCTTGAGGTTGGCCAGAAGATCGGCCCGGCCCTCGCCGCGGTCCAGCATCTCGGCGAACGGCGCCAGCCGGTCAGCCGCCAGCTTGCGCGCGGCATCCCGGATCATCACTTCTTCGTCGCTGAGCGTGAACTGCATGGCAAACCCCGTATCGCGTCATACTCTGGACTGCCGGCCTCGCCGGGGCAATCGTTGCGGAGCCGCAGCTCGATTGCGCAGCCCTGCACGATCCCCCACAATGCCGGCATGCCCGCCCAAGAATCCCCGCCAGCCAGCATTGTCCTGCGTGCCCCCCGTCCCGGCGACTTCGGCTGGATCATCGCGCGCCATGGCGCGGTCTATGCGGCGGAATATGGCTGGGACATCGCCTTCGAAGGCCTCGTCGCAGGGCTCGTGGCCGACTTCATCGCCAGCCATGATCCCGCCCGCGAGCGCTGCTGGATTGCCGACCTCGGTGGCCAGCCGGTCGGCTCGGTCTTTTGCACGCGCAAGGATGACGATACGGCGAAGCTGCGCATGCTCATCGTCGACGAACAGGCCCGTGGCCACGGGGCGGGCGGGCTTCTGGTCGATACCTGCATGGCCTTCGCCCGCGAGGCTGGCTACCGCCGGATGACGCTCTGGACCAACGACATCCTCGCGGCTGCCCGCAAGCTCTATGCCGCCCGCGGCTGGGTGCTGACCGCTTCGGAGCCGGTGCACCAGTTCGGGCAAGCCATGGTCAGCGAGACATGGGAGGTCGAACTTTAGCCTTCAGCTCGCCAGCACGCGCTGCGGCGGGAAGGTGATTTCCACCAGCGTGCCCTCGTTCTTGGCGCTGGTGATCTGGATCATGCCCTTGTTGGCTTCCACCAGCGCCTTGGTGATGGGCAGGCCAAGGCCCGTGCCGCCGATGCCGGCGCTGTTGGTCCTGCGGGTCGAGGCCACCTGGCGGAACGGCTCCATGGCGAGCCCGAGTTCCTTCTCGGTCATGCCGATGCCGGTGTCGCGCACCCTGAGGATCACCTCGCCCCGGTCGCCCAGCGCCGTCGACAGGATAACCTGGCCGCCCGCGTCGGTGAACTTCACCGCATTGGACAGGACGTTGATGACGATCTGCCGCAACGAGCGGTCATCGGCCACCACCGCAGGCAACTTCGGCTGCAACCCCGTGCGCAGCACGACGCGCTGGCGGTTGGCCTCCGGCTGGAGCAACGCCACGGCGCTGCTGGCGATCTCGTTCAGGTTCACGCCGGTGAAGGTCAGGTCCATCTTGCCGGCCTCGATCTTGGCAAGATCGAGCAGGTCGTTGATCAGGCTGATCAGGTAGCCGCCGGACTGGTGGATGTCGCTGAGATATTCCTTGTAGCGCTCGTTGCCGATCGGCCCGAAGCGCTCTTCGGACATGACCTCGGTGAAGCCGAGAATGGCATTGAGCGGTGTGCGGATCTCGTGGCTGATCTTGGCCAGCACATCGGATTTCTGGGCGCTGGCCTTCTCGGCGTTGCGCTTGGCATCGACAAGGTCCGCCTCGGCGCGCTTCCAGGCGGTCATGTCGCGCAGGACCGCCGAAAACTTCGGCTCTTCGCCATCGGCCACGCGGCCCAGCGTCATGTAGAGCGGGATGCGCCCGCCCTGCCGGACCCGGCCCTGCACCTCGCGGCCATCGTTCAGCAAGGCCGCCACGCCGCCGCCCTTGAGCCCTTCGAGATAGTCGAGGGCGGTGATGTGGCTCTCGGGAGCCAGCAGCAGCGTGAAGTTCTCGCCCGTGACCTCGCGCTGGTCATAGCCGAACAGCGCCTCCGCCGAGCGGTTCAGCGACAGGATGCGCCCGCGCTCGTCCATGGTCGCGACGCCGTCGGTGGCCGTGTCCATGATGGCGGTGAGTTCGCGCGCCTGCTCGCGCGCCTTGGCGAGATCGAGTTTCAACGCCTCGACGCGCGCGGCATCCACCGTTTCGAGGGCGCGGCGGAAGGACATCAGCGTTGCCGGCTCGCCTTGCCAGGCGATGGCCGACAGCCGTGCATCGACGGCTTCATGGCTGCCATCGCGGCGCGTCAGGGCAAAGACGCCGCCGCCTTCGCCGGGCATGGCCCCCTTGAACAGCCGGCCCGTCCCGACCGCGGCCAGATCGTCGAGGCTGTCATGGTCGAGCAGGTCGAGCAGCGTCTTGTTGGCATAGATCATGTTCTCGGACCGCAGCACCAGAACCCCGATCGGCAGCTTGTCGAGCAGCGCCGCGAACACGCCGTCGCGGGCTGCCTGCGGCGGCACGAGTCGCGCCACCTGCTCCGCTGCCGTCACGGCTTCCAGCGGCAGCTCTGGCGCCGCAACGGTGTTTGGTTCGTCGAGCGGAACAGACGCGGCAGGCTCGGCTACCGCGGCCTGTGCCGCAGCTTCGGTGGCTGGCGATGTATTCGACTCCGCCATGCCACCGGCGGCGTCGAGGCTTTCGGCGGCCGTGTTTTCGGGCGCAATGCTTTCGGCGGCAGGTTGCTCGGCGGAGCGACTGTCAGCGGCCTCGCGGGGCTTGGTCTGCGTGCTGTCCTCATCGCCTTCGATGCGGGCACCCAGCGCCTTGGCGATTTCGCGGAAGGCGTTGCGCTCGGAATGCGTCAGTCTCGGCGGGGTTTCCGCCGGCCTGATGTGCACCACGTTGCTGACGGGCTTCGGCACGGGCGCGGATGGCACGGGCGCGGCTGCGGCAGGCGCTTGCGGTTCGGGTTCCCCGGCGACCTCAGGGGCCGGAAAGGGCTCGCCGGCAAGCTCGACCGCCACTTCGGGTTCGACAGGTTCCGTGTCGGGACTGGCCAATGCCGGGAAAGGCGCGACCTCGCCGGGCAGGGCCACGCCGAAGCCGCGCCAGCCGGTCAGTTGGCGGTGCTGGTCGCTGAGCGGCAATCCGGAGAGCGTGACGGGCAAGCCGTCATCGCTGCTGCCGATGCGCCAGAGGCTGGCCACGCCGCTCCAGGTCTTGCCGCCGGCCAGCGCTGCCGCTACGGCCCCGTCCCCGTCATGAACCAGATCGCCTGCCATCTCCTGCCAGCGACGGCCGATCATGGCAGCGGCCCTGCCTGTGCCGAACAGCGCGTCGACCTCGGCGGACAGGCTGCGGAAGCGGCCATCCGGCTCGACCTCCCACAGGAAGCGCACCTTGCCGGCCTGCGGCTGAGGCACGGAAGTGGCATTGGGCATGGCGGGCTCAGCCATGGGCGCAAGCAGGCTTGCAGAAGCGCGAGCAGGCATACTGTCGGCAGCGGCCACGGCAGGGCCCGCCGGATGCGTGCGCCCCGGCACGCGCTGGGCGGCCACCAGAAGCACGATGCTGCCATCGGCGAGGCGCAGGCGGCGGCAGGCGCAGGTCACCGGGGTCAGGCCGTCGGCCCCGGCCATGTCGAGCCGTTCGAGCCGGACACCGCCAAGCGGAGCCAGACCCTCGGCAAGTGCTAGGAGGCGCCTGGCGGTGAGCGGGCTGAACCCAGCCTCCGCCAGCGCCTGACCTGCGGCGTTGGCATGGACCACCTCGCGGCCATCGCCGGACATCACGATCAGCGCCGCATGGTCGCCGACAAAGGACGACAATCCCGGATCCCGCCTCAGGGGCGCCAGAATGTCGGTCCATGGTGTCGTCGGCGTGGTGTCGGTCACGGTGTCAATGCGTCCCGCGCGAGCGGGCCCCATGTGCTTAATGAACTCTTAATATAGCCGCGAGGCGACCTAAATCCATCGCGAAGTGTGCGGTCGCTGTTCTGCTTCCGAGGAGGGTTAACCCGCCGCATGGAAGCCGGTTC
The DNA here is from genome assembly GCA_027487245.1 of Hyphomicrobiales bacterium. Lineage (GTDB taxonomy): Bacteria > Pseudomonadota > Alphaproteobacteria > Rhizobiales > Beijerinckiaceae > Allobosea. Next base: position 64,913 of record JAIYDY010000045.1, read on the forward strand.
CCGGCAAGGCGCCGAAGCACGTCACAGAGGCCGATGACCAAGGCCGGTTGCTGAGGCAGGTCATCGGGGCACGGATCGGAGCGGCGCCCTGTGGCAGCGCTTGATTTGTGCAATGCAGCATGATATTGCACTGCACCATAAGCGGTGTGATGTGGCAGGCACCCGGCCTTCCGGCAGGCACCGCAAACCAGAACCCAAGGCAAGGACCCATCCCATGGCCGCTCCCAAGCTCCCCTACGACGTTCCACCCGAAATGCGCGATTTTGCCGAGAAGAGCGTCGAGCAGGCCAAGAAGGCTTTCGACGGCTTCATGGGCGCAGCCCAGAAGGCTGTCGAGACCGCTCAGGGCTCCACTGAATCCGCCCGCGCCAATGCCGAGCAGAGCACGAAGAAGGCCATGGTCTACGCCGAGCAGAACGTTGCTGCCGCCTTCGACCTTGCCCAGAAGCTGGTGCGCGCCAAGGATCCGGCCGAAATTCTCCAGCATCAGGGCGAGTTCATGAAGGCCCAGATGGCCTCATTCCAGGCCCAGATGACCGAGTTCGGCGCAGCCGTCCAGAAGGCAGCGACAAGCGCCACCAAGGGCAAGTGAAGCCCGACCGAGACCGCGGCGAGAGGGCTCCTCTCGCCGCATTCGCACGCTGACCCCTGCGGTTGCCCACGCGTCACAGCGGGCCTGCAGGGTTCCTGAACGCCGCCCGCAACCGACCGGATGACAACGCCCATGTCCAAGCCCGCCAAGCCCGTCTCCCTCGCGCCCGTCAAGGCCTTGTCCGCTGTCGACACCGGCAAGCCGGCTGTCGTCGCGCCTGCTGTGATGCCCGCCGCCGCTTCACCTGTGGCCGTCGCACCTGCTGCTGTCTCCGCGCCTGTTCCGGCACCTGCACCCAAGGCTGTGGCCGTGATGCCTGCCGTGGCCGCGCCCAGGGCGGCGGCACCAAAGACACTCGCTCCCGTGGCATCCGCACCGAAGTCCGAGGTTCCCAACACACCGGCTCCCAAGACCGTTGCACCAAAGACGGGGGCCCCCAAAATGGTCGCGCTTGAGGTTGTCGCGCCCGCGCCCGTCGCCGTCGCAAAGCCGGTGCTCGCTGCTGTTCCGAAGGCCGCGCCGCCGCCAGCCGTCAAGGCCGCTGCCAAGGCTGTGGCCAAGCCGGCTGCCAAGGTGGCTTCGCCAAAGGTTGCCGCTGCCAAGACTCCTGCGGCCAGCAGCACCGCCCCCGCTGCCAAGGTTGCGGCTGCTTCGGTTGCCGCATCCAGGCCTGCCGCAGCCAAGCCTGCGGCCAGCGACCTGTTCGCACCGATGTTCGACATGAAGGCGCTGATGCCGTCGCTCACCAGCTTCCAGATGCCCGGCTTCACTGCTGCCGACCTCAAGTCTCCCGCTTTGGGGGGCGACATGCTGGCTGCCATGACCGGGCAGATGCTGGCGGCCACACGCGCCATGGGCGACATCCAGGCGGCGCTGCTCGATCACGGCTGTGCCGAACTCGAGGCCGGCCTGAGCGAACTGGAAGCCTGCGCCCGTTCGACCTCGCCTTCAGAGGTCGTGACGATCCAGGCCCGTGCGGTCCGCCGCAGCGCCGACGCGCTCACCGACACCATCAAGGTCGTGTCGGATACGGCGCGCAAGAGCCTGACCCGCCGCTGAACCTCCGGTCCGGGCCACATCGCGTGGCCCGCACCCCCAGGCCGTCCGCCGCGCCGGGCCCGACAGGCGCGGCTGTGATGCACGCATCACACCGCGCGCATCTTGCAATTGCCGGCAGTTGCGCCTAGACGTTCGCGCCGCGAGGGCTCTGCCGATTGGGCATGCGCTCTCCTTGTGCCGCCATAGCTCAGTTGGTTAGAGCGCTAGATTGTGGATCTAGAGGTCCCCCGTTCAAGCCGGGGTGGCGGTACCATTCTCCCTTCAGGCTACTTTCAGGTGTGTTGCCGGTTTTTCCGCTCCACCGGTTGCGAAGCGTTCACCACATCGCTCAAGACGCCCTTAAACGGCATCATGCTAGCGCGTGGTGCATGGTCCTGATGCACGTTTCCCCGCCCGGGTTGCCGCCATGTCGCTGATGCTTGCCCCGGCATCGGGTGGCCGTGTGCGTGCCGGCCTTGCTGCGCTGAAAGGCGCGCTGCTGGCCGACAGCATCGAGGCACGCACCCGCCGCGCGGCTGGCTTGAGTGTGCTCGCCCGGATCGCCAATGCCGCCATCACGCTGGCCACCCATGTGATGCTGGCGCGCCTGCTCGGCGCGGCTGGCTTCGGGCTGTTCTCCATGGCCGTCACCTGGATTCTGGTGCTGCTCGGCCTTGCCACGGCGGGCCTGGCCATGGCCCCGCAGCGCTTCCAGCCGGAATACGAGGCGCGCGCCGCCAATGGGCTGCTGGCCGGCCTGTATCGCTGGAGCCATCTGGTGCCGCTGCTGGCGGGCGCGGCGATCGTGCTGGCGGGCCTTGGCGTGCTGAACCTCATGCCGCTCGGCATTTCGCCCGAGGCGCGGCTTGTGCTGTCTCTGGCGCTGCTGGCCTTGCCGGCGCTGGCGCTCATTGACGTGGTCGAAGGCTTCGCGCTGGCCAACGAGTGGACTGACCTCGCGCAGGGTGTGACCTTCCTGCTGAAGCCGCTGCTGCTGCCGCTGTTGTTCCTGGCCGGCTGGCTGGCCGGATCCGACCTGCTGATGGTGGCGCTGGGGGCCTATGTCGCCTCGGCCTGGCTGGCGGCGCTGGTTCTGGTCGTGCTCCTTGGGCGGCGCATGGCCCCGAAGCTGGCGGGCGCAGTCGTCTCTGCCGAGCCACGGCGCTGGGCCGCGCTGGCGCTGCCGGCCATGCTGGCCGATGCCGCGTTCCTGATGATGGCTTATGCCGACGTGCTGGTGCTGTCGGCCTTTGCCAGTCCGGCTGAGACCGGCGTCTATGTGGCGGCGACCCGCATCGTCGGCGTGGTGGCTTTTGTCCATTTCGGCCTGTCCTATGCGGCGGCCCACCACTTTTCCGCGCTGAACGCCGAAGGGCGGCTGGACGAACTGGTCTGCTATGCCCGCAAGGCAGCTTTGTGGACCTTCTGGCCATCGCTCCTGTTCGGGGCTCTGGTGGCGTTGGCAGCCCCGCTCCTGCTGCCCGTGTTCGGGCCCGGCTTTGGCGCAGGTGCCGGTGTCGTGCCGGTATTGGTGCTGGCGCTGCTTGTCCGCGCTGCGATCGGCCCTTCCGAACAATTGCTGATGATGACCAACCGCCAAACAGTCGTCACGGGCATCTTCGCGCTGGCAGCGTCAGTCAACCTCGTGGTGTCGGTGATGCTCGCTCCGCTTCTGGGAGCCATGGGGGTTGCGCTGGCCATGCTGGCCGCGAGCGTGGTGGCCGCCGCAGGCTCGGCCATCGCGGTGCGCCGCGCGTTCGGCAGCTTCGTGCACGCTTTCCACAGGCTCTCGTATCGCAAGCCGGCATCCCCGCGGCCGGCATCCACCAGCCCGGATCCTGTGCCATGAGCCTTGCTGATCCCGCCCCGCTCATCCTTGCACCTGCCCGGCCACGGGCCTCCGTCCCTCTGCCGGCGGATGGCGGGGCCATGATGGTCTCGCGCATCGGTGCGGCGGACTATGTCACATGGACCGCGCCTTTCGAGGCGCTGAACGCGACGTCCGCCGCCCCCAATCCATTCCTGTCGCCTGCCGTCGTGGCAGCGGTGCGGGCCTTCGTTCCGGACGATGACATCATCATCCTGGCGGCCCACGCCTTGCAGGAGGGCGAGCGGCGCTGCGTCGGGCTCTGGTGCCTGCGCCGCGTCCGCGAGATCTGGACATTGGGGCTTCCGGCCCTGCAGGCGCCGCTGAAGCCTGACTTCGAGCCCTTGTCGCACCCGCTGCTGGCCACAGGATGCGAGTGCGTGGTGCTCGCAGCCCTGCTCGGCTTCATCGGGCGCGAGCCATCCCTGCCCGGTGTTGTCCGGGTCCATTCCTTGCCCGTCGCGATGATTCCGCTGTTGCCGGCCCATGTCAGCCTGAGCTTTGGCGAACGCTGGCAGCGTGCGGTGCTGTCCGGTGCAGGTGGCCCGCATGACAGTGCCGAGCAAGCCCTCAAGGCGGCGATGGGCTCGTCCTACAAGAAGCGCCTGGCGCAGGAGCGCGCATTGGCCCGCCTCGGCGCGGTGAGCCATGCGACGCTGCGCGGGCAGGAGGCGCTCGCCGCTGTCGAGGCCTTCATCGCGCTTGAGGCGCGCGGCTGGAAAGGCCGCAAGGGCAGCGCCCTGGCCAACCATCCGCATGATGCCGCCTATGTGCGCGATGTGGTGAGCGGGCTGGCGCAGGACGACAGGATCGCTGTCGACATGATCTGCCTTGATGGCGAGCCGGTCGCCATCGGCCTTCTGCCGGAAGCGGCGGGCCTCACCGTGTTCTGGAAAACCGCGTTCGATGAGCGCCATGCGCGCCATTCACCGGGCGTGTTGCTCGATATGGCCGTGACCCGGCGGCTGCTGGCCGAGGGGCGGCCTGCGCTTGACAGCGGCATGATGGAGTTCACCGATCCCGACAGCCAGATCTGGCCGGGGCGGCTCGATCTGTGCCGCGCGGCGCTCGACATCCGCCATGGCCTTGATGGCCGCGTGTTGCGCGCCGGCAAGCAAGCCCGGTTTGTCCTCCGGCGGCTGAAGGCCCGTTTCGCCCGCTGACAAGGCGGCGAGGAGCGTGGCCGTACGGCTGGACGTGCCCACAATGCCGCTCCCCTTGCCGCTGCTGCCGGCCGCCCCCATATCGGGATCGTGGCGGCGTGCCGTCACCCCATGTGCCGCATGAGGCGGGCTTGGCGTAGGTTCAACGAAGTGCCTGATGGGGCTTCGCCGATGACACGACATCCTTCGCTGTCGCACCCTTTTCTGCTCGGGTTCGATGAGATCGAGCGGGCGCTTGACCGCGTCGCCAAGGCGACCAATGACGGCTATCCGCCCTACAACATCGAGCGGCTCAACCGCACCGATGACGAACCGGAGCGGCTGCGCATCACGCTGGCTGTGGCCGGGTTCACGCGTGAACAACTCGACATCACGCTGGAAGAGAACCAGCTCAACATCCGCGGCCGGCAATTCGACGACAAGTCGCGCGCCTATATCCATCGGGGCATCGCGGCGCGGCAATTCCAGCGCACCTTCCTGCTGGCCGATGGCATGGAGGTGCTTGGCGCGGATCTTGCGAACGGCCTTCTGTCGGTGGATCTGGCCCGCCCGGAACCGGAGCGGATCGTCCGCAAGATCGATATCCTGTCGCGCGACTGATGCGCGCCCAAGGCAAGTGTGCAACGCCCGAGGAGGACGTGATGAAGACCACGACACCTGATCGCAACACTGATTTCACCCTCGCGGACCTGGCCGCCCTCGGCATGGGGCATCTGGCCTATGTGCGCCCGATGCGCGCCGACGAGGTGCGCAAGCTGGTCCCGCAGGCGCAGGACCTGCCGGCCGATATCGACCTGTTCGCGCTGCTCGGCGCCGACGGCACCCCGATCATGATCGCCGATTCCCGCGCCGAACTCACAGCCAATGCCTGGGAGAACCAGCTGGTCACGGTCAGCGTCCACTGAAGCCAAGCCCTGCCGGCCCAAACCGCCGGCAGGTACTGGGTTAGCGCCCTGCCATGGCTCCCACCGCCGCAATCAGCAGGGCGATGTCCTGCGGCCGGGACAGCCGGTGATCGCCATCCCTGACAAGGGTCAACGTCACGTCGTCAGCCGGCAGATGTTCCACCAGTGTCATCGCGTGCTGCCACGGCACATCCTCGTCCTGCATGCCTTGCAGGATGGTGACGGGGCATCCAGGCTCGATTGGCGCGCCGAACAGCAGGTGGCTCCGGCCATCCTCGATCAGCGCCCGCGTGATCGGGTAGGGCTCGGGTGCATAGGCCGATGGCCGCAGCCATTGGCCGGTGCGCTCGATCTCGTCGCGGATGGCCTGAGGGAATTGCGCCCACATCAGTGCCTCGGTGAAATCCACCGCCGGCGCGATCAGCACCAGCCCCGACAGCGTGCGGCCCTGCGCCTTCAGCGCCCGCGCCGCCAGCAGGGCCAGCCAGCCCCCCATCGATGAGCCGACCAGAATGGGAGCCGGTCCGCCTTCCGCCGCGATCATGGCCAGCACATCAGCCAGCCAGACCGAGATGGTCGCGTCCTCGAAGCGGCCTTCACTCTCGCCATGGCCGGTATAGTCGAAGCGCAGGAAGGCCCGGCCCTTGGAGCGAGCCCAGCCTGCCAGCGCCTCGGCCTTGGTGGCGCGCATGTCCGAGCGGAAGCCGCCCAGCCAGATGATGCGCGGCGCGCCGTCGCTGCCAGGCTCGGCCAGCCAGGCCAGACGGCGAATCGCCGGTGGATCATGGCGTGTCAGAAATTGCGGCGCTGGCTGCTTCAACCTATGTCTCCTCGCATCGTCCTGATGACGGGCGGCATGATTCGTGCCTGATGGCATGGCGAGAGGGATGTGGTCCAGAGCGTGCGTGCAGACGAGACAGCCCCTTTTGCCGATCGTGGCACCCATCCGCTGGCCGGCCGGACGATCCTCCAGATCATCCCCGAATTGCAGGCCGGCGGGGCCGAGCGCACCACGGTCGACATCGCCGCCGCCCTGTCTGCCGCCGGCGCACGGGCGCTGGTGGCCAGCGAGGGTGGACGTCTCGTGGCCGAGTTGCAGGCCAAGGGCGGTGTCTGGCTGCCCTTCCCGGCGGCGGCCAAGAACCCGCTGAGGATGGTCGGCAACATCCGGAAACTGTCGCGCCTGTGTGCTGCCGAGAAGGTCGATCTGGTCCATGCCCGGTCGCGCGCCCCGGCCTGGGTGGCGCTGGCGGCGGCGCGCGCCATGAGGTTGCCGTTCGTCACCACCTATCACGGCTCCTATGCCGGCGCGTCGGCGGTGAAGGTGCTCTACAATTCGGTGATGGCGCGCGGCGATGTTGTGATCGCCAACTCGGCCTATACCGCCGACCTGATCGCCCGCATGCATCCGTTCGCGCGCAGCCGGACCCGCGTCATCCATCGCGGCACGGATTTCTCGGCCTACTTGCCCTCCGCCGTTGATCCGGAGCGCATCGGGGCGCTGCGGCAGGCCTGGGGCGTCGAGCCGGAGCAGCGCATCGTGCTGCTGGCCGGCCGGCTCACTGGCTGGAAGGGCCAGCGCGTGCTGATCGAGGCGGCCCGCCTGCTGCAGGAGCAGGGCCGACTGTCGGATGCCGTCTGCATTCTGGCCGGCGATGCCCAGGGCCGCGAGGATTACGTGCGCGAACTGGATGGGCTGATCGCGGCCGGCGGGCTCGAAGGGCGCGTGCGCCGGGTTGGCCACTGCACCGACATGCCGGCAGCGTTCCTTGCGGCGGCCGTGGTGGTCGTGCCGTCCACCGAGCCGGAGGCCTTCGGTCGCGTGGCGGTGGAAGCGCAGGCCATGGGCACGCCGGTGATCGTCTCTGACCTCGGTGCCGTGCCTGAAACCGTGATCGGCCCGCCGCAATGCCTGCCGCAGGAGCGCACCGGCTGGCATGTGCCGCCCGGTGATGCCGCGGCGCTGGCCGATGCCGTCGCCGCGGTGCTGGCCTTGCGGCCGAGCCAGCGTGATGCGCTGGCCCGCCGCGCCCGCCAGCATGTCGAGGCCCGCTTTTCGCTGGAACACATGGTCGGAGAGACGCTGGACGTCTACACCGCGCTGCTCGGTCGCTGAGCAGTCGAGCCGCGTTGCAGGCTGAAAATCGGGCAGCGCAGGCAGCGAGACGTTGACATCCGCACCGGTTGTGCAATTTGTGCCAGCTCAGCGCTTCGCAGCGTGATCACGTAGGAGAGACTCCCATTCGCAGACCGTTTCGTGCCCTTCCCGTGCCCCAGAAAGATGGGCCCCGCATCAACCGCGACATTCGCGTGCGCGAGGTGCAGCTGATCGATCAGAATGGCGAGAACAAGGGCGTCGTGCAGACCCCTGACGCCCTGAAGATGGCCGAGGATGCGGGTCTCGATCTGGTGGAGATCTCGCCCAATTCGACCCCGCCCGTTTGCAAGATCCTCGATTATGGGCGCTTCCGCTTTGCCGAGCAGAAGAAGGCCGCCGAAGCACGCAAGAACCAGAAGATCATCGAGATCAAGGAGCTGAAGCTCCGCCCCGGCATCGACAAGCACGATTATGAAGTGAAGATGCGCTCGCTCAAGAGCTTCATCGAGGAAGGCGACAAGGTGAAGATCACCCTGCGCTTCCGCGGCCGCGAAATGGCCCACCAGCATCTCGGCATGGAAGTGCTGAACCGCGTCAAGGCCGAGACCGCGACCTTTGTGAAGGTGGAGTCCGAACCCAGCTTCGAAGGCCGTCAGGTCGTCATGGTGCTGGCGCCGAAGTAAGTTCGGGCATCGCTTCGGCAGCAGTCTCCCAAAACATTGGGCCAACCTCCCTAAAGCCCGCCTCAAAGGCGGGCTTTGTCATTGGCACTGCCCTGCGCCATCGCTTGAGACACGGCTGCATCGCTCAGGGGAGTCGTCCCCGGCGGCCCGCAGGGCCGGGAAGGGGATCCAGACATGAACCGCCGCAGCCAGATGGATCCCCTTCCCGCGCCCTTGGCGCGCCGGGGATGACACCCACGCAGCTGCGGGTCTTCAAGCGATGGCCCTGCGAGGCACCGCCGGATTTGCCCAGTTGGCGGCATGACATTAGCATCTCAGCTCATGTCCGGCCCGGCAGCAGGACGCAGAGCCACCACAACCTTTCGGGGCCCCAATGACCTACATCGCCAGACCGATGCCGCCGATGGACCCGTCCATCGATGTCAGCAACAACCACTACTGGACCTATCACAACCTGCCCGTGCTGCTGGCCTGCAAGAAGCCGGTGACGGCATCGGTCGACGAGGACCTGTTCATCGCAGTGCATCAGGTCTGCGAGCTGTCCTTCCACCAGATGATCATCGATCTGGGTCGCACGCTGGATCTGGCCCGCGCCGGCATCGATGCCGGCAGCGGAACGATCGGCGATCTGTCGGAGGCGGCCTACTTTCTCAAGCGCGTCATCCAGTTCTGGCGCACGGTCAACGCCACGATGCCGATCCTGTCGGGCATGCGCGGCTTCGCCGAGTTCCGCACCGCGCTCGGTCCCACCAGCGGCTTCCAGTCCTGGCAGTTCCGTCGCATCGAGATCATGAGCGGCATCACGGACCGCTACTGGCAGGGCGGCACGGCGGATGCGGCAGGCAAGGTCCACGTCGCCGAAAGCGAATTCGAGCGCCATTACGGCAACGAGGTGCGGAGCTGGATCGCGGCCCACCGGCAGCACAGCCTGAGGCACTATGCCGAGCAGCTGGTGGCGGTGGCCCGCCAGCAGGGCGCTGCCGATCCCGCGGCCTGGCTCGACGCCCATCCGGAAGCGGGCCCGCTGACGCGCCTGATGGCGGCCTATGACAGGGCCCAGCTCGCCTTCCACCGCGCCCACCTGCAACTCGCCGAGGTGCAGCTCACCCGCGTCGGTGTCGAGGTCGGCACCGGCGGCACCTCCTACAAGGATTACCTTGCCAAGTACGAGGCCCTGCTGGCCCCGCTGTTTCCCATGCTCGCCGGCAGCACGGGCGAGGTCGCCGCCGACGCGTGAAGCGTGCCGCGCCAGCGCCGGGTGCCCGGGCCTGACCCTCCACAACGTGAACGATCACGGGCCGCCGCGCCGGCAAAGAAGTGTTCACAACCGGCCCGTTCCGGTGTGTAACGGAAGCCGAAGCAGATTTCGGACGGATTCCCCATGAACATTCTTGTCTTGCTGTCGGGCCTTGCCTCCGCTGCCGGTCTTGTCGGCGCACTGGGTGGAGGCTGGTTCGATGGCATCCCGCTCTATGTGGCGATGGCCGGCGTGCTGATGACGGCAGCACTGGTGATGAGCAGCAACATCGGTCCGTTCCTGCGCTTCTTCATCGTGTTCTATGCCATGGGCTATGTCGGGCTGATCGCGCTGATCGCCGGCAAGGGCCTGCTGCCCGCCGGCTGGTCCGGCGCGGTGCCGCCGCCGCTGACGGCCTTCACCGCAGCAGCCTTCGCGCTGCTTGCCTTTGGCATGTCGCGCGTGCCGGTGATGCGCCAGATCACCGAGATCACCGACAAGTATTTCTCCACCGACGAGACCGCGACCTACAATCTCGGCTTCGGCCCTGACCGCACCTTGCCGGTGCGCTGGGTGGCGATGGCGCTGCTGGCCATCATCATCCTGATCAATCTGGGGCAGGTCTGGGTCTCGGTCAGCCTGTCGTTCTTCAACCGCGACTGGTTCGATGCCATCCAGGCCAAGAACGCGACCGAGTTCTGGCGGCTTCTGTGGAAGGTCTGGCTGCCGCTGGTCGGCGTGCTGATCGCCTCGAACTTCATCGAGTTCCTGATCGTCTCGGCCTTCAAGATCCGCTGGCGCTCTTGGTTGACGCAGAAGCTGTTCGGTCGCTGGCTGGAGGATGGCACCCATTATCGCCTGCAATTCGGCGATGCCCGTGTCGACAACCCGGACCAGCGCATCTCCGAGGACATCCGCAAATACATCGATACCACCTATTCGCTGACCATCTCGATGATCCAGCAGATCTCCGGGCTGGTCTCGTTCGCGGTCATCCTCTGGGGCCTGTCTGCCAACCTCACCTTGCCCGGCCTCGACACCAAGATTCCCGGCCTGCTGTTCTGGATCGCGCTGGCCTATGCCGCGATTGGCACGCTGGTCACGCACATGATCGGCAAGCGGCTGATCCGGCTCAACTTCCAGCAGGAGGTCTATGAGGCCGATTTCCGCTTCGGGCTTGCCCGCCTGCGCGAGTATGGCGAGCCGGTGGCCCTGCTGGCCGGCGAGAAGGCCGAAACCAGGCGCCTTGGCCAGCAGTTCGGCCAGGTCATCCGCAACTTCTTCGACATCGTCCGGGTGCAGAAATGGCTGTCGGCCTTCATCCAGCTCTACGGCTCGTCGAACAGCATCGTGCCCATCGTCATCACGGCCCCGTTCTTCTTCGCCGGCCAGATCACGCTCGGCGTGCTGACCCAGACCAGCCAGGCCTTCGCCCGTGTCGATGCGGCTTTGTCCTTCTTCATCGATCGCTACTCGATGCTGGCTGACTTCAAGGCCGTGGTCGACCGCCTGTCGACCTTCGATGCCTCGCTGCTGCGCGCCGAGACGATCAAGGCCGAAAGCCGCATCAACCTTGCGACCACGCCGGATGATCATCTGAGGCTGTCCGACCTGACACTGACCCTGCCCGGGGGCCAGCCCATCGTGCAGGTTGCCGCGCTGTCCATGAAACAGGGCGAGCGCACCTTGCTGGTCGGCCCGTCGGGCTCCGGCAAGTCCACCCTGTTCCGCGCCATTGCCGGCATCTGGCCCTTTGGCGATGGCACCATCGCCGCGCCCGCCGGCAAGAGCGTGATGCTGCTGCCGCAGCGCCCCTATCTGCCGCTCGGCACCTTGCGCGATGCGGTCAGTTATCCGGGCGTGGCCGGCACCTATCCGGACGAGGCGATCATCGCGGCACTCAAGGCCGCAAGCCTGCCCCATCTGGCAGATCGACTCGATGAAGAGGCATTCTGGGTGCAGGTCCTGTCACTCGGCGAGCAGCAGCGCGTCGCCATCGCCCGCGTGCTGCTGGCAAAGCCGGACTGGCTCTTTCTCGATGAGGCCACCGCAGCCCTCGACGAGCCGCTGGAGGAGGCGATCTATCTGGCGCTGCGCACAGCGCTGCCGCTGACCACCATCGTCTCGATCGGCCACCGCTCGACGCTGAAGGCCATGCACGACCGCATCATCGCCATGAAGCCGGCAGGAGAGGGCGGGAGGTTGTTCTCGCCTGCCTGACTTGGCCAAACGGCTCGCAAGCCAGGGCGGCACCGTTCCGGCGGAACGACCTAGATCGCGCGCCCGAAGCGCAGTTCCGCAGCGCCTTGCAGCACGAGCTGGCCGTTGACCACGTCCCACTTGCGGGCATTGCGCAGCGCCACCAGGAACGCGCGCTCGGTGCCCATCACGCCGGTCTCGCAGGCGCGGCGCGTTACCGCCACCGGCCCGACGGCAAAACCCTGCTCGCGCAACGGCTACATCGTGGCCGAGAAGGTGTTGCAGCCACCGAAGCCCTTGCCGCGCAACTGGTCGTCAACGGTCAGCGAAGGGCGCTCGCCTGAGACAACCTTGCCGCCGATGCTCTGGAGCGACCAGGCGGTCCCCACCGGAAACTGCTTGTCCTGCCGGGGCTGCGGCACGTTCGGGTCGAAGTTCGGGTTCCTCTGACCGCCGGATTGCTGCGCCATGGCCGGCAAGGCGACCAGCGACGTCGCGGCGATGAGGTTCAGGGCAAGGGCAAACGAACGGGAACGGCGCGCCATCGGGGTATCCGGTTGCTGACGAGGGAGGCGGGACCATAGAAACATGCGCCGCGTTGTTCAACTGGCGAGTTGGCATTTCCGTGGGAGGGCGGGGCTGCACCCCTCAGCCCGTCATGCGCGGCACCGGCATGGCTGATCACGCAGCGGAGCCCGGAAAAATTCTGGACGGTCCATGATCCGCCCTCCGTAAAGTTACGTAATTACCGATGAAGTCTTCTGGACTTCCTTCCCCAATGACAGCCCGCTCCTCCCCCGGATGGGCTGTTTCCTGTGAGGCCACCTCCTCCCCCGGGGTGGCCTCTTTTTTTGGGCTCGGCCGAGATCAGATGCGCTTGAGGAGCTTTTCCAGCAGCGGGTTGTCCTGCCGGAACACATAATCCAGCGACCGCACGGTGACATCGGTCGCACCGGCAGCCGTCAGGTCGTCGACCAGATCGAACACCGCCTTTTGTGGGCAGTGGATGGTCACGATCCCGCCCGGTGCCTGAATGCCGAAGGGCAGGCGGGCTTCATGCCGTGCCTGCAAGGTGTCGGCGAAGGCCTGATCGACCGTGGCGATGCAGGCCCTGACCTCCCTGAGCTTGCGCCCTTCTTCCTCGGCGGCGATCCGCATCAGGATCGCGCGGGCCGCCTTGCGGGCGCGGGCACCCCAGGGCGCCTTCAGCGAGGCCACGAGATTGGCTTCGGAGGTCAGCATCACGCCGTCATCCAGCACCTTCAGCGCGTTGGCGGCCAGCGTCGAGCCGGTGGTGGTGATATCCACCACGATCTCCGCAGTGCCTGCAGCCGGCGCGCCTTCCGTGGCCCCGAGGCTTTCGACGATGCGGTAGTCGGTCACGCCATGCGTGGCGAAGAAGCGGCGGGTCAGGTTGATGTATTTCGTGGCCACGCGCAGCTTGCGCCCTTGCCGGACGCGCAGATCCTCGGCGATGTCGTCGAGATCGTCCATCGTGGCGACATCGATCCAGGCCTGCGGCACGGCCACGACCACGCTGGCATGGCCGAAGCCGAGTGGCGTCAGCAGTTCCATCGTGCCGTCGACATCGGCCACCTGTTCGCGCACCAGATCCTCGCCGGTGATGCCCATGTGGGCCGCGCCGCTGGCAAGCTGCGCCACGATCTCGGAGGCCGAGAGGAAGGCAACCTCGACATCGGCAAGGCCCTGGATGGTGCCGCGATAGTTCCGCTCGCCGCGCTGCTGGGCAAAGCCGAGCCCGGCGCGCGCGAAAAAGGCCGAAGCGTTCTCCTGAAGCCGACCTTTGGACGGCACTGCCAGGACGAGGGCCGGATTGCTGGTCTCGCTCATGCCGGCCTCCGGTTCAGCCGGTCCAGCCAGATCGAGGCCCCGACCGCAGGGATGGGGCTTTCGGCCCCGAGCTTGCCAAGCAGCGTGTCATAGCGCCCACCGCCGGCAACGGGCTTGGGCGAGCCGGGTGCCGGGTCGTGAAGCTCGAACATGAAGCTGGTGTAGTAGTCGAGGTTGCGGGCAAAGCCGGCGCTGAACTGCATCGCCGCCACATCGAGCCCCCGCGCCGCCATGAAGCCGGTGCGGGCTTCCAGCGCGTCGAGTTCGTCGGCAAGGTCGAGCCCTGCATCCTTTGCCAGCGCCCTCAGGGCTGTCGCCGCCTCGTCCGGGTCGCCTTCCACCGCCAGCACGCCGGCCATGATCTGGCGGGCTTCCGGCGCAATGGTCTGTTCGCGTTCGCTGGCGCGCGCCAGGAAGCGGCTGGCAATGTCGCCGGCCGAGCGCCCGCCGACGCTGGCAATGCCGGCGATCGACAGCACATCCTCGACAAAGCGTTTGGCCGCACCCGGGTCCTGGCCCTGAAGCGCGGCGAACAACCCGGCATGGGTGTCCTGTCCCGGTGCCTCCGCCGTGTCCAGCGCCGCCAGTGCACGCTCGCCCTCGCCGGCGCTGACCGCACGCATCAGCTTGCGCTGCGCCGCTGCCGGCAGGTTCAGTCCGCGCAGCACGGCCCTGAGGATCGCCACATCGCCAAGCCTGATCCGGGGCGCGGCAAGCCCGGCCATGGCCACGGCCTCGCAGGTGATGGCCAGAACCTCGGCGTCGGCCGCTTCCGCATCCGTCCGGCCGATGAGTTCGAGACCGGCCTGGAGGAACTCGCCCGGCTCGCCGCTGCGCATCCGGAACACCGGACCGAGATAGGCATAACCACGCGCCTCGCCGGCATGGGGGCTGGCGAGATGGTCACGGCAGACGGGGATCGTGTATTCCGGCCTGAGGCACCATTCCTGCCCGTCGCCATCCTGCGTCATGAACATGCGCTTGCGCATGTCTTCGCCCGACACATCGAGAAAGATCCCGGCGGGCTGCAGGATGCCGGGTTCGGCGCGCCCATAGCCTTCGCGCTGGAACAGCGCCAGCAACCCTTCCGCCAGAGCCTGATCCGTTGCAGCCATGCCTGTTGTCCAAAAACTCGCAGGAAAGACCGGGTGCCTGAGACCCGGACCCTGTCATCGCGGCCTCATCTAGCAGTGCTGCCTCCTGGAGGCGATGGTTTTTGCTGCGAAGGGTGAACAGGTCCCGTGAACAGGGTCGGTGAATCTGGCATCGCGGTTTGCCTGTTGCCGGCCAGCGCAGTATCGCTGCTGGTCAGAGTGCCGGAAGATCAGCCATGACCGACATCACCCTTCGCAGCGCCACAGCCCAGCTTGCCTTGCTGTCGGCAGGCCGCATCTCGGCTGCCGAATTGCTGGAGCAGCATCTGTCCCGCATCGAGCGTCTCAACCCCGCGCTCAATGCGGTCGTGGTGCTCGATGTGGCCAAGGCCCGCGCCGCTGCCCTGGCGTCCGATGCGCGCCGCAGCGCCGGGCAGCCCGGTGCACTCGAAGGCCTGCCGATCACCATCAAGGATGCTTTCGATGTGGCCGGCCATGTTTCGACAGCGGGTGCCAATGCCTACCGCGAGCGCGTGCCCGAGGAAGACGCCGCCGCTGTGGCCCGCCTCAGGGCCGCAGGCGCCATCATCATGGCCAAGAGCAACGTGCCGGTGTTTTCCGGCGATTTCCAGACCTACAACCCGGTCTATGGCACCACCAGCAACCCGTGGGACCCGGCGCTCAGCCCCGGTGGATCCTCGGGCGGGGCCTGCGTTGCGGTGGCGACCGGCATGAGCGCCTTCGAGCTTGGCTCCGATCTGGGCAGTTCGATCCGCTGGCCGGCAGCAGCCACCGGCGTGTTCGGCCTCAAGACCACATGGAACCTGATCTCGACCTGGGGCATGGTGCCGCCGCCGCCGGAGCGCCGCTCGCCGCGCAATGCCGATCTGGTCGTGGCTGGCCCGATTGCCCGCACGGCGGATGACATTGCCCTGATCCTGTCCGTGCTGGCTGGTGGGCGCGAGCCTGGCTCACCATCGCCGGTCGCGCTCACGCAGCCGGCACGGCTGGATGCGCGGGGGCTGAGAGTCTGTGTCTGGCGCGATGATCCCTTCGCCAAGGCCGATGCGCTCGTCCATGAGGGCGTCGACCGGGCCGCGAGGCTGCTGGAGGCTGAAGGGGCTATCATCGACGAAAGCGCCCGGCCGGGCTTCAGTTTCGAGGAGGCCTTCGAGGTCTTCGCCCTTCTCAACCACGCCATCGTCGCCCATGGCCTGCCGCCCAAGGTGCGGGCGAAGATCCAGGCCATGGCCGCCGGCTTTTCGCCGAATGACCTGTCCCACCGCTCCTTGCAGGCGCGCGGGGCGCGGATGACGCCGGGGCTTTACCAGCAACTCGGCCAGCGCCGGCTGGCGATCAAGCGGCAATGGGCCCGCCTGTTCACGCGCTTTGACGTGGTGCTGGCCCCGCCCGCGCCGGTAGCGTTCCTTGCGCATGACCATGGGCCGGACCTGCATGCCCGCACGCTGACCGTGAATGGCGCGGCCCGTCCCTACCTCGATTTTCTGGTCTGGGCCGCTTTGGCTTCGGGCGGCGACCTGCCGGCCCTCTCGGCTCCGGTGATGCGCTCGGCTGGCGGGCTGCCGCTCGGCGTCCAGATCATCGGGCCGGCGGGCGGCGACCATCAGGTCATCGCCGTTGGCCGCATGCTGGAACAGATCACCGGCGGTTTCGTCGCCCCGCCCATGGCGCGGTGAAGAGACTCGGTGCCCACGAGATCAGCTGCGTGGTGCTGGAACACTTGAGAATTCTGCTCAAGCCAAGTATCGCATCAGGCGAATGGTGATCGGGCCGGAGACGGCAGGCATGCAGCCCAGGGTGTGCCGCGCTGTCGTTGAGCCCGACAGGAGAAACGATGGCTGATCATCCGGCACAGGACGAGAAGGCCACAAGCAGGCAGGCCCAACGTCTGGCGGCAGCCCTGAGGGAGAACCTCAAGCGGCGCAAGCAGCAGGCGCGGGGCAGGGCTTCTGCATCACCGGATGTGGTGGCCGGCCCGACATGGCATGATGCGTCTCCGCAAGACGCATCCCCGCAGGAATCCCCACGGCAGGATGATCCTGCCGCCCGGTCAAGGCCCGATCCCAAGAACGGTCCGGCCTGACACAACGCCCATCAGGCGGCACCTTGCCCAAGTCTTGGCCAACGCTTGGCCCAAGCCCTGGCCCAGGGGAATCCGCCCAGCAGATGAAAGACTGACATGGACCGCATCCGCATTGTCGGCGGCAACCGACTGAATGGCACCATCCCGATCTCGGGCGCCAAGAACGCGGCCTTGCCGCTGATGATCGCCAGCCTGCTCACCGATGACACGCTGACGCTCGAGAACGTGCCGCGCCTGTCGGATGTCTCCAATCTGGCGCGCATCCTCTCCAACCACGGCGTTGACCGCAATGTGCCGGGCAAGCGCCTCGGCCAGACCGTGGAGACGGGGCAGACCCTGTCGCTCTGCGCCCGCACCATCGTCGATACCTGCGCGCCTTACGATCTGGTCTCGACCATGCGCGCCTCGTTCTGGGTGATCGCGCCGCTGCTGGCCCGGATGGGCGAGGCCAAGGTGTCCCTGCCCGGTGGCTGCGCCATCGGCACCCGGCCGGTCGATTTTCTGCTCATGGCGCTGGAAAAGCTCGGTGCCGTCATCACCATCGAGGCCGGCTATGCCATCGTCACGGCCCCCAAGGGCCTGCAAGGCGGCCGCATCGTGTTTCCCAAGGTCACCGTCGGCGGCACCCACACTGCGCTGATGGCTGCGGTTCTGGCCCATGGCAGCACCGTGATCGAGAACGCCGCGCGCGAGCCCGAGGTCGTCGATCTGGCCCATTGCCTCGTCAAGATGGGGGCCCGCATCGAGGGCATCGGCACGTCGACGCTGCATGTCGAGGGCGTGACCCGCCTGAACGGCGCGCGTCATGCCGTGGTTCCGGATCGGATCGAGACCGGCACCTATGCCATGGCAGTGGCCATGACCGGCGGCGATGTCCTGCTGGAAGGCGCCCGCGCTTCCGATCTTCAGGCGGCGCTCACGGTGCTGGAACAGGCCGGCGTCAGCGTCACCGCCGAGGCGGGCGGCGTCCGCGTCCGCCGCGACAGCCAGCCCCTGATGCCGGTCGATGTCACTACCGAGCCGTTCCCCGGCTTCCCCACCGATCTGCAGGCCCAGCTGATGGGCCTGATGAGCATGGCAAAGGGTACCTCCCGCATCCGCGAGACCATCTTCGAGAACCGCTTCATGCACGTGCAGGAACTGGCACGCCTCGGCGCGAAGGTCCGGCTCGATGGCGACACTGCCTATGTCGATGGCGTCGACAAGCTCACCGGCGCACCGGTGATGGCGACCGACCTGCGCGCCTCTGTCTCGCTGGTGATCGGCGCGCTCGCCGCCGAGGGCCAGACCACGATCAGCCGCGTCTACCACCTCGACCGCGGCTTCGAGGCGCTCGAAACCAAGCTGTCCCGCTGCGGCGCCCAGATCGAGCGGGTCAGCGGCTGAGCGCTGAGGGTTGGCCTCAGCCCTTCATCAACTCCGCCACATGGGCGGCGACCGAGCCGCCGAGGCCGGCGAGGTCGTAGCCGCCTTCCAGCACGGAGACGATGCGACCGCCGGCGTGCCGGTCAGCAATGTCCATCACCTCGCGGGTGGCCTGGGCAAAGTCCTGTTCAGTCAGGTTGAGGTTGGCGAGCGGATCGCGCCAGTGCGCATCGAAGCCGGCTGAGATGATCACCAGTTCCGGCTTGAAGGCATTGAGCCGCGGCAGGATCAGCGCCGACATCGCTTCCTCGAAGGCCTCCCCGCCATCGCCCGCCGCGAGCGTCACGTTCAGGATCGTGTCATGCTCGCCGCGCTCCGATGGCGAGCCCGTGCCCGGATAGAGCGGTGCCTCATGGCTCGAAATGTAGAGCACGTCGGGATCGGCCCAGAAAATGTCCTGCGTGCCGTTGCCGTGGTGCACATCCCAGTCGAAAATGGCGACCCGCCCCAGCCCATGGACCTTGCGGGCATGGCGCGCGGCAATGGCGGCATTGTTGAAGAAGCAGAAGCCCATCGCGGTCGCATGCTCGGCATGATGCCCCGGCGGCCGCGTCGCCACGAAGGCGTTGCGCACCCGCCCGCCCAGCACCGCATCCACCGCCGCCGTGGCTCCGCCGACGGCGCGGAAGGCCGCTTCCAGCGTGCCAGGCGACATCACTGTGTCGGCATCCACAGGCGCGATGCCCTCGCTGGGCGCGGCCTTGCGCAGCGCCGCCAGATGCCGCTCCGGATGGCACAGCACGATCGCGGCCTCCTCGCCGCGCGGGGCCTCCTCCCGCGCCAGCGCGGCAAAGGCCTCCCCCGACAGGGCCTTCTCGATGGCCCTGATCCGGTCCGCCCGCTCGGGGTGGCCATGCGGCGTGGCATGGTCGAGGCAGGCAATGTGGCTCAACAGAAGTGTGCTCAAGGTCAGGCTCTCCAGCGTTGCGAAAATGCAACGGACCCGATCAGAAGCTTGCGGCGCCCGCGATTGCGCTTCTGATGGACGCAAAGGTTTGGTTAACCATGACCAATGCACTTTCCCATCATGTCATATCGGTCTCCGATTCGCAGCGCCGTTGCGCTCCTTGCCCTTGCCGCCGCCCTTGGCGCGTGCAGCTATCGCGGCGTGCCCGAGCCAAGGCTGAACTCGCGCGATGCGCAGTACATGGCGCTTGTGCCCAATCATGAGCTGGAAATGCAGTTCCAGCGCTTCGAGGTCGATTACCGGACCGACGAGAAGCCCGGCACGATTGTGGTCTACACCTCTGACAAGCTGCTCTATTTCGTGCTGCCCGGCGGCAAGGCCATCCGCTACGGCGTCGGCGTCGGCAGCGAAGCCTTCGGCTGGACCGGCAATGCCGACATCGCGCGCAAGGCCGAATGGCCAAGCTGGACTCCGCCCGCCGAGATGCTGGAGCGCTGGCCGCACCTGCGCAACCGCGCCGGCGGCATGGCTGGTGGTCCGGCCAACCCGCTGGGAGCCCGCGCTCTTTATCTGTACCAGAACGGCCGCGACACGCTTTACCGGATCCACGGCACCAACGAGCCCGAGTCGATCGGGCGTGCCTCGTCCTCGGGCTGCATCCGCATGCGCAACGTCGATGTCATCGACCTGTTCAACCGCATCAAGGTCGGCGCCAAGGTCGTGGTCAGGTAAGGCCGGGCTCGATCAGGCTGTGTTCAAGCGGCCTCGCTTGACCTATGCTAATGTGGTCGGCGCTCCTGGCTGAGCCGTTTGCCCAGTACGTCGTCCGGTGTCATCCCCGGCGGCCCATAGGGCCGGGAAGGGGATCCATTCTGCGCAGAGGTGGGCCGGCTGTCAGAGGAAAGTTGGTTTCCCTTCTCCTCCGCTTCGCTACGGCCGGGAATGACACCCGAATGCCTCAGGCCTAAAGACACGCAGGCCCGGGCCTCGTTAGCCGATGTCGACCAGCACGATTTCCGGCGGAATGCCGAAGCGCACGGGCGGGCCACTGGTGCCAAGCCCGGCCGAGACGATGATCGAACGATTGTCCTCGACCACGCGGCCATAGGCATAGCGGCTGCCGAATTCCGACGGGATGAAGGGTGACCAGCCGAACAGGCGCACCTGTCCGCCATGGGTGTGCCCGGCCAGCGTCAGCGCCACCTGGGCCTTGCCCGGCGTGTCCGGCAGGCCGGCGAAGATGTCCGGCTCGTGGGCAAGCAGGATCACCGGCGCGCCATCGGCGGCCTGCGCCAGCGTGCCGGGCAGGTCGTCCAGCCCCTGGAACATCATGCCATGGCCCTCCCGGTAGCCCAACCTGTAGGCAAGCTGGTCGGCCAGTCCGGCGAGCCAGAACGGCCGCCCATCCTTGCTGAGCCGAAGCGCCTTGTTTTCCAGAACAGGCACGCCGGCATCAAGCAGCGCCAGCTTGGCGAAAGGGTCGCCGCGCCGCGCCCGCTGCACCACCGGGTCATCCCAGTATTCGTGGTTGCCGAGAATGGCATGGACGCCAAGCGGGGCTTTGAGCCGGCCCAGCGCCCGCGACCATTGCTGTGGCTTCAGTCCGTGCAGGTTGCGGCTCTCGCGGGTGATATAGTCGCCCAGCAGCACGATCAGGTCGGGCTGGAGCGCGTGTGTCCGTTCGACGATTTCGTCGATCCGGGCCAGCGGCATGTGGGCGCTGCCGCAATGCAGGTCGGCGAGGGCAGCGATGCGCAGCGAAAGCCCGGCCGTCCAGCCCGGCGGCGTCAGCGCATAGTGCGTGACAGCGACCGTGCCGCCCGGTTCCAGATAACGGGCATAGGCAGCCCCGCTGGCACCGGCCAATAAAAAACCGGCGCCGACCTTGAGGATCGAGCGCCGGGTGACAGTCATGGGTCTCGAATCCAGTGTGCTGTCAAAACATCATTCGGCTTCAGGGCCAAACCGCAGGATGGCGGGAATATCGCGGGCCGACGGCGTGGCCCTGAGGCCCTTGCGCTGGCTGGCACCGGCCGCCACTGCTGCAATGCCGATCGCGCGATAATGGCGGGCATACAGGTCGCTGGCCGACTTGTCGTGGAAGTTTGCGCTGATGCGCGGTTCGCGGCGCTGGACGTCGCTTGACATGGGAAACCCTGATCCTCTGAAACCTGCACCGGGGGTGATGCAGCCCTCTTCTGACCGGAAATCCTGACGTTCGCGCGGCGCGATCTTGACCGTATCGTGGCAGGATCAGCCCGTCGCGGGCCGTCAGGCACCGGAGAGCCCATCATGCACACCGGGCCTCAAGGCTTGGTTAATGCCGCGACGATTCTGGCGTTAACCATCACCCGGCTGCGGGCCGTCATAGCCATCGATGATGACCATGTCCGTGGTGCCCGCCGTGCCCAGCACGGCCAGCGCCGCCTGATACTCGGGCGAGGCGAAGCAGGCGCGGGCAATCTCGCCCGATGCGAACTCGATCACCACGTTGTGCTGCCGGCTCTGGCCCTTGACCAGGTCATAAGGTCCGCCGCGCACGATGAAGCGCCCGCCGAACTTGGCGAAAGCCACGCCGTTCAGCGCCCGGTAGCGGGCATAGGCGTCCTGATCGGTGATATCGAGCCGCGCAATCCAGTAGCCCTTGGCCATGGCGTGTCCTTTCCGGCTCAGGCGCCTTCGACGCAGACGATGTCGATATGGCCGGCACCCTCGCGCAGCTTGCGGGCAGCGGCATACTCGGGCGAGTAGGCATAGGCCTTGGCCGCATCAAGGCTCTCGAACTCGATCACCACGTTGCGGGCGCGGCCCTCGCCTTCGGCAACACTCATCTGGCCGCCGCGCACCAGCGGCTTGCCGCCATATTGCTGGATCGCCTTGGTGGCCTCGGCCGCATAAACGGCCCACTGGCTGGCATTGGTGACGACGGCGCGCGCGATAACGTAACCCTTGGGCATGCTGTTCTCCCTGAACGATGGCGCCTGCTGTGGCTGAGACGAAGGGCCCGGCGCTCCGGCAACGGTCTTACGCAACCGAGGCGATTTCGTCCATGATCGCGCTGGCCGCTCCGCGCGGGTCCGCTGCGCGAATGATGGGACGGCCGATGACCATGTGGTCGACCCCGGCCCTGATCGCCTCGCCTGGCGTGAGCGTGCGCTTCTGGTCGCCGCTGGCGCTTCCTGCGGGCCTGATTCCGGGTGTCACGATCACCATGCCGCTGCCGATGGCATGGCGCACGATCCCGGCTTCCGCCGCCGAGCAGACGATTCCGTCGATGCCGGCGAGCCGCGCCTGCTGCGACCGCAGCGCCACGAGGTCAGCCACCGCCAGCCGGTAGCCGGCGTCGTGCAGGTCCGCGTCATCGTAGGAGGTCAGCGCCGTCACCGCGAGCAGCCCCATCGGGTGCTGGCCGCGCCCTTCCACCGCGCCGCGCATGGTCTGCGGATAGGCGTGGACGGTGAGGAAAGTCAGGTTCATCCGGGTCAGCGACTGCACGCCTTCCTCGACCGTGTTGCCGATGTCATGCAGCTTGAGATCGAGGAACACCTTCTTGCCCTCGCGCAGCAACTCCTCCGCCAGGGTCAGGCCGCCGGCAAAGGCCAGCCTGTAGCCGATCTTGTAGAAACTCGCCGCATCGCCCAGTTCGGTGATCAGGTGATAGGCCTCCCGCACCGTTGGCACATCTAGCGCCACGATCATCCGGTCGCGCAGATCGTTGATTTTCGGCATGGTCACGGCGCTCCTGCACGGTCAGGCGCTGGCGAACGCCTCAATGCTTTGCCACCTGTGCTGCACGATTCGGCTGGCGCGGTCGAATGTGAAGATGCAGCCGCCACCGGGCATTTGGTCATGGCTGCGGGAAATCGGCAGGCCAGCGAGGGCTGAGAGCAGCAGCGTGCCGACCCCGCCATGTCCGACCAGCAGCACATCACCGTAGGGCGCATGAGACAGCGCGTCATCGGTCTCGGCCACGATGCGGGCCTGTGCGTCGAGAGCGCGCTCCCAGCCGCGAAAACTCTCCGACGGATGGCTGAAAAACCAGTTGGCCGCCTCCTCGAACGCATCGGGCGGCAGAAACCCGGTAGCCGACCGGTCGTTCTCGTGCATGCGTTCGCGCATCAGGACCGGTGCCTTGAGTGCCG
Organism: Hyphomicrobiales bacterium; assembly: GCA_027487245.1. Taxonomy (GTDB): domain Bacteria; phylum Pseudomonadota; class Alphaproteobacteria; order Rhizobiales; family Beijerinckiaceae; genus Allobosea. The sequence continues at coordinate 88,218 of JAIYDY010000045.1, forward strand.
GTCCAAGGATGGCTGCGGTTTCCGTGGCCTTCGTCTCGGCGGACGATACGATCAGCACCGTTCCGGCCAGCTTTCCGGAGCGGGCGAGCACCTCGGTGCGCGCCCGCCCAATGTCGCTCAGTCCCCAGTCGGGGACCGGAATCAGGGGATCGATCCGGACCTGCGGGTGGGTCAGGTAGCGAACGACCGCCATGCCATCAGGCCTTGGCCGCTTCCTTGATCAGGCGGGCAAGGGTGACATCGAGGAACTCGGCGGTGCGGGCATCGGTCAGCTCGCCCTTGTCCGAGAAGGCCGTGCCGGCATTGCCGACCGCGACCATCTCGGGGATGACCAGTGCGCCGAGGCCCAGTTCGAGCACGGTGCGCAGCTGGGTCAGCGCGCGATAGCCGCCCATCGGGCCGGGGGAGGCGGCACCAAGCGCCACCACCTTGCCGGCGAGGCCGGTGGCCGGCGCGCCAGGCTTGGCGACCGTGCTCCAGTCGAGCGCATTCTTGAGGGCAGGGGCATAGCCGGCATTGTATTCCGGCGAGGCTAGGAACAGGCCCTTGTGATCGTCGATCAGGCCACGCAGCTTGTGGGCGGCTTCAGGGGCATTGCCAAACCCGGTGGCATCGACCAGCGGCAGCGGGAAATCGGCCAGCGAGATCAGCGTTGCCGATGCGCCTGCGGCGTTGATCTTGCGGGCGGCAAGCTCGGCCAGCATGTGGTTGACGGAGCCGGCGCGGGACGAGCCCGAGAAAACGAGGATCTTGGTCATGCGTGTGTCTGTCCGGTCTGGCCGCAACGTTTGCGGCAGGGTTGATGGGGAGGTTCAGGAATGGGCGGGCCAACCGGCCCGGCAACCCGCTGCCTTCAACCATCATATAGGGCGCGGATGCGCGCCTCGCATCGCCACACGGCGGCAAGGTGCACTTGCATGTTTGCAAGATGGAAGGTGGTCGATCTTGGATTGGAGGCGAAAAGCCAAACCTGCCTGCGATGCCAGCAGGCAAGCCGTCAGATCTTGCGGTAGACCCAGACCCGCGCCGGCGGGATGTTGAGCAGGATCCAGTTCGAGGCTGTCGACGTGTAGCCCGTGCCCCGCTCCGGGATCGGCGGCACCACCGCATAGGTGAACTGGATGAAGGGAGCCTTGCGGCTCATCAGCGTGAAAGCCTGATCGAGAAAGTCGCGGCGCTGTTGCGGCGGCTTGGTGAACAGCGGCAGGCTCGACACCACGGCGGCGGCGGGTTCGGCCAGCTTGTCCTTCAGCAACTCGGCGATCCGGTAGGCATCGCCCTGGATCACGCGGGCCAGCGGAAAGCGCTTGCGCAGCAACTCGATGAAGTCGGGATTGAACTCGACGAGCACCAGCCGCTCCTGCGGCACGCCGCGTGCGATCAGCGCCTCGGTGACAGGGCCCGTGCCCGGACCGATCTCGACGATCGGGCCCGGCTCGCGCGGATCGACCTGCGCGGCCATGGCTTTTGCGAGGAACTTGCCGGATGGCATCACGGCCCCGGTCAGCAGGGGGCGCTCGATCCAGGACTTGAGGAAACGCGTCTCATCATCCGCGACGCGCTTCTTGCGCGGATGGCGACGGCCAGGGTCGTGACGGGTAGGTTCAAACACGTAGTTGACGCCGCAAATCTTGTAAGCTTTGACGGCTAGCCTTACTCTCTCTGGCGCTTGCGTCAAGCTTGACAGGTAACCGGCGAAGGGAATTGCGGATCAGCCTGGTCATCCGTTTTTCGCGCCGGTTCCGCCGAAACCATCGAAGAAACCTTTCATCCTGTCGAAGAAACCGGCGGTTTCGGGGTGCGTCTCCCCGGACGATTCCTTTTCGAATTCGGCCAGCAATTCGCGTTGCCGCCGTGTCAGGTTCTGCGGCGTCTCCACCTGCACCTGGATGTAGAGGTCGCCGACATCGCTGGAGCGCAGCACCGGCATGCCCTTGCGGCGCAGGCGGAACTGCTTGGCGGACTGGGTGCCTTCGGGAATCTTGACGACGGCCTTGGCCCCGTCGAGCGTCACGACCTCGACCTCTCCTCCCAAGGCCGCTTTTGTCATCGAGATCGGCACGCGGCAGAACAGGTCCGAGCCATCGCGCTGGAAGATCTGGTGCGGTTTCACCGACAGGAAGATGTAAAGATCCCCTGCCGGCCCGCCCTTGGCGCCGCCTTCGCCTTCACCGGCCAGCCTGATCCGTGTGCCGTCCTCGACGCCCGCCGGCACATTCACCGACAAGGTGCGGTCCCGCATCACCCGGCCTGCTCCGTTGCAGGCCTTGCACGGGTCTTCGATGATCTCGCCGCGGCCGTTGCAGGTCGGGCAGGTGCGTTCGATCGAGAAGAAGCCCTGGCTTGCCCTGACCCGGCCATAGCCGCCGCAGGTCGAACATTGCTTCGGCTTGGTGCCGGGCTTGGCGCCCGTGCCGGTGCAGGCGTCGCAAGTGACCGCCGTTGGCACGCGAATGGATGCCGCCTTGCCCTGAAAGGCCTCTTCGAGCGTGATTTCAAGGTTGAAGCGCATATCGGCGCCGCGCTCGCGCCCGCCCTGAGCCCGCTGCCGGCCGCCGCCGCCCTGGCCGAAGAACTGGTCGAAGATGTCCGACATGAAGTCGCCGAACTCGGGGCCCTGGCCGCTGCCGCCGCTGCCATTCTCGAAGGCGCGGTGGCCATACTGGTTGTAGGCCGCCCGCTTGTTGGGGTCGGAGAGAACCTGATAGGCCTCGTTCAATTCCTTGAACTTGGCCTCTGCTTCCTTGTTGCCGGGGTTCTTGTCCGGATGATGCTGCATCGCCAGCTTGCGGAAGGCCGACTTCAGCGCCGCGTCATCGGCATTCTTCTCGACGCCGAGGACGTCGTAATAGTCACGTTTGGACATCTGGAGACTCTATTTGGCTCAGAAAACTTCGATATCGGCCAGTTTTTTCCTCGCCATCTCAATAACGTTGGGCTCAAAAACGCTTGCATGGCGAATTACAATGGCTTCAGCAGTCAAGTCTTGGCGTCCACCCCTGACGAGGATTTTAAAGCCTTCGCTTTGACTTGGTGAAGAAGCAAGATCTGCAACTGTTTTCAACACGCCGACCCGTTGGATCTTCTGTCTCGTTCGCGAAAGCCTTGTCGGCTTGCCATTCTCAAAAGTGCGGATCTCCTCGGCGGCCGAGATAGCTTGCCAAAATTCACGCTCGACTCCGGGCTCGAACTTCTGACCAGCTAGATCAGCAATGCGCGTAAGACATTTGAACCAAAGCTCTTCTAGGCCTCGTTCTTTTGCTCGACCTGCTAGAACACGAAGGCCTTCTGGATCAAAAAGTGTACTCGGATCAACTGCCATCGTACATCTTTCAAAGTACCAAAGTTACAAACACAATCACCGCCACGAGGGCGGTGATGACAGTGTTGCCATTGTGAAGATGCTCACGCGCTCTTCTTCTTGTCGCCCTTGTCGTCGGTGACGTCCTTGAAGTCGGCGTCGATCACGTCTTCCTTGGCCTTTGCATCGCCGTCGCCCGCGCCGGTTTCGGCGTCGGCGGCGGCCTGCGCGGCATACATGGCTTCGCCCAGCTTCATCGAAGCCTGCATCAGGTCCGTGGTGCGGCTCTTGATGACCTCGAGGTCCTCGCCGGCCAGTGCCGCCTTGACGGCATCCAGCGCCGTCTCGATGCCGGTCTTGTCGGCTGCCGAGACCTTGTCGCCATAATCCTTCAGCGACTTCTCGGTGGAGTGGACCAGCGCCTCGCCCTGGTTCTTGGCTTCCACCAGTTCGCGGCGGGTCTTGTCGGCGGCGGCGTTCTCCTCCGCTTCCTTGACCATGCGCTGGATGTCGGCATCCGACAGCCCACCAGAGGCCTGGATGCGGATCTGGTGTTCCTTCGACGTGGCCTTGTCCTTGGCTGTGACGCTGACGATGCCGTTGGCGTCGATGTCGAAGGTGACCTCGACCTGCGGCACGCCGCGCGGAGCCGGCGGAATGCCGACCAGATCGAACTGGCCAAGCAGCTTGTTGTCAGCCGCCATCTCGCGCTCGCCCTGGAAGACGCGGATGGTGACCGCGTTCTGGTTGTCTTCGGCGGTCGAGAAGACCTGGCTCTTCTTGGTCGGGATCGTCGTGTTGCGGTCGATCAGGCGCGTGAACACGCCGCCCAGCGTCTCGATGCCGAGCGACAGCGGGGTAACGTCGAGCAGCAGCACGTCCTTGACGTCGCCCTGCAGCACGCCGGCCTGCACGGCGGC
>JAIYDY010000052.1 GCA_027487245.1 Hyphomicrobiales bacterium
ACCGGCATCAAGGTCGTCGATCTGCTCGCGCCCTACGCACGCGGCGGCAAGATCGGCCTGTTCGGCGGCGCGGGCGTCGGCAAGACCGTGCTGATCATGGAACTGATCAACAACATCGCCAAGGCCCATGGCGGCTATTCGGTGTTTGCGGGCGTCGGCGAGCGCACCCGCGAAGGCAACGATCTTTATCACGAAATGATCGAATCGGGCGTCAACCAGGACCCGGGCAAGAACAACGGATCGACCGCCGGCTCCAAGTGCGCACTGGTCTACGGCCAGATGAACGAACCTCCGGGCGCCCGCGCCCGCGTCGCGCTCGCCGGCCTGACCGTTGCCGAGCACTGCCGCGAGCAGGGCCAGGACGTGCTGTTCTTCGTCGACAACATCTTCCGCTTCACGCAGGCTGGCTCCGAAGTGTCGGCGCTTCTGGGCCGCATCCCGTCCGCCGTGGGCTATCAGCCCACGCTGGCCACGGACATGGGCAATCTTCAGGAGCGCATCACCACCACCACGAAGGGCTCGATCACCTCGGTTCAGGCGATCTATGTGCCAGCCGACGATTTGACCGACCCGGCACCAGCCGCCTCGTTCGCCCACCTGGACGCGACGACCGTGCTGTCGCGCTCGATCGCCGAAAAGGGCATCTACCCTGCGGTGGACCCGCTCGACTCGACCTCGCGCATGCTCTCTGCAGCCATCCTTGGCGAAGAGCACTACGACGTCGCCCGCAAGGTCCAGTCCACCCTCCAGCGCTACAAGTCGCTTCAGGACATCATCGCGATCCTTGGCATGGACGAACTGTCCGAAGAGGACAAGATGACCGTGGCCCGCGCCCGCAAGATCGAGCGCTTCCTCAGCCAGCCGTTCTTCGTGGCCGAAATCTTCACCGGCTCGCCCGGCAAGCTGGTGCGCCTCGAAGACACGATCAAGGGCTTCAAGGGTCTTGTCGAAGGCAAGTATGATCACCTTCCCGAAGCCGCCTTCTACATGGTCGGCACCATCGAGGAAGCCGTCGAGAAGGCCCAGCGTCTGGCAGCAGAAGCCGCCTGATTGGACATTCGGCAGTCGGAAAAACAGTCGGTCTTTTAAAAAAGAACGCCTCGTTCGCCGACTGCCAATTGCCGACTGCCCACTGCCCACGGAGCATTTCATGGCCACCTTTCACTTTGAACTCGTCTCGCCGGAGCGTGTGCTGTTTTCAGGCTCGGTCGACAGCGTCGTCGTGCCGGCATCGGAAGGCGACATGACGGTTCTGGCCGGCCATGCCCCTGCCATGTCGACCCTGAAGCCCGGCGTCGTGACCGTCGCGGAAGGCAAGGGCAGCCCGCGGCGCCTGTTCGTGCGCGGTGGCTTTGTCGATATCAACGACGCTGGCCTGACCATTCTGGCCGAACACGCCATCCCGCTTGAGGACCTCAAGCCGGAGATGATCGCCAACGACATCAAGAACGCGATGGACGATGTGGCGGATGCACGGACCGTCGATGCCCGCGTCGCGGCACAGAGCCGCCTCGATGGCCTGAAGCAGCTTCAGGGCGCTCTGGTGAACTGACACGACGCATGACCGGGCGGGCATGCCGCCCGCCACCTCAGAACCGGGATGACAAGACGGGCCCCTGGCCCGTTTTTCGTTTGATCAGCACAGTCGCTGCACCGGAAACGGTCACACCGGTCCCGGTGGTTGAATGAGAGCGATACCGCGCCTCAGGCCAGTGCGGCATGTTCCTGCGTGACATAGGCGATGCGCACCATGTTGGTGGCACCCGGTGTGCCGAAGGGCACGCCGGCCACGACGGTGATGCGGTCTCCCACCTTGGCATAGCCTTCACGCACCGCGAACTTGCAGGCGCGCGAGGCCATGTCGTCGGCGTCGGACGCGTCCTTGGTCAGGACAGGGTGCACGCCCCAGACAAGCGTCAGCCGGCGCGCTGTCTCGCGGTTCGGCGTCAGCGCGATGACGGTGGCGTTCGGCCGCTCTCGCGCGATCCGGATCGCCGTTGATCCCGACGACGTCCAGGCGCAGATCGCGCCAAGGTTCAACGTGTCGGCTATCTGGTGGGCTGACGCGGCAATGGCGTCGGCACCCGTCATTTCAGGCGTTGCCCGCTGGCCATCGATCAGCGCCCGATAGACCTGATCGCTCTCCACCTCCTCGGCGATGCGGTTCATCATTGTGACCGATTCGATCGGATAGGAACCCGAGGCGCTTTCGGCCGAGAGCATCACGGCATCAGCCCCTTCGAACACCGCCGTGGCCACATCCGACACCTCGGCCCTTGTCGGCACCGGTGCGGTGATCATGCTTTCCAGCATCTGTGTCGCGACCACCACCGGCTTGCCGGTGCGGCGCGCGGCGCGGGTGATGCGCTTTTGGGTGCCGGGCACCTTCTCCAGCGGCATTTCGACCCCCAGATCCCCGCGCGCCACCATCAGCGCATCGGCCGCTTCCATGATCGCATCAAGGCGCTGCACGGCCTGGGGCTTCTCGATCTTGGCCAGGATCGCGGCGCGGCGACCGACAATCTTGCGCAGGTCGGCAATATCCTCGGGCCTTTGCACGAAGCTGAGCGCGATCCAGTCAACACCAACCTCGGCAGCCACTTCCGCGTCGGCCCGGTCCTTGTCGGTCATGGCCGAGACGGGAATGACGGTGTCGGGCAGGCTGACACCCTTGCGCGCTTTCAGCACCCCGCCGATGACCACGCGGGTCACGGCCTTCGTCTTGCTCGCGCTCTCGACCACCAGCTTGAGCTTGCCGTCATCAAGGATCAGCGCATGGCCCTTTTCGAGCGCCTGCAGGATTTCAGGGTGCGGCAGGTGCACCCGGGTGGCATCGCCCGGCTTCTTGTCGCTGTCGAGCGTGAAGGTCGCGCCCACATCCAGCATCACGCCGGCCTCGTCGGCAAAGGCCCCGACCCTGAGCTTCGGTCCCTGCAGATCGACCAGAATGCCGACCGGCCTGCGATAGATGCTTTCTAGCGCCCGCAACATCGCCACCTTGTCGGCCAGTTGCTCGCGCGGCAGGTGGCTCATGTTGAGCCGGAACACATCCGCCCCGGCCTCAAACAGCTTGCCTGCCATCTCCGGATTGGAGGAGGCAGGACCAAGCGTGGCGAGTATCTTCACTCGGCGGTGGCGGCGCATGGGGTCCGGTCCTTGTTCTGATGGCCTTGGCGCATCGGCTATTTGGGAGCATCGGTGAGCTGGATGGTCCAGCTCTTCTGCTCGCCTGTGTCGACCTCGAAGAAGTTCGCCCGGTCAAAGCCGCGCGGCAGGCAATCCTCGATGCCACGAATGGTGAACTCGCGATTGCGCACGCACATCACCGACTTTCCGGTCCACTCCCCGCCCTTGTCGTAGTCAACGGCGTGGATGTAGTAGAAGCGCGCTGCCAGCGTGCCGCGCAGGATGGTTTCGCAGCCGCGCGGACTGAGGTTCCACCAGCCTTCGGTGATCCAGCCCTGTGCATCGCGGTAGCCGAGCGCAACGCCCACCCGGCTGGTGGTGTTGTTGCAGATGCGCAAGTCCGCGAGGGCAGGTCCGGCCCAGAGCAACATGGCACCTGCCAGCACAAAGGCACGCGCACGGCTGAATGTTGGGCGGGAAGCGGTGGCGATCATGTCGGCGGGTGCATCATGGATCAATCAGAATGACTCGGCAGTCATTCACGTTGGTCAGTGTCGGGCCCGGCGTCAACAGGTCGCCCAACACCTCGAAGAAGCCTGTCGAATCGTTGTTGGCCAGCATCGAGCCAGCATGGAGCCCGGCCGCAGCGGCGCGTGCCAGCGTGCTTGCGTCGATCAACGCGCCGGCCGGGTCACTGGCGGCACCACCGCCCCCGTCCGTGCCATCCGTATCGCCGGACATCGCTGCGATGCCGGCAGCCCCGTTCAGCGCCAGCGCCAGCGCATATTCCTGGTTCGGTCCACCGCGCCCCGTGCCGGAGATGGTCACGGTCAACTCGCCGCCCGAGATCAGCGCCGCCTTGCGGCCCTTCCTTTGCAGGTCCAGCGCCTGCACCGCGTGAGCGCCGGCCACCGTGCGGGCCTCGCCTTCGAGATCGGCGCCCAGCGAGATCGGCTCGTAGCCAGCTGCAGCGCAGGCCTCCGCTGCCGCTTCGATGGCAGCAGCTGGCTTTGCGATGATGCGGAAGCTGGCGCGCGACAGGCGCGGATCGCCCGGCTTGGGTGTTTCCATGGCAGGGTCGGCCAGCAGGCTTGTGGCACTGGCCGGAAGGACGATCCCGTGGCGGGCGATTACGGCGCGGGCATCTGCATTGGTCGAGGCATCGGCAATGGTCGGCCCGGATGCGATGATCGACGGCTCGTCACCCGGCACATCGGATACGGCCAGCGTCAGGATCGGGGCTGGCCAGGCCGCCAGCGCCAGACGCCCGCCCTTGATCCGCGACAGGCGCTTGCGCACCGTGTTGATCTCGTCGATCGAGGCACCGGAGCGCAGCATGGTGCGGGTAATCGCCTGCTTCTCTGGAAGGGTGAGGGTGCCGGCAGGCGCAATCCAGTTGGCCGAGCCGCCGCCCGAGAGCAGGACCAGCACGAGGTCATCCGGCCCCGCAGCCTCGGCGAGGGCGAGGGCGCGGCTGGCCGCTTCCACGCTGGCGGCGTCCGGCACAGGGTGGCCGGCCTCGATCATCGGGATCAGCCTCGTCGGCGCGCCATAGCCGTGGCGGGCGACGGCAATACCGGTGATGCGGGCGGGCTCAACCTTGAGCGTGTCGAGATAATGCGCCTCAGCCGCCGGTGTCATGCTGCCGGCAGCCTTGCCAGCCGCCAGGATGATGAGCTGTCCGCGCGGCATGGCCGGCAAGTGAGGAACCAGACTGCGGGCCGGCAGCGCTGCGGCCACGGCGGCGCTGTAGATCGCAGTCAGGGTCTGGGCAAGCGGGCTGGCAACAGGCATGAGGCAATCTGGTTCAGACCAAAGTCCAATTCCTGTTAGACGCATTCCGCACGTTATGCCATCAGCATTCCATGGGGTCCGGGGCACGGGATTATGGCCGATCTTGCAAGAGTGACCGGGGCCGCCCTCAGGATCGGCGATGTCGAGCGCCAGCCGGGAGCGCTGTCCAGTCAGGCGCTGGTGCTGTGTGACCATGCCTCCAATGCCATGCCGGAAGCGTTCGGCACCCTCGGCCTGGCTCCGGGCCAGCTTGAACGCCACATCGCCTATGACATCGGAGCGGCCTGGGTCAGCCGCCGTCTGGCAGACCGGCTGGGCTGCCCTGCCCTGCTCTCGACGTTTTCGCGCTTGCTGATCGACCCCAATCGCGGCCTCGACGATCCGACGCTGGTCATGCAGATTTCGGACGGCGCGATCATTCCCGGCAATGCGCGGATTGCGCCAGCCGCCATCGAGGAGCGGATTGCTGCCTTCTACGCGCCGTATGATGCCAGCATTGCAGGCGCGGTCAGCGAAGCTCTCGCGGCAGGGCTGCCGCCCGCTGTGATCTCGGTGCATTCCTTCACGCCGGCCTGGCGGGGCCAGCTCCGGCCCTGGCATATCGGGCTGCTCTGGGATCAGGATGACAGGCTCGTCGCCCCGCTTTTCGCCGCCCTGCGCGCCGATCCCGATCTCGTGGTCGGTGACAACGAGCCCTATGCCGGCTGGCTCCGTGGCGACACGATCGACCGTCACGCCACCCGCCATGACCTGCCCAATGTCCTTGTCGAACTTCGGCAGGATTTGATCGACACGCAAGCGCGGGCCGAGGCTTGGGCCGACCGCCTTGCGGCGATGCTGGAGCCCATTCTGGCCAACTGGCGCAGCGAGTCGAGGCCCGCTGGCCGCAGCGCATCCGGTGCGTGAACGCCGACATGCGCGCCGCGCAGTTGCCCAGGCCTGACGGCACGGGCAGGGTGAGCACCAACACCGGAATCACCTTGTGCCCGATCTTCTGACCTCCCCCGCCTTCTGGATCTACGGCACGATCGCGGTTGCGGCCTTCGGGCTGTCGAAAGGCGGGTTCGTCGGGCTTGCCGTGCTGGGCCTGCCAGTCTTTGCGCTGGCCCTGCCGCCGCTGACGGCGGCAGCGATCATGCTGCCGGTGCTGATGGCGCAGGACATCGTCACGATCTGGGCCTTCCGCAAGAACATCGACCGGCGCAGCTTCGTGGTGCTGTTGATCGGCTGCCTGATCGGCACGGCCATCGGCGCTGCGACCGTGACCTCGATCTCCGACGCGGGCCTTAAGCTCATGGTCGGAATCATCGCGCTGGCCTTCGCGCTGAACTGGTGGGTGCTCCGCCTGCGCGGTGTGGCCGAGGCCCCACCCTACCGCGCGCCCGATGCTGCCGGCGTGTTCTGGGGCATCTGGTGCGGCGTCACCAGCTTCATAGCCCATGCCGGCGCGCCTCCCGCACAGGTCTATCTGATGCCGCAGCGGCTGGCGCCGGCGGTGTTCGCCGGCACACTTGGCTGGCTGTTCTTCGTGGTCAACATCGTCAAGCTCTGGCCTTATCTGCAACTGGGCCTGATCACCCGCGAAACGCTGATCGGATCGGCGGCGCTGCTGCCCTTTGCCATCGCCGGCAACATGTTCGGCATCTGGCTGGTCCGGCGCATCACGGTCGCCCGGTTCTATCCGCTGATCTACGGCATGCTGCTTCTGGTCGGCCTCAAGCTCACCTGGGACGGCATCACCGGGCTGATCTGAACACGGCACATTGTTCGCCGGCTGCGCTGCGCTACATGACAGGCACGGGCTGAACGGCCCGTTTTCTTCGGAACGATGCTTCGAGGTCTATGATGTCCCAAACCGCCTATGCCCGCGATCTCGACAAGAACCCGGCCAATCACCAGCCGTTGACACCGCTGGGCTTTCTAGAACGCACGGCGGCGATCTATCCGGAGCGCACCGCGATCATCCATGGCGCGCTGCGCGTCAGCTACGCCAACTTTTACGCCCGCTCACGTCGCCTTGCATCGGCGCTGGCAAGGCTCGGTGTGGGCCGCGGCGACACTGTGGCGGTGCTCATGGCCAACACGCCCGGGATGCTTGAATGCCACTACGGCGTGCCCATGACCGGGGCTGTGCTCAACACGCTGAACACGCGCCTCGACGCGGCGATCATCGGCTTTTCGCTCGATCATGGCGAAGCCAAGGTGCTGATCACCGACCGGGAATTCGCCAGGCTCTCAGGCCCGGCCCTGGCACTTGCCAAGATCAAGCCCATCGTCATCGACTATGATGACCCGGAATATGACGGCCCGGGCGACCGGCTCGGCACCACGGACTATGAGGCCCTGCTGGCCACCGGCGATCCGGACTTCGCCTGGCAACCGCCACAGGATGAATGGGACGCGATTGCCCTCAACTACACCTCCGGCACCACCGGCGACCCCAAGGGTGTGGTCTATCACCATCGCGGCGCGCACCTGCTTGCCCTTGGTAACGTCGTCACCTGCTCGATGGGCAAGCACCCAGTCTACCTGTGGACCTTGCCCATGTTCCATTGCAACGGCTGGTGCTTCCCCTGGTCGCTCTCGGTGGTGGCCGGCACCCATGTCTGCCTCAGGCAGGTTCGGGCCAAGTCCATGTTCGATGCCATTGCCGACCATGGCGTCACCCATCTGTGCGGCGCACCCATCGTCATGTCAACGCTGCTCAATGCACCCGCTGCCGAGAAGCGGGCCTTGCCGCATGTGGTGCAGTTCTACACGGCAGCAGCCCCCCCGCCCGAGGCGGTGTTGGCAGCCATGGCTGGCGCGGGCTTCAACGTCACCCATCTTTACGGGCTGACCGAGACCTATGGCCCCTCGGTGATCAACGACTGGAACGAGGACTGGAACACGCTTGGCATAGCCGAGGCCGCAGCGCTGAAGGCCCGTCAAGGCGTGCGCTACGTGCCGCTGGAGGCGCTCGATGTGCTCGATCCCGACACCCTGCAGCCCGTGCCGCGCGACGGCCAGACCATGGGCGAGGTGATGTTCCGGGGCAACGTGGTGATGAAGGGCTATCTCAAGAACCCGGCCGCGACCGCCGCAGCCTTCGCCGGCGGATGGTTTCACTCCGGCGATCTCGGTGTGCGCCACCCCGATGGCTACATCCAGCTCAAGGACCGCTCCAAGGACATCATCATTTCAGGCGGCGAGAACATCTCCTCGATCGAGGTCGAAGATGCGCTTTACAAGCATCCAGCCGTGCAGGCAGCAGCCGTGGTTGCGCGGCCGGATGCGAAATGGGGCGAGACGCCTTGTGCCTTCCTTGAACTCAAGCCCGGACAGGCGGCGAGCCCGGAAGAGATCATTGCCTGGTGCCGCAGCCACCTGGCCAGCTTCAAGTGCCCCCGCCATGTGGTGTTTGCCGAACTGCCCAAGACCAGCACCGGCAAGATCCAGAAATTCCGCCTGCGCGAGATGGCCCGGCTGGTAGACCCCGGCACCTGAAGCGGGCCCAACCGGCGGGCAGCCCCCTCACCGGACAGCACAAAAAAACCGGCGAATGCGCCTGGCATCCACCGGTCCTGTCCAGTCTGCGTCTGCCTGGCCGGCTCGGCAGGATGCCGGGCAGGCAAGTTTCATCCGCGATCAGGTCAATGCAAGGTCGCCTTGGCCACCAGCGAGCTCTTGAGCTTGGTGATCTCATCCTTCAGCTGCAACTTCTTTCGCTTCAACTCCGCAAGCTCGACGTCGCTGGCCGAAGGGTGCGCGAGCGCCTTGGCGATCGCGCTTTCCAGGGCCTGGTGCTTCTTTTCGAGCTCGACGAGATGGGTCTGCAGCGACATGGAAGTCCTCCGTTTGTGGATCGAACTTGTTGAGTCTGACAGGTCTCAAGCTGGCTGTCGAATTTCAGCCGTGCGCCGCAGCATGAAAAGTGAAGCAACCACGATCGAAAATTTAGATCGGTGGAGCCTTGCCCGCACTGCGCTTGCATCCTAACCTTTTGCGTCAAATGCGGCCAAAAAAGAGCAACACGCCATGATGCGTTTCGATCTGGACGAAGAGCGGCGCTCGGCTTTCGAAGCCGAATTGCACCGGCTGCGCCAGGAGCATGGCGATCTGGATGCCGCCATCCTGGCGCTGGAGCGCATGCCGCTCATCGACCAGATCCAGATCATGCGGCTGAAACGCCGTAAGCTCTATCTCAAGGACCGCATCCATTTTGTCGAGGACCAGCTCACGCCCGACATCATCGCGTGAGACGCCGGGCTGCTTCGTCCGCGTGAGCCTGATCAGAGCGGGGTTCGCGGTGAGCGAAAACTGTTTCCCCTTTGGCACTGCATGCGATAAAGCCCTGCTTTTGCAGGGAAAGTCGCGCCCATGACATCGGCCAAGGCCCCGATCGCCATCATCATGGGCAGCCAATCGGACTGGGCCACCATGCGCCACGCCGCCGACACGCTCGCAGCACTCGGCATTGCCTATGATGCCCGGATCGTCTCCGCCCACCGCACGCCGGACCGGCTGGTCGCTTTCGCCAAGGGTGCGAAGGCGGAAGGCTTCAGGGTGATCATTGCCGGAGCTGGCGGCGCGGCGCACCTGCCGGGCATGACAGCGGCCATGACCGTGCTGCCCGTCTTTGGCGTGCCGGTCGAGTCGAAAAGCCTCTCGGGTCAGGACAGCCTGCTCTCGATTGTGCAGATGCCGGCGGGCATTCCCGTTGGCACGCTGGCCATCGGCCGCGCCGGTGCCGTCAATGCGGCGCTTCTGGCAGCAGCTGTCCTGGCGCTGACGGACGCTGCGCTCTGCGAGCGGCTCGAGACCTGGCGGCAGAAGCAGACTGATTCGGTCGCTCTTGCGCCGCGCGACGAGGCCTGAGCGGTGCTGCCTCCTCCGGTGTTTGACAACGCTGTTATCCTGTCGCCCGGCGCGACCATCGGCATTCTCGGTGGCGGGCAACTGGGCCGGATGCTGGCCCTGTCAGCCGCACAATTGGGCCTGAACTGCCACATCTTCGCGCCCGAGGCAGACAGCCCGGCTTTCGGCGTGGCCAAGCGCCACACCTGTGCGGGCTATGACGACGAGGTGGCCCTGGCCAGTTTCGCCAGCGCCGTCGATGTCGTCACCTACGAGTTCGAGAACGTTCCAGTCAGCACGGTGCGCTTCCTCGAAGCCCGCGTGCCGGTCCGGCCGGGCTCGAAGGCGCTCGGCGTTGCTCAGGACAGGCTGGCCGAAAAGCAGCTTGCCCGCAGCCTCAAGGCCACCACGGCTGACTTCGCCAGCGTCACCAGCCACGCCGAACTGGTCGCAGCGCTGGCCATGATCGGGCTTCCAGCCGTGCTCAAGACCACGCGCCTTGGCTATGACGGCAAGGGGCAGGCCAAGCTCACGACCATGGAGTGTTCGGAGGCGGCATGGCAGGCCATGCGCGGCCAGCCGGCAATCCTCGAAGCCTTTGTCAGGTTCCGCTGTGAGGTCTCGGTGGTTGCGGCGCGCGGCCTCGATGGCAGTTTCAGTGCCTTCGAGGTCACGGAAAACGAGCATCGCCACCACATCCTGTATCGCTCCACGGCACCTGCGAACCTCTCAAGGCAAAGCGCCGATGAAGCCGCCGCGATCACCCGTCGCATCGCCGAAGCACTGGACTATGTCGGTGTGCTCGGCGTCGAGTTCTTCGTTTGCGCCAAGGATGGGCGCGAAACGCTGGTCGTCAACGAAATCGCGCCGCGTGTGCACAATTCCGGCCACTGGACCATGGATGGCGCCGTCACGTCGCAGTTCGAGCAGCATGTCCGGGCCGTTGCCGGCTGGCCGCTTGGCTCGCCCGCCCTGCTCGGCGCAGGTGCGGAGATGCTCAACCTGATCGGCGACGAGGCAGCAGACTGGCAGGGCATCCTCGCGGATCCGTCGGCGAGACTGCATCTTTATGGCAAGGCGGAGGCCAGGCCGGGCCGCAAGATGGGCAATGTCAACCGGCTCAGGACAGAGCCCGGTTCACACAGCTGACGTGCCGATCTTGCCGGCGTGACTGTGGACATGGCCATGGAATTTTGCTAGACGCGGCCATCCTGATACCGTGCCGTCGTTGGCTCGGTGTCACTTTTCAGGTTCCAACCTCCAGAAGCAGGTCACACGTGCAGGTTCTCGTTCGCGAAAATAACGTCGATCAGGCGCTCCGGGCGCTGAAGAAAAAGTTGCAGCGCGAAGGCGTCTTCCGCGAGATGAAGCTCCGCGGCCACTACGAGAAGCCCTCCGAGAAGAAGGCACGCGAGAAGGCCGAAGCCGTTCGCCGCGCCCGCAAGCTTATTCGCAAGCGCCTTCAGCGCGAAGGGCTTCTGCCGCCCTCCAAGCCGCGGGTGATCGCAGGCGCCAAGCCGCCGCGCACCTGACCTCTGGCACCCGATGACGGGCGGCCCTGCCGCCGCCATCTTTGCTGAGTTTGCTGTCAACGGCGCATGGATGTCATCCGTCCAAGCGCCGTTGCTGTGTCTGGTTGGATGGCATTGACGCCGCCTTTCTGTGCCCGATGATCCACGCGCGTGGTTCGGCACAGGATGGTCAACGCACAAGGAACAGGACATGCCGGGCGTCGCACGCTTTGTGATCTTGCTGTCCCTTGCGGGGGGCCTTGCCGCCTGCGAATCCGTGTCAGCTCTCGGGCCAGCGGCCGCCGTCGCAGAGATCGAGACGGGCGACACTGCCGCTGCATCCGTCAACCTCGCCTCGCTGTCCGAGGTCGTGAACCGCCGCCCGACCGATCCTGAAGCCTTCAACCAGCGCGGCGCCGCCTATGCGCGCCTCGGCCGCTTCTCCGAAGCCGTAGCGGATTTCACCAAGGCGGTGAGCCTCGATCCCGGTTTTGCACCAGCCTATACCAATCGCGGCCTTGCCCAGCGCCAGACCGGGCGCAATGACGCGGCTATGCAGGATTTCTCCCGCGCCATTCAGGCCAACCCGAATTATGCGCCGGCCTATCTGGCCCGTGGCAATCTGCTGCGCTCCCAGAACCAGCTTGCCGAGGCCGTCAATGACCTCAACCAGGCGATCCGGCTCAATCCGGAGGGGGCCGAGGCACTGCATGCGCGCGGTCTGGTCTACCAGCGCCAGGGCAATCACCGGCAGGCCGTACAGGACTTTGATTCGGCCATTGACCGGAACCCCTACAACGCGCCGCCTTACACGGCACGCGGCCAGAGCCTCAACCAGCTCGGGCAGTATGCCAAGGCACAGGAAGATTTCACGGCATCGCTGAATGTCGACAACCGCAATGCTGACGCATGGGCCGGGCTCGGCTTCGCGATGGAGCGGATGAACAAGCCGCGGGAAGCTGGCGAAAACTACCAGCGGGCGCTCACCCTCGATGCCAACAATGCCGCTGCCCGTCAGGGCGCAGCCCGTGTCAGTGGCGGAGGCGGCTTCCGTCTCTGACCGTCAGCGTCGAAGGCCGAGGCCGTCCGCTTCACCACGCTCAACCCGGCTTCCGCGCTCCGGCCTCAGGGCCTGATGGACTCCATGGCGGCCCGCATCTTCGGCAGCAAGGCCCTGCCGATGTCCGGCACGTGGCAGCGCCCCTCGATCACCGTGACATCGGGCTTGCCCGGAAAAGCGGCCAGCAGGCGGAGGCTCTCCGACAAGGGGATCACCCAGTCCTGCGTGCAGTGCTGCGCGATCACCGGGATGCGCACGCTTGGGGCCAGATCAATCGAGCGAAATGGATCGCGCGACAGGAGGGCGACCGGCAGGAACGGGAAGCGCAGCCTGCCAAGATCGACGATCGAGGCATAGGGCGAATCCAGCACCAGCAGCGCTGCCTTGCGGCTGGCTGCCAGCCCGATGGCGACACCCGTTCCGAGCGATTCGCCGAACAGCACCAGCCGGTGCGGCTCGATACGCCCCGCCAGCCAGTCATAGGCCGCCTCGGCATCGCGCCGGAGCCCGACCTCGGAAGGATGCCCGCTTGAGCCGCCATAGCCGCGCCAGCTCACCGCCAGCAGCCCCGCCCCGTTATCGGTCATCCGCTGGAAACGCCCTGCTCGGCGGCTCAGGTTGGCTCCGTTGCCATGCAGATAAAGATAGACCGGCAGCCCCGGCTCACGCGGCGCCTTCCACCAGGCCTTGATGGTTTCGCCATCACTGGTGGCAAGCGTGATCGCCTCCGCGCCCGGCAGGCGGTCGACATCGCCGGCCACGTCCCGGACATCGGGAATGAACAGCATCGAGCGCTGCACGGCATACATGAAGGCGCAGATCGCTCCGTAGCCGAGGATCAGCGCCGCGGCCGCAACGAGCCCCGTGCGCCGAAGCCAGCGCCGCCATGGCCGGCCCGCCGATGGACCCGTGCCCTCAGCAGCCGTCATTCGTCGAGCCGCTTCATCCGCTCGATGCTGTAGCGGCGATAGCCGAGATGGTCATACAGGCGATCCGCCGGTTCGTTGCCGGCCAGCACGCCGATGAAGATCGACGGCACGCCCTGCTCCCGTGCGAAGGCTTCGGCGGCTGCAATCAGCCGCTGCCCGAGGCCCTTGCCGCGCATGGCTTCCGCCACCACAAGCTCCGCGATGTAGGCATGCCGGCTGTAGCGCGTGTGCACATAGGCCTGTGCGCTTTCGATGACGCAGAGCAGATAGCCGACGACGGCACCATCAATCTCGGCCACAAGCTCGATGCCGCCATGTTCGGCCATGCGGCGGCGGTTGGCGCCAAGCCCGGACGCCGCAGCCTTGCGGTCGGGGGCACGGTCGCCGGATACGTCATTCTCGAAGCGGTTCAGTTCCCAGATCAGGTCGATCACCGTCTCGCGATCGGCGTCGTCCATGTCGCGAATGATGGCTTGGCTCATGGCATGCGCCCGCTCAGGCGAGGGACGGTGCAACCGCCGCCCCGCGATGACAATGACCTGGCACAGGACAGTTCTCCGCCAGGCGGGGCGCTGTTCTCAGTGAGCCAGCGCCTTGACGATGCTCTCGACCATCTTCTTGGCGTCGGCCAGCAGCATCATGGTGTTGGGCCGGTAGAACACCTCGTTGTCGATGCCGGCATAGCCCACGCCGCCCATGCCGCGCTTGACGAACAGGATCGTGCCAGCCTTTTCCACATCCAGCACGGGCATCCCGTAGATCGGCGAGGTCTTGTCGGTCTTGGCGGCAGGGTTGGTGACGTCGTTCGCGCCGATGACGAAGGCTACATCCGCCTGCCCGAATTCCGAGTTGATGTCTTCCAGTTCGAAGACCTCGTCATACGGAACATTGGCTTCGGCCAGCAGCACGTTCATGTGGCCCGGCATGCGCCCTGCGACCGGGTGGATGGCATACTTGACCTCGACGCCTTCCTTCTTGAGCAGGTCGCACATCTCGCGCAGCGCATGCTGGGCCTGCGACACGGCCATGCCATAGCCCGGAACGATGATCACCTTCTGGGCATTCTTCATGATGTAGGCGGCATCTTCGGCGGACCCGGCCTTGTAGGGGCGGGCTTCCGTTGCCGCGGCAGCGCCGGCATCCTCGGCACCGAAACCGCCGAGGATCACGGAGATGAAGCTGCGGTTCATCGCCTTGCACATGATGTAGGACAGGATCGCACCGGACGAACCGACCAGCGCGCCGGTGATGATCAGCGCCATGTTGCCGAGCGTGAAGCCGATGCCAGCCGCAGCCCAGCCCGAATAGGAATTGAGCATCGACACCACGACCGGCATGTCGGCCCCGCCGATCGGGATGATCAGCAGCACGCCAAGCGCGAACGAGACGATGACGATCAGCCAGAAGACCGCGTGGCTCTCGGTACGCAGGAAAATCAGGATCAGGATCGCGAGCGCCACACCGAGGCCGATGTTGATCGCATGGCGCTGCGGCAGCATGATCGGCTTGCCGGACATGCGACCATCGAGCTTGAGGAAGGCGATGATCGAACCGGTGAAGGTGATCGCCCCGATGGCGACGCCAAGCGCCATCTCGAACAGGCTGGCGGCCTTGATCTGGCCGACCTTGCCGATGTTAAAGGCTTCAGGCGCATAGAGCGCGGCACCTGCCACCAGCACGGCGGCCAGACCGACCAGCGAGTGGAAGAACGCCACCAACTGCGGCATCTGCGTCATCTGCACCTTGCGGGCCATGTAGGCCCCGATGCCGCCGCCGATGCCAAGGCCAAGCACGACCAGAAGCCAGCCGGAGAAGCCGGACGGACGGAAGAAGATCACGGTGGTCAGAATGGCAATCGCCATGCCGGCCATGCCGAAGAGGTTGCCCTGACGGCTCGTCGTCGGATGGGAAAGCCCGCGCAGGGCCATGATGAACAGGATGCCCGCGACCAGGTAGAGCAGGGCTGAAAGATTGGCGGCCATGACGCGTCAGCCCTTCTTCTTGTACATCGCGAGCATGCGCTCGGTGACGAGGAAGCCGCCGAAGATGTTCACGGAGGCGAGGATCAGCGCGAAGAAACCCATGACCTTGGCCCAGAGCGGCCCGTCGCCCATGGCGGGGGTGGAACTGACACCGACGGCCAGCAGGGCACCGACGACGATCACCGAGGAAATGGCGTTGGTCACCGACATCAGCGGCGTGTGAAGGGCCGGTGTCACCGACCAGACGACATAATAGCCGACGGCAACCGCCAGCGCGAAGATGGCCAGCTGGAAGACGATCGGATCGATGGCACCGCCGGACGCAGCGCTCGCGGTTGCAGCGATCTGGTCGGCGTATTTCTGCGCCGCCTCGGCTGCCTGCTTGGCGGCATCGGCTGCGGCGCGGGCCCGGTCGAGAGCTTCCTGGGGTGTGATGGTCGACATGGTGAGTGCCCCTCTTGTCCGTTGGCTGACGCGGCTTAGGCTCAGGCTTTGGGCTGGAAATTCGGATGCACGACAGCGCCGTCACGGGTCAGCAGCGTCGCCTTGACCAGTTCGTCATCCCAGTTCACGGCGAGCGCCTTTTCCTTCTTGTCGATCATGGTTTCGACGAAGGCATAGAGGTTCTTCGCATAGAGCGCCGATGACGTGGCGGCGAGACGGCCCGGCACATTGAGATGACCGACGATACGCACGCCGTTGTCGGTGACGACGATCTCGCCCGGCTTGGCCAGTTCGCAGTTGCCGCCGCGCTCCACCGCCAGATCGACGATCACCGAACCGGCCTTCATGCTCTCGACCATGGCCTTGGTGATCAGGCGCGGCGCCGGCCGGCCCGGAATCAGGGCCGTGGTGATCACGATGTCCTGCTTGGCAATGTGCGAGGCGGTGAGTTCGGCCTGCTTGGCCTGATACTCTTTCGACATTTCCTTGGCATAGCCGCCCGCCGTCTGGGCCTGCTTGAATTCGTCATCTTCGACCGCGAGGAACTTGGCGCCGAGTGACTCGACCTGCTCCTTGGTGGCGGGCCGCACATCGGTCGCGGTCACCACAGCGCCGATGCGCCGCGCCGTCGCGATGGCCTGAAGCCCGGCAACGCCGACACCCATGATGAAGATGCGGGCGGCGGGCACCGTGCCTGCAGCGGTCATCATCATCGGCAGCGCGCGCCCATATTCGGCAGCGCCATCGATCACGGCGCGGTAGCCGGCCAGGTTGGCCTGCGAGGACAGCACGTCCATGACCTGCGCGCGGGTGATGCGCGGCATGAACTCCATGGCAAAGGCGCTCACGCCCGCCTTGGCGAGGCCTGCGAGCGCGGCCTCCTGACCATAGGGATCCATGATGGCCACGACGATGGCACCGGACTTGAGGCTCTTCATCTCGGCATCTGCCGGACGGCGCACCTTCAGGACGATATCGGCATCCTTCATCACGTCCTTGGCGGACTTGGCGATGGTGGCCCCGGCCGCCTCGAAATCGGCGTCAGAAATCCCCGCCTCAAGGCCTGCACCCTTCTCGATGCTGACACTGGCACCAAGACCGATGAACTTCTTCACGGTCTCGGGAGTGGCCGCGACACGGGTCTCGACGCCCTTGGCTTCAGCCGGAACAGCAATGCGCATCTGGGATGTCCCTTTGAGCAACAAGGATCAGTGAGAGCCGCCCATGAAGGCGAGCGCGGCAAGCATGAGCACGAGCGGGATGGCCGGCGCACGCCAGCCGATCTTCGGCGCAGCAATGCCGATGGCCGCCGTCACCAGGGTGAGGATCGTGCCGAAGATGACCGTCAGCCAAGCATGCTTGACGCCGCCGACGGCGAGCGCAACCACGATGGCAATGCACGCCACGGTGCCCACTTCCGTGAAATGAATGAAGCCCTTGAAGGTGCTTTCGTGTGCCTTGTAGTCCATTGCGGGATGGCCGGCGTCGCCGGAATTGCCATGGTCAGCCATGCTTGCCCCTGTGCGAAAATATGACGGTATCGAACCTTGTCTGCGTTTAGCGCAAGGACATGACAAGATGCAACGAGTCAACGGACAAATGGTCGGGATCGTTGCAGCACAACCACCGCGATCGGGTGCGGCAGTGGCATTGGCCGATAGGTGTCATTCGGCGCAACTGCATCCGCGTCACGGACCGGAGACGGACGGCTTTAGACCAACCGCGGCCAGTGCCTGCGCCTGCCGCTGGCCAACTGTCTCGGCGGAGAAATTGGCCAGTTCATCCTCGATCAGACGGAAGAAGTTCATTTCCGTGCGCAGATGCAGGAAAACGCCGCCAAGCCCGATGGCGGCACGGTCCATGAACACGAATTCCTGCGGCACCGTGACCGGGCCCTTCTCCTTGAGCGCCTGATGCACGCTGAACGCCTCGCGCCGGCCATAGGCACCGGGGCTGACCCCGTCGGCGATGGTGCGGACGCGGTCATCAAGCAGCGGTCCGTAGATAAACTTCGCCCAGATGTTGAGGATCTCGATCAGATCCTTGTTCAGGTTCTTGAAACCCCAGACCTCGTAGGCGTGGACGATCTGCGCCTCGTCGTTGCGCAGCAGGCCATTGCGCAGTTCGTTGACGCCATTGACGAAGGTCGGCGGGAAGATGCGCACGCAGCCATAATCGAGCAGGTTGAGCCCGCCCGGTTGTCCGTCCTGATCGAACACGGTGTAGTTGCCCAGATGTGGGTCGCCGTGAATCACGCCATAGCGGATGAACGGCCGCCACCAGGCATGGAACATCGCCCGCGCGATGCGGTTGCGGGTGTCGAGGTCGGCCTCCTTGTGGCTCAGCAGCTTGCTGCCATCGAGCCAGTGCATGGTGAGCAGGCGGCGCGTGGACAGCGATGGCTCGACCTTCGGCACCCGCACATCGGGCGTCTCGGCCAGCATGAGCTGATACAGGGCGGCATGCTTGGCCTCGCGGTGATAGTCGAGTTCCTCGCGCACCCGTGCGCCCAGTTCCTTGGCGATCTCGCGGGTGTCGATGGCCTGGTCCATCTGCCGGTGCAGGGCCAGCAGCAATTGCAACTGCTTCAGGTCGGCCTCGACCGCCGATTCCATGTCCGGATACTGCAGCTTGCAGGCCAGCCGCGTGCCGTCGAGCGCGGTGGCCTTGTGAACCTGTCCGAGCGAGGCCGCGGCGGCAGGTTTCAGATCGAAGCTTTCGAAGCGCTGCCGCCAGTTGCCGCCCAGTTCCGCCATCATGCGCCGGTTGACGAACGCGACCCCCATGGGCGGTGCTTCCGATTGCAGCTTCTGCAACTCCTCGGCATATTCGGGCGGCACCACGTCGGGGATCGTGGCGATCAGTTGCGCCACCTTCATCAGCGGACCTTTCAGCCCACCCAGTGCCTGCGCCAGCGCCGCCGCATTGCGCGCGTCGCCACTGCTCGAACGCCCTGTCAGGAACGACGTCGCGATGCGGGCCGCCACCCCGCCGACATTGGCACCAACGCGGGCATAGCGCGTGGCACGGGCCGAAAAGCGGTTCTGTTCGGTATCGGGGGGAATGCTCATTCCTGTCAGATAAGGCGCAGGCTGGCCCGCGCCAAGCGGCGATGGCGTCGCGGGGTCAAGCTGGCGCCAGCGCCTTGCGCACGTCGGCTGGCACAGCCAGCGTGCCGCCGGCCCTGACGATCAGTCCGGCTGCCTCGGACACCAGCGCGGGATTGCCGCGCTCCTCGCCGAACGGCGCATCCTCGAGGCCGACACGGACATGCACGCCGCGCCCGACAGCGTCTGCGATCAGCGGCCGGATATCGACCTGAAGGCCCGCGATCATCGCCGGCGCTCCGGCTGCGCAGTCCGCCAGCAAGGCCAGATGCGCCGCGAGCGCCCAGCCACGCGGCGGAAAGCCCCAGGCATAGCCATCCGAGAACATCAGGCGGTAGATCGGCACGGGCAGCGACGGATAGCAGGCAGCCAGCGCCGCCCCGGCGCGCGTGAACCCCGGCTCGTAGATCGCGAAGCTTGGATGAAGCCGGTGCCGTTCCGCAATCGCCATGCCTTCGCGGATATGCTCCTCGGGATTCTGGTAGACAAAGCCCGGCACGCCAGCCGCGATGTCGCCAAACCCGGAAAAGTTGACGCTGCCCGGATCGATCACGCCCCATTCCACCAGCCCGCGCCGGCCAAGTTCATCAAGGTGGGCATACCGCCCGGACGCAGACACCGTGTCGCCCGCAAATCCAGAGCCGGCAATTGGAATGGTGGGGTAGACGATGGCGTCGCAGCGGGCGCGGATGCCTTCGATCGCCGGCGCATAGACCTGCCAGTCATCGGTCTGGCGGCCCGTCGCTTCGCCATAGACATGCAGGTGGATGATGGCAGCACCGGCCCTCGCCGCAGCAACCCCGTCGGCGATGATCTCGGGAATGGTGATCGGGATGCCAGGCTGCAGACTCCGGCCCCATGGCCCGTTGATCGCCGCCTCGAGCCAGATCGGGCTTGTCATCCCATCTGCTCCAGCTCGATGATCATGCGCTCGATCAGGCCCAGCCCGATCTGCCAGAAGGCTGGATCGCGGGCATCGAGGCCGAACGGCGCCAGAACCTCGGAATGGTGCTTGGTGCCGCCCGCCGCCAACAGGGCGAAATAGCGGTCCTGGAAACCTTCCGCCGAGCGCTCGTAGACGCCGTAGAGCGAGTTCACCAAGCAGTCACCGAAGGCATAGGCATAGACGTAGAACGGTGAGTGGATGAAATGCGGGATATAGGTCCAGAAGGTTTCGTAGCCGGGCCCCAGCCTGATCGCGGGCCCCAGGCTCTCGGCCTGCACCGACATCCACAAGTCGCTGATCGCGTCGGCCGTCAGTTCGCCGTTCTTGCGCTCCTCGTGCAGCTTACGTTCGAAGGAATAGAACGCGATCTGGCGCACGACCGTGTTGATCATGTCCTCGACCTTGCTCGCCAGCATGGCCTTGCGCTGGCTCTGGCTGGTGGTGGCGTCGAGCAGGCGGCGGAAGGTCAGCATCTCGCCGAAAACCGAAGCGGTTTCGGCCAGAGTAAGCGGCGTCGGGGCCATCAGCGCGCCATTGTGTGCCGCCATCACCTGATGCACGCCATGGCCGAGTTCGTGCGCCAGCGTCATCACATCGCGCGGCTTGCCCTGGTAGTTGATCAGCACATACGGATGGGCGGATGGCACGGTGGGGTGTGCGAAGGCGCCGGGGGCCTTTCCGGGCCTGACCGGCGCATCGATCCAGTTCTCGTCGAAGAAGCGGCGGGCAATGCCTGCCAGCCTTGGCGAGAAGGTCTCGTAGGCACCGAGCACCGTATCACGCGCCTCGTCCCACGGAATCGCGCGCTGCTCGACCTTGGGCAAAGGAGCGTTGCGATCCCAGAAATCCAGCTCCGTCCTGCCGAACCAGCCGGCCTTGAGCGCATAGTAGCGGTGTGACAGGCGCGGATAGGCGGCACGCACCGCGCTCACCAGCGCCTCGACCACCTCCGGCTCGACCCGGTTGGCAAGATGCCGCGACTGCGCGACATCGGTGAAGCCGCGCCACTTGTCCTGGATGTCCTTGTCCTTGGCCAGGGTGTTGGTGATCAGGGCAAAGGTCCGGGTGTGCTGGCCGAACACATTGGCCAGCGCTTCGGAACCCGCCTTGCGGACCTTGCCGTCACTGTCCTGAAGCTTGTTGAGCGTCGGCTCCAGCGTCAGTTCCTGATCGCCGACCTTGAAGCGCAGCGAGGCGATCGTTTCGTCGAACAGGCGGTTCCAGGCCGCCCGGCCGGTCACGGACTTCTCGTGGAACAATTGCTCGATCCGGTCGTCGAGCTGGTGCGGCTTGTCCTTGCGCATGTCATCGAGCCACGGCTTGTAGTGGCTGAGCGGCGGGGCAGAAGCCGCCGCATCGAGGACCTTGTCGTCGATGCGGTTGAGTTCGAGCATGAAGAACAGCAGCTCTGTCGAAGCGGCCGTGATGCGTTCCTGGGTATCGCCGTAGAACTTGGCCCGCTGCGGATCGGTGGTGTCGCCAGAATAGACCAGCCCTGCATAGGACATGATCCGGCCCATCAGATCATCAAGCACCTCGTAGGCCGCCACCGCGGCATGCAGCGCCACCGAGGCGTTAGGCCGGGCAGCGATGTCGGCCAGCTTGCCGCGATAAGTTGCGGCGAAATCCAGCGCCTGCGACGCAGCACGCTCCATGTCAGCCGAAAATGCGGGTGCGTCCATCGACGGGTAAAGATGCGTGAGGTCCCACTCCGGCAAGGTGCCGAGGTTGGGCTCGCGGTTCTGGCGCCGATAGGCCGCTTGCACCGGGGCAAAGACCGCATCGGCAGGCAAGAGCCCGTGGTCTGTCGTGGGCGTCATGGGTCGGAACCTGTCATCTCAAGCGCACACATCAGGCAAGGACATGCGTTGACATCAGCTTATGTGGTTTTTCCCTTGCGCAATCAACTGGCCGGCGGTGTCAGCGGGCTGCGACGTCTTGCCGGGCCATCCGGTCCGCTTAAGCGCCGCTTAACCGTTGTGCCCGACAGTGCCCCGAAACGACACAGGCGATTCCCGCCGCGTCGTCTGGAATTGGACTGAGATGAGCACCACCGTCCTGATTGTCGATGATGACCCGGTCCAGCGCCGCCTTCTGGAGGCGATGGTGCGGCGCTTTGGCTATGAAGCGCGCACCGCCGACAGCGGCACGGCGGCGGTCCGCATGCTGACCGGCATGGAAGGCGAGGCGGTCGATCTGGTCATTCTCGATCTGGTGATGCCCGAGATCGATGGCATGGGGGTGCTGGCTGCGCTGAAGGACAAGGGGCTCGAAAAGCCGGTCATCGTCCAGACGGCCCATTCGTCGATCGAAACCGTCGTTGCCGCCATGCGCGCCGGCGCGTCCGACTTCGTCGTCAAGCCGGTGGGCGCTGAACGTCTTCAGGTCTCGATAAAGAATGCACTCAAGCTGGGCGCGCTGGAGGACGAGATCCGGCGCATGAAACGCCGCGCCTCCGGCACGCTGGGCTTCCACGACCTGAGCACCCGCAGCGCCGAGATGGCCCGCGTCGTGCGCCTTGCCGAGCGCGCCGCCAAGTCGAACATCCCGATCCTGATCGAGGGCGAATCGGGCGTCGGCAAGGAAGTGCTGGCCCGCGCCATCCAGGGATCGAGCGACCGCAAGGGCAAGCCCTTCGTGACCGTGAATTGCGGTGCCATTCCCGATAATCTGGTCGAGTCCATCCTGTTCGGTCACGAAAAGGGCTCGTTCACCGGCGCGACCGAAAAGCACGTCGGCAAGTTCGTCGAAGCCAGCGGTGGCACCCTGTTCCTCGACGAGGTTGGCGAGTTGCCGCTCGATGCGCAGGTCAAGCTGCTGCGCGCGATCCAGGAGGGCGAGGTCGACCCGGTCGGTGGCCGCAAATCCGTGCGTGTCGACATCCGGCTGATCTCGGCCACAAACAAGAGCCTGCTCGAACAGGTCAAGCAGGGCCAGTTCCGCGAGGACCTGTACTATCGTCTCAATGTCTTTCCGATCATGTTGCCGGCCCTGCGCTCGCGACGCGAGGACATCCCCGATCTGGCGAAATCCTTCGTGGCGCGCTTTTCCGCCGAAGAAGGCAAGCGCATCCGCGGGCTTTCGGCCGAGGCCGCGGCGCTGCTCCAGCGCTATGACTGGCCCGGCAACGTGCGCCAGCTCGAGAACGCCCTGTTCCGTGCCGTGGTCCTCTCCGATGGCGACGAACTGACCGTCGCCGAGTTTCCGCAGATCGCAGCCCAGGTCGATGGTTTCGATGTGCGCATTCCGCCCGCGCCGCAGCCCTATGCCGTCACCTCGGGCGGAGCCGAGCCGCCGCGCATCATCCAGGTCCCGGTGCGCGACCCCAATGCCATCGATCTGACCGAAGGCTCGGACATGCGCCGCATGGATGATCTGGAGCGCGACATCATCAAGTTCGCTTTGCAGCATTACCGCGGACACATGTCGGAAATCTCGCGCAAGCTCGGTATTGGCCGGTCGACCCTCTACCGCAAGCTCAAGGATTACGGCCTTGAGGAAAGCGCCGGCCTCGACATCGCCGACGAAAATGCCGCCTGACCCTGCGCGGTTTGTGCGCTACCGCACATCCCGCGACCAGACAGGGTGAATAACGGCGAAAACACGGGCCAAAATGCGAGAATTCGCCACATTCTGGCGACGTGTTGCAGGAATGTGATTGCCCGGCGCAAGAACCGGCGGCACTATCTGCCGATTCGATTTGAGCATCCGGGAGAATGAAAATGGCCATGAGGCGCGTGACCTTGTCGGCGTCGCTTTTTGCCTTGTGTGCCGCGTTCCCCACCCTGATCGCCCCGGCCCTTGCCAGCGAAGAGAGTGCGTTTCCGGCACCGCCCGAGGCGTTCGAACTCGTGCTGACACCGTCCGATCTCGGACAGGGCCAGCCTGGCGCCACGCTCGCGCCAGTTGAGCCGGAACCACTGACAGCCACCCAACTCAGCGCTGCCGAAGTTGAGCGGAATTTTCCGGCGCCGCCAGAGCCGCCGCCTTTGGTCCTCGATTTTCCTGTTGAGAAGCCGGCAACGGACCTCGCCACGGCACCGGCCATGGAAACGCCCGCTGCATTGCCAGCGGATTCCGGCATCGCCGCAGCGCCAGCGTCACCTGCCCCAGCAGAACCCGGTCCGATGCTGACAGCTGCCATCAAGCCGGCCGAGCCGGTCATCGAACAGGACGCACCGACGCTGTCACCGCTGACGTCGGTCGCCCCCTCGCCTGCGGAAACGCCCGCCGCCGCGATCGTGCAGGATATCCCGGCCCCGCCCTATCCTGCCATCATCGTTCTCGACGAGCCCGCAACGCCGCCCGCCGCCGAGCCGGCGCGACCGGTGATCGCAGCGCCAGCAGCGCCGGACGAGATCACGCCGCTGCTGGCTGAACGGCTGGCAAAGGCCGTGGCCCAGCCGTGGCTGCCGGAGCGTGACGAACGGGCCATCATCTCCTTCTACGAAGCGCGCGGCCACAAGCCCTTGTGGCACTCCGCCGATGGCCTCACCGAGACCGGCCAGCGCCTGCGGTCGCAGCTCTCCCGTGCTGCAGAGGACGGCCTTCGCCCCGAGGACTATGCCGCGCCGCGGCTGATCAATCCGCGGCCGCTCGATCTGGCCCTGGCGGACATCCGGTTGACAGCGCTGGCCGTGCGCTATGCGCGCGACGCGCGCGGTGGCCGCATCGACCCGCGCCGCCTGTCCGCACTCATCACGCCCAAGCTCGATCTGCCTGCGGCGAGCGAAGTTCTGGCCCGGCTTAACGGCCATGCCGAACCCGACAGGGTTCTGGCATCCTATCAGCCGACGCACGAGGGCTACCGCGCCCTGAAGGCCAAGCTGGCCGAGCTGCGCCAGTCCCAGCCGCAAGCGCAGCCCTCGGTCCGCATTCCTGCCGGTCCGGCCATCCGCATCGGCATGCGCGATGACCGCATCACCCTGATCCGTGCCCGTTTCGGCTTTGCGCCGGAGGATGGCCGCATGCACGATGCCGGTTTGGCAACGGTGGTGGCGAGCTTCCAGCGGGACAATGCGCTACCAGCCAATGGCGTGATCAACCGCGCCACGATCGACGCCATGAACGGCGGCGACCCCTCTGCGAAAAGCGCCGATCTCATTGCCAACATGGAGCGCTGGCGCTGGCTTCCGGGCGATCTCGGGACCGAACATCTGATCGTCAACGTGCCCGAATACATGGTGCGCAAGGTCGAGAATGGAGAGGTCGTCCATGCCGCGCGCGTGGTTGTCGGCAAGGCCGAACGGCCGACGCCGATCTTCTCGGATCTGATGGACCACCTGGTCCTCAACCCGTCATGGACGATCCCGCCGACAATTCTGCGCCAGGACATCCTGCCCAAGCTTGCAGCCGACCCCGGCTATGCGGAAAGGCGCGGCTACCAGGTGATCCGGCGCGGCAACAACATCACCGTGCGCCAGCCGCCCGGTCCCGGCAATGCCCTCGGCAATATCAAGTTCATGTTCCCGAACGACCATGCCGTCTACCTGCACGACACGCCGTCTCGGAACCTGTTCGCCTCGGCCCGGCGGGCCTATTCCTCCGGTTGCGTGCGCGTCGAGCGGCCTCTCAAGCTGGCCGAACTGGTTCTCGCCGGCACCGATGGCGGCTGGTCCGAACGGCGACTGCAAAGCCTTGTCGGTTCGGGCGAACGCACGATCCGGCTGACGCGCAAGCTGCCGATCCACATCGTCTACATGACGCAGGCGGTCGATGCTGATGGCACACTTCGCAACTTCGAGGACATCTACGGTTTTCAACGCAGGACTCGGGAAGCGCTTGGCCTGTGAGCAGAGATCGGGGCATGGCGGCGTGTGTCTTGATCTGCATCACGCAGGGGTCGGCTGCCTTGGGCCTTGGCTCTTGAACGTTTGCACGTTTTTGCCATGATTGGTGACTATGAGCCGGGTAGGGAGAAGCAGCCGCTTTCGGAGCCGCATCAACGTCTCCGGTGAGGGTTTGTTGATCCCATTTGTCAACGAAGGGTTAACCACCATCGGCAATGGTGTGCACTTCGGTGGAGTATCCGCTGAGTCCGTCGCGGCAGTCACAAGGTCATTGCCTGTTATGATCATCAGCGAGATGGTGGATCGTGGTTTTGGCATCCGGCGCTAGTCACGCCCGCTGTGCCATGTCGCGCTGGCGTCACCGTGCCGGCGTCGTGGCGCTGTCGCTGGCCGCGCTGGTGATTGGTTCACGCACCACGCAGGATGCCGTGGCCAATGGTGACACCCGCACCATCAGCATCCAGCACATGCACACCAAGGAATTGACGACGGTCACGTTCCGGCGCGACGGTCGCTATGTTGGTGAAGCACTCGACAAGCTCAGCAATGCCCTGCGTGACTGGCGCAACGATGATGTCATCAAGATGGACCCGCGCCTGTTCGACATCGCCTGGGAAGTCCATCGCGAGGTCGGCTCCAGCAGCCCGTTCCATGTCGTCTCGGCCTATCGTTCGCCCGGCACCAACGCGATGTTGCGCCGCCGGTCACGCGGCGTGGCCAAGCACAGCCAGCACACCATGGGCAAGGCCATGGACTTTTACCTGCCCGACATCTCGACCGCGCAGATCCGCGCCGTCGGCATGAAGCTGCAACGCGGCGGTGTCGGCTATTACCCCACGGCCAACACCCCGTTCGTGCATCTCGATGTCGGCAGCGTGCGCTCCTGGCCGCGCATGACGCGCGATCAGCTCGCCCGCATTTTCCCCAGCGGCAACACCGTGCACATCGCGGCTGATGGCCGGCCCATGGAGGGCTACGATCTCGCGAAGGCACAGATCCTCGCCCGTGGCGGCAGCGTTGGCGGCTACGCCTCGTCGGATTTCGACGAAGGCGCGATCATGCAGAGTTCGCGCCGCAGCCTCTGGGCCTCCCTGTTCGGCTGGAACGAGGAAGAAGAAGCCTTGACAACGACGCGCGGCAGGGGCCGCGCCCGCACCTCGTCCAGCCAGCAGACTTTGGCCTATGCGCCGTCTGGTGGCAGCGAGAACAGCGATCTGTATTCGATCATGCGGCAGCCAACGGCTGACACGCTGGCCCCGGCGACCGCCCGCGCGCCCGCACGCGGCCGCAGCACCGAAACGCAGGTGGCAGCCGTGCCGCGCAGCGCGGAAGCCGAAGCGCCGCCCGCGCCGACACAGGCTCCGGCACCGCCAGCACCCGCCCAGCCACGCTTCGTGGCAGCGCCCTTCCCGATCGCGCGCCCGAACAATCTCGGCCCTGCGCAAACAACTCCCGTGCAACTGGCCTCCGTCGAGCCCGGCTCAACCGGTCAGCGCCTCAACTGGCAGCAAGGTCCAAGTGGCATTCCGGCCGGGGCAGAACAGGCCCCCGCAGCACCAGCAGGCCGTCTGGTGCAGGCACCGGTTCCGCCACGCAGGCCGGATGACATGCCGGCTGCAGGCGCGGGAGGTCCGGCCCTTGCGGCGGCGGCCACCGTCCCGGTGACCTTGCCCGCGCAAAGTCCGGCTGCCCCGGTCCCGCGTGATCCTCCACCAAGGCTGGTGGCCATCAATCACCCCCTGCCGCCCGAAAGACCGCCTCTCGCCGTGGCTGCCGCTGCGCCGGCAAGTGGTTCGGCCAGTGTGACAGCAACACCGGCGGTGCCAGCCGCACGCCTTGCTGCACCGGCGCCGGCGCGCACCGCCCCGAACCCGGACCGCTCGGCGCTCGACAACCTGTTCGCAGCCGTGGCCACAGGATCGCTGCCGGACAGCGCGGCCAAGGTCACCACCACCCGCGCCCGCATGACCCAGCCCCAGCCAGGGCCTGTCGCTGCCGATTCAGCGCCGGCTGCATCGCTCGGGTTTACCCAGCGCGATCCGAACGATACACGGCCGGACCGCTTTTCGGGCCCCGCCGTCAGGCCGCTGCCGACGAACTACACCAGCCGCTGACCGCAGCCCCGGTCAGGCCGATTCGCCAACCGCCTGCAGATAAAGATCGAGGATGGCCTCTTCCTCGCGGCGTTCGCGCAGGTCGCGCTTGCGGATCGAGATCACCTTGCGCAGCACCTTGACGTCATAACCGTTCGCCTTGGCCTCGGAGTAGACCTCCTTGATGTCGTCGGTGATGGTCTTCTTCTCCTCCTCGAGGCGCTCGATGCGCTCGACGATGGACTTGAGTTGATCGCCCTGGAGGGGTTCGGACATGGCATGCTTCCTTGTTCAGAAGGCCGGAATGCAGCCTGTCGCCGGCACCGTCAAGCACCTGAACCGTCAATGCTGTGGCTTGTTGGCCTCGAACGCCGCCTGCTGCTCGGCGCTGGCCGCGCCCTGGTGCAGCGCCTTCCAGGCATCGTAGCTCATGCCATAGACCCGTTCGCGGCTTTCGTCCCTGGACAGCGCGATGCCACGCTCGTCAGCGGCATCCTTCATCCAGTTGGACAGGCAGTTCCGGCAGAAACCCGCCAGATTCATCATGTCGATGTTCTGCACATCCGCCCGCGTGCGCAGGTGCTGCACCAGACGCCGGAAGGCGGCGGCCTCGAGTTCGGTCATTGTGGGAGCGTCGATAACGGTCTTGGCTGACATGGGGATGGCCTCTGGCAAGGATATCTCCAGAGATAGGGTGTGGCGGGCGCAGGCGGAAGGCCCTCAGCGCTGCCTATCGGGGCGGGTGGCCATCACGGCATTGACGGCGATGGCCGCCAGCACGAGAAGCCCTCCGAGATACTGCACCGGCACCAGCCGCTCGCCGAGGATCAGCGCGGCGAACAGGCTGGCAAACAACGGCTCGGCACAGAAGGTCAGCCCGCCCACGGCGGCAGAGACCCGGTTGAGCGACAGCAATTGCATCGCCATCGAGACCACATAGGCCAGAAGCGTGACGGCAACCGCCAGCGGTGCCAGCGCAAAGATGCCCGGCCCGTGAAAGCCATCGATCCAGCCAAGCGCGGCGACTACGGCTGGCAGCACCAGCAGATGACCCCAGAACAGCTTGGAAATAGTGGGCGTCACCGGCATGCGCGCCGCGGCGAAGAACTGGATCGCAGCGCCCGCCGCCGCCAGCAATGACAGGGCCAGACCACGCGGATCAAGGCTGTCGAAGCGGGGACCGACAACCAGCGCCACGCCGGCAAAGGCGAGCAGCACGATCACAAGCCGCATCAGGCCGAAGCGCGTCTTCTCGACGAACGGCTCGGCCAGCACGATGAGGATGGGGAACAGGTAGAAGATCACCGCCGCAACGCTCACCGGCAAGAAGGCCACCGACGACATGTAGGCGGTTCCGATGATCGAACTCGACAAGCCGAAGATCAGCAGGGCGCGGCCTTCACCGGGCGCGATCGCAAGGTTTGCCGCAAGGCTTCTTCCTGACACGGCAATGGCGACAGCGAGGCAGGCCAGCATCAGGAAGACGCGATAGAACACCATCAGCGCCCCGGTGATCCCGACCGTCGAGGCAATCTGCGCGGTGACGATGTTGAGCCCGTAGCCGGCCGAACTGCCGAGCGCCAGCATGATCCCGATCCGGGCCGCTGATGGTGGGATGGGAGCGCTCATCGTCCGTCAAGCCAGTGGCAAGACGGCATCACGCGCAGCAGGACCGGGCCGGAACTCACGCGCGACCAGGCCTCACTCTGCAGGCGGCGGGGGTCGACGAGGCGGAAGGGTGGCTGGTCTGGCTGGCGGGGCGGCAGGCCGTGAAGCCGCCGGCTTGGCAGCAGGGCTTGCCGCCACACCGGTCGTGCCGGCGCGCGGAGTTGGCTTGGCGGCTGCCGGGCGCGCGGCTGTCGCCGGGCGGGACGGTGCCACGGATGCCGTGGCAGGCCTGGCGGGAGCAGGCTTGGGCTTGATGCCGGCTGCCGAAGACGGGCGCAGCGCCGCAGGTCCGCCTTGCCCGATGGCTCCTTGCAACCTGATCGGACCCGCACCGCCGGGATTCGTGCTTGTTGGAGCCCCTTCGCGCGAAGGCGCGAAGGCAGCCGCGGCTGCGCTTGCGGCAATGGCACCAGCCACGGCCCCAGCAGGCGCAATGGCACCGGGCGCCGTTGGCGCGCCCGGGCGTGCTGCCGCCACCGCCGATGCCGGGCGACCCGAAACATTGGCTGCCAGCGGCGCTGAGGCCGACCCGGCACTGCGCCCGTAGGCGACAGGGATCGGCGTGAACTGCGCACGCGGCCCCAGCGTGATGCGGCCACCGGTGCCGCGCGTCGTCGAAGCCTGCGGGCCGGCGAATAGGGCATAAACGCCCGAGGATTCACTCCCGGAGGACGGAGCGAACGAGATGGCGCCGCTGGTCTCGACGTCATCGGCCAACGGCGCACCGCGTCCGAAGGCGCGGACGTCTGCGCAGATGTTGCGGGCCCGCGTTCCGCTCGCGCCGATCGAGGCGACGCTGCGCCCCGTGCCGCCCCACGACGTGAAGGCCGCATCGAGGATCTGCGCCGCCTTGACGGTGCGCTCCGCACCGGAATACGCGCCGAGCACCACGGCGATCAGGGTGCGGCCGCCCCGAGTTGCCGTCGCAACGACATTGAAGCCAGACGCACAGACAAAGCCTGTCTTGAAGCCATTCGCGCCGGAATAACGCCCGATCAGGCCATTGGTGTTGTTGAGCGTGACCTTGCCAAGCTGCACCGCGCCAATGCCCCAGTAGTCGGCATATTCAGGGAACTCGCGCATCATCGTCATGGTCAGCACGGCCAGATCGCGGGCGCTGGTCTGCTGTTCGGGATCATGCCAGCCATTCGGGTTGCGGAAGGCCGTGTCGCGCAGGCCCAGACGGCGCGCTTCGGCGTTCATCATCTCGACAAAGGCCGGAACCGTCCCGCCGATACCTTCGGCGATCACATAGGAGATGTCGTTGGCCGATTTGACCATCATGATCTTGAGGGCGTTGTCGAGCGTGATCTCCTGCCCGGCCCTGATATAGACTTTCACCCTCGGCTGCTTGGCCGCAAGGGCGGATGCCGGGATCGCGGTCTGAAGGCCGATGCGGCCGGCGCGCACGGCCCTGAGCGCGACATAGGCTGTCATGATCTTGGTGGTGGATGCCGGATGCCAGGCCTGCGAAGCCCCTTCCTCGTGCAGCACGGCACCGGATGCCGCATCGATCACCAGCGATGGTCCGTTGCTTTGCGCAAGCGCCGGCCTCACCCCGGCGCACAGCACTGCAGGCGCAAGGAGCATCATCAGGAAAGCGGATCTGGCTGATGTCATGGACGGGATGCGGAACGTTGAACGAGCGAGCGTGAACAGGAAGCCGTGACAGAACAGATGGCAGACAACAGGCAATTGTCGGATCTTGCGATGTGCTTGCCGGCGCGACAGGAGGCAGCGCGCCATGCGGGCCTGCCTGATCCATCGCGCGAAACGACGCGCACAACGCATACCTACCCCTCAGCCAGCGATTTGCCTAGCACCCCGCAATGGTCTTGTGTGATGCGCTCCGCTGTCGCTGCCCGGCGACGCAACCCGCAAGGCCCTCCGTGCTCTCCCCTTTTCTGATGTCCCTGCTCTGGATCCCGGCGACCCTGATCGCGGCGACAGCCCAGACCGCGCGCAACGCGACGCAGCGCAGCCTGACGGAGGCCATCGGTGTCGTTGGCGCCACGCAGGTGCGCTTCGTGTTCGGCCTGCCCTTTGCAGTGCTGTTCCTGGGCCTTGCCAGCCTGCTCGCCGGCGCGCTTCCCCCTTCCCTCAATGGCACCGCTTTCCTCTGGTGCCTGGGCGGCGCGGCCACCCAGATCATGGCGACAGCGCTGATGCTCGCCACGATGAAGCAGCGCTCCTTTGCCGTCACCACTGCCTACACCAAGACCGAGCCCGTGCAGGCGGCCGTCTTCGCGGCGCTCGTGCTGGGCGATCCGCTGTCATTGCCGAAGTTCGGGGCCATTGCTCTGGCCACGCTCGGGGTGCTGATGATCTCGTTCCGGCGTGGCGAGCCGGTGCTCGGCGCAGGCCTGCGGCCACTGGTTTTCGGCATGCTGTCCGGCGCCTTCTTCGCGCTGGCTGCCGTGTGCTTTCGCGGGGCCATCCTGTCGCTGGAAGAAGGGGTCTTCTTCCTGCGTGCCTCGACCATTCTCGTCTGGGGGCTTGGCCTTCAGTCGCTCATGCTGATCATCTATCTCGGGCTGCGCGACCGGTCAGCGCTGACCGGCAGCTTCCGCGTCTGGCGTCCATCGCTGTTTGCCGGGTTTCTCGGAGCCCTCGCCTCGCAGTTCTGGTTCATCGGCTTTTCGCTGACGGCCGTCGCCAACGTGCGCACCCTGGCGCTGGTGGAGGTGTTTCTGGCCCAGATCATGTCACGCAAGCTGTTCGCCGAAATGACAAGCCCGCGCGAGATCGTCGGCATGGGGCTGATCGCGCTCGGTGTCGGCACAATCCTGCTGCTCGCGATCTGACCCGGCGACCCCACCCAATCATGCAAGACCGGCGTGCGCAGCCGCTGCTTGCCGATTGCGCGGCTTGCAGGCATGTCATGTCGAAAGAACGCAGAAGCGCCATGCGAGGGAGATCGCTGCCATGACCGCTGCCACACACGCTGCCATCGTTGGATGGGCCCATACGCCGTTTGGCAAGCACGATGCCGAGACCGTGGAAAGCCTGATCGTCCGTGCTGCCAACGAGGCGCTCGCGCATGCCGGGCTGGATGCGTCAGATGTCGACGAGATCGTGCTGGGCCATTTCAACGCCGGCTTTTCCGCGCAGGATTTCACCGCCAGCCTCGTGCTTCAGGCCGATCCGAAGCTGCGCTTCAAGCCGGCCACCCGTGTCGAGAACGCGTGCGCCACCGGCTCGGCTGCCGTGCATCAGGCCGTCCGGGCGATCCGGGCAGGCGCAGCCCGCACCGTGCTCGTGGTCGGCGTCGAGCAGATGACGACCACTCCCGGCCCACAGATCGGCCAGAACCTGCTGCGCGCCTCCTATCTGCCGGAGGATGGTGACACGCCGGCAGGTTTCGCCGGCGTCTTCGGCCAGATTGCCGCACGCTACTTCCAGCGCCATGGCGACCAGTCCGATGCACTCGCGGCCATCGCGGCCAAGAACCACCACAACGGCGTCTCCAACCCCTACGCCCAGATGCGCAAGGACCTCGGCTTTGCCTTCTGCCGCGCCGAGAGCGACAAGAACCCGTTCGTGGCCGGCCCTCTGAAGCGGACCGATTGCTCGCTGGTCTCCGATGGCGCGGCAGCGCTCGTCATCGCTGATCTCGACACCGCCATGACCATGTCCCGCGCCGTCGCCTTCAAGGGCATGGCCCATGTCCAGGACTTCCTGCCGATGTCGAAGCGCGACATCCTGAAATTCGAGGGCTGCGCGCTGGCCTGGCGCAAGGCGCTCGATCAGGCCGGCATCGCGCTGGCCGATCTGTCCTTCGCTGAAACCCACGACTGTTTCACCATCGCCGAACTGATCGAATACGAGGCCATGGGGCTGACCAGCGAGGGCGATGGTGCCCGCGCCATCCGCGAGGGCTGGACCGCCAAGGATGGCAAGCTGCCGATCAATCCTTCGGGCGGCCTCAAGTCCAAGGGCCACCCGATCGGCGCCACGGGCGTGTCGATGCATGCGCTCAGCGCCATGCAATTGATGGGCGAGGCCGGCGACATGCAGATTGCCGGCGCCAAGCTCGGCGGCATCTTCAACATGGGCGGCGCTGCCGTGGCCAACTATGTCAGCGTGCTGGAGCGCGCGAAGTGACGAGACACTCTCGAACAACTCTGCTCCTTCCGCATCCGTCAGGGCAGCCGACAGGTGTGCCGTCGTTCAATCCGGGAATGGTCTGAACCCACGCCGTGCGCATCTTCTTCGCCCTCATCCTCGCCTATATCCTGTCGATCTTCTATCGCTCGTTCCTGAGCGTGATCGCGACACCGCTGATGGCTGACCTTGCCATCGGGCCGGCTGAACTCGGTGCCTTGAGTTCAGCCTGGTTCATCACCTTCGCCGTGATGCAATTCCCGGTCGGCCTGGCCCTCGACAGGGTTGGCCCGCGCCTCACCGTATCGGTTTGCATGGGCGTTGGCGCGGTGGGTGCGATCCTGTTCGCATTCGCGCCGACGGCGGCGGTTGCGACAGGAGCCATGGCGCTGCTCGGCATCGGCTTTTCGCCCGTGTTCATGGCCGCGCTCTACCTGTTCGCACGATCAGGACCATCGGCTGGCTTTGCCGGTCTTGCCTCCCTGTTCATCGGGCTGGGCTCGTTGGGAAACCTCCTCGGAGCCGCGCCGCTCGCCCGTGCCGCCGATGCCTTCGGCTGGCGCCCGACGATGGCCGGCGTGGCAGCCCTGTTCTGTCTGGCACTGCTGCTGGCGGCCAGTCTGCTGCGCGATCCACCGCCCTTGCCAAAGACCGACGATGCCGATGATCGCGGCATTCTGGCCGGCATCCGCGCCATCGTCTCGATCCGTGCGCTGTGGCTGCTCGCACCAATCACCTTCACCGCCTATGCCATTCTGGTCACAACGCGCGGGCTGTGGGTCGCGCCCTTCCTCGAAGAGGTCAACGGCCTTGACCGCGCCATGCAGGGCAATGGAGCCTTCGCCATGGCGCTGGCGATGACGGCGGGCGCTTTCGTGTTCGGCTGGGTCGAGAAATATCTCGGCGGCCCCAAGCCGACCGTGCTCTGGAGCACGGCCTTGACGGCGGCGCTGTTCGTCGCCCTCGCGCTCAGCGGCCATCTTGGCGGGCTCTGGGCCATTGTGCTGTTTTCGGCCATCGGCATCGCAGGCTTCAACTACGCCATCCTGATGGCCCACGCGCGCCTGTTCTTTCCCGCCCATCTGATTGGCAGGGGCATGACCACGATGAACTTCCTCTTCATCGCGGGAGCCTCCGCCGTGCAGATCGGCTCGGGCTGGTTCATTGCAGCAGAGCGCTCGCAAGGGCTGGCAGCCACCACGACCTTCGCCAACCTGCACTGGCTGTTCGCCGGACTCCTGCTGGCCAGCGTGCTGATCTATGCCCGCGCTCCGGCCCGTGCGCCGGAGGCAGCGCCGGCATCACGAGCCTGAGCCTGAAACTGCCGGCAGAGGCCGCCAGCGATCAGGCCACGGCCAATGCGCCGACGATCTGGCGCATGTTGTGTTGCATCATCGCGATGTAGTTGGGTGCAGGCCCGCCAGCCGGGGTCAGCGCATCGGAGTAAAGCGTGCCACCGACGCGCGCGCCTGTTTCCTGCGCGATGCGCTGGATCAATCGCTGGTCGGAGATGTTTTCGAGAAACACGGCGGGGATCTTCTCGGCCTTGATCTGCCGGATGATCCGGCCAACAGCCTGGGGCGAGGGCTCGGCACTGGTCGAGACCCCGCGCGGCGAGATGAAGCTGATCCCGTACGCTTTCTCGAAATACTGAAAGGCATCATGCGACGTGATGACCTTGCGCCGATCGGTGGGAATGCGCGCGATGCTGGCGCGCAGCTCCGCATCGAGCGCATCCAGTTTGCCGGTGTAGGCCCGGGCATTGGCGCGGTAGATTTCTGCGCTGGCCGGGTCGGCAGCCACCAGTGCTGCCTCGATGTTGGCCACATAGATTTTCGCATTGGCCACCGACTGCCAGGCATGGGGGTCACTCTCGCCATGATCATGGCCGGCATGCGCATGGCCACCACCCTTCGATTCCGCCTTGAGCGGCACGATTGAGCGGGTCGCGGTCACCACCGTCGCCTTGGTCGCGGATGATTTGATCAGGCGGTTGACCCAGCCCTCGAAGCCGAGCCCGTTGATGAAGATCAGACGGGACGCCACCAGCGCCCGCGCATCCGCCGGCGTCGGCGAATAGACATGCGCGTCAGCACCTGCCTGCACCAGCGAGGTCAGTGCGAGCCGGTCGCCGCCAACCTGGGCGATGAAATCGGCAAGGATCGAGAAGGTTGCCACAATGGGTAGGGGCGCGCCCGCAGCAACAGGTGCACTGGCTCCCGCCTGCGCCAGGGCACTGCGTGAGCCGGCCACGGCAGCACTGGCGAGGATGGCGAGGCCGGAGACGACCGACCGGCGGTCAAGCGTGGTTCGTGAGAGCATGAGGCTGCGTCCCTGCTGTTGGCCGCGGCCCGCTCGCGCCAGCTTGTGCCGACGCCAACCAGCCGCTATCGCTGACGCTCCAGGTTGCCGCCGCCAACATTTCGGAGGGCAGATGGAGGAATCGGATGTTATATGTTATCATGTTTGCAGCATGTCAATCGGAGGAAGCGACAGCCCGATGCCGCAGCCGGAACGTCCTGCCCCGTCCCGCCCGCTGTCCGTCACGCAGACCCGCATCCTCGACCTCTTGAGCGAAGCGGTGCGGCCGCTGTCGGCCTATGACCTGTTGGGCAAGCTGCGCAGCGAAGGCGTCAACGCGCCGCCGACGGTCTATCGCGCGCTCGAACGGTT
Organism: Hyphomicrobiales bacterium; assembly: GCA_027487245.1. Lineage (GTDB taxonomy): Bacteria > Pseudomonadota > Alphaproteobacteria > Rhizobiales > Beijerinckiaceae > Allobosea. The sequence goes on from JAIYDY010000052.1 coordinate 36,063, forward strand.
GATGCGGGACGGGCTGGCCCACCGCATTGAATCGCTCAATGCCTTCGTCGCCTGCAACAAGCCGCATCATCACGAACTGGCCGCTTTCGCCATCTGCGATCATTGCGGCACGGTGGCGGAAGTCCGCGACGCCGACGTTGAAGCACGGCTCGGGCATGTCGCAGCGCGCTCGGGCTTCCACGTCTCGAAAGCGACGGTCGAGTTGCACGGCCATTGTGCGGCGTGCAGCGACAAGGCCCATACACACGACACCGGGCACGTGCGCTGAGGCGCATCGCCCGGTCAGGCAAACACCACCAGCAGGTCCTTCGCGTCGATCTGTCCGCCCGGCTTGACGAGGATGTCGGCCACCTCGCCGTCCCGCTCGGCATGCAGCACGGTCTCCATCTTCATCGCCTCGATGGTCAGGACCACATCGCCAGCCGTCAGTTTCTGGCCTTTCTGCACAGCAATGCTGGCGACAAGGCCCGGCATGGGCGCGGCCAGATGCAGCGGGTTGGCCGGATCGGCCTTGGCGCGCGCCACGACCTTGGATGTCACGGCCCGGTTGGGAGCCTTGATCGTACGCGGCTGGCCGTTGAGTTCGAAAAAGACCCTGGCAAAGCCCTCGTCATCGGTCTCCCCGATGGCTTGGAGGCGCACCACCAGCGCCTTGCCTTTCTCGATTTCAATGGTGATCTCGTCACCCGGTGCCATGCCGTAGAAGAACACCGGTGTCGGCAGCACCGAAAGCGGCCCGTACTTGCGCAGCATCGCGGCAAAATCGCCAAACACCTTGGGATACATCAACCAGGATGACAGCTCGGCTTCGCTGATGTGCCGTCCGATCTTCCGCTCGGCATCGGCGCGCGCCGCAGGCAGATCAACGGCAGGCAGCAGCGAGCCGGGCCTGACCGTGATCGGTGTCTCGCCTTTCAGCGCCTTGGCCTGCAATCCAGCCGGCCAGCCCCCTGGCGGCTGGCCAAGGTCCCCGCGCAGCATCTCAATAACAGAGGCCGGGAAGGCCACATCGCGGGATGGATCAAGCACGTCGGCCGGGGTCAGGCCCTGCGCCACCATCACCAGCGCAAGGTCTCCGACCACCTTCGAAGAGGGCGTGACCTTGACGATGTCGCCCAGCAGCATGTTGGCATCCGCATAGGCCCTGGCGACCTCGTGCCAGCGGCTCTCAAGACCGAGCGAACGGGCCTGCTCCTTGAGATTGGTGAACTGTCCACCGGGCATTTCGTGAAGATAGACCTCCGATGCCCCGGCACGCAGATCGCTTTCGAAGGCGGCATATTGCTGCCGCGCCGCCTCCCAGTAGAAGCTGATCCGTCGGATCGCCTCCGGATCGAGGCCGCTGTCGCGCTCCGAGCCCCTGAGCGCCATCACCAGCGAGCCGAGGCACGGCTGCGAGGTCAGGCCCGACAGCGCATCGGTGGCCGCATCGATGGCATCGACACCAGCATCGACCGCCGCCAGCAGCGTCGCAGCGGCAATGCCGGACGTGTCATGCGTATGCAGGTGGATGGGCAGGCCAATTTCCTGCTTCAGCGCCCCGATCAGCGCCCGCGCCGCCGCAGGCTTGAGCAGGCCGGCCATGTCCTTGATCGCCAGGATGTGGCAACCGGCCTGCTCCAGTTCGCGCGCCAGCCCGACATAGTAGCGCAGGTCGTACTTCGACCTTGCCGGATCAAGCATGTCGCCGGTGTAGCAGATCGCGCCTTCGGCCAGCTTGCCCTCGCTCGCCACCGCGTCGATGGCAACACGCATGTTCTCCACCCAGTTCAGGCAATCGAAGATGCGGAACAGGTCCATGCCGGCCTGTGCGGCCTGACGGATGAAATGCTGCACCACGTTGTCGGGATAATTGGTGTAACCGACGCCATTGGCACCGCGCACCAGCATCTGGGTCAACAGGTTCGGCGCCCGCTCGCGGATCAGCGCCAGACGCTCCCAGGGATCTTCCGACAGGAAGCGCATGGCCACATCGAACGTCGCCCCGCCCCAGCATTCGAGCGCCAGTAGGCCCGGCAGGCCATTCGCATAGGAGCCGGCGACGGCTGCGAGGTCTGCGGTGCGCATGCGTGTCG
>JAIYDY010000029.1 GCA_027487245.1 Hyphomicrobiales bacterium
CGCGACCCCGGCCTCGTTCGAGCCGACCATCGATTATATCGTCACCAAGATCCCGCGCTTCGCCTTCGAGAAGTTCCCGGGCTCGGAGACCACGCTGACCACCTCCATGAAGTCCGTCGGCGAGAGCATGGCCATTGGCCGGACCTTCCAGGAATCGCTGCAGAAGGCCCTGCGTTCGCTGGAGACGGGGCTCGACGGGCTCGACGAAATCGAGATCGAGGGCCTTGGCCAGGGCGATGACCGCAACGCGATCAAGGCGGCCATCGGCACGCCGACGCCGGACCGGCTGCTTCAGGTCGCGCAGGCCATGCGGCTGGGCTTCAGCGACGAGGAGATCTTCGACAGCTGCAAGATCGACCCCTGGCTGATCGAGCAGTTGCGCGGCATCGTCGACATGGAAAACAAGGTGCGGGCCCATGGCCTGCCAACCACGCCGGGCGCTTTCCGGCAGCTGAAGTCGATGGGCTTTTCCGACAAGCGGCTGGCGGCTCTCTCCGGCAAGAGCGATGGCGAGGTGACGAAGCTGCGCCACGGCCTTGACGTGCGTCCGGTCTACAAGCGCATCGACACCTGCGCTGCCGAGTTCGCCTCGCCAACGGCCTACATGTATTCGACCTATGCGCCACCTTTCGCCGGTGCGATGGCCGACGAGGCCAGGCCGACCGACCGGAAGAAGGTGGTGATCCTGGGCGGTGGTCCGAACCGGATCGGGCAGGGCATCGAGTTCGACTATTGCTGCTGCCATGCCTGCTTCGCGCTGCGCGAAGCGGGCTACGAGACGATCATGGTCAACTGCAACCCCGAGACCGTGTCGACCGACTACGACACCTCCGACCGGCTCTATTTCGAGCCTTTGACCGCCGAGGACGTGCTCGAGATCCTGCATGCCGAGCAGAAGAACGGCACCCTGCACGGCGTGATCGTGCAGTTTGGCGGACAGACGCCGCTCAAGCTCGCCCATGCGCTGGAAGAGGCCGGCATCCCGATCCTCGGCACCTCGCCCGATGCCATAGACCTGGCCGAGGACCGTGACCGCTTCAAGCGCCTGCTCGACAAGCTCGGGCTCAAGCAGCCCAAGAACGGCATCGCCTACTCGGTCGAGCAGAGCCGGATGATCGCTTCCGAACTGGGCCTGCCCTTCGTGGTGCGCCCTTCCTACGTGCTGGGTGGCCGGGCCATGGCCATCATCCGGGACGAGGCCCAGTTCGAGGATTACCTGCTTGGCACCTTGCCCTCGCTGATCCCTTCCGAGGTCAAGGCCAAGTATCCCAACGACAAGACCGGCCAGATCAACATGGTGCTGGGCAAGAATCCCTTGCTCTTCGACCGCTACCTGTCTGACGCCATCGAGGTCGACGTTGACTGTCTGGCCGATGGCAAGACGGCCTACATTGCCGGGATCATGGAGCACATCGAGGAGGCGGGCATCCATTCAGGTGACAGCGCCTGCTCGCTGCCGCCGCGCTCGCTGTCGCCGGACATGCTGGCCGAACTGGAACGGCAGACCCGCGCCATGGCGATCGCGCTGGAGGTCGGCGGCCTGATGAACGTGCAATATGCCATCAAGGATGACGAGATCTACGTGCTCGAGGTCAACCCGCGCGCCTCGCGGACCGTGCCGTTCGTGGCCAAGGTGATCGGCGAGCCCATTGCCAAGATCGCGGCCCGCGTGATGGCCGGCGAGAGCCTGGCCTCGTTCGGGCTGAAGCCGAAGGTGCTCAAGCATGTCGGCGTCAAGGAGGCGGTGTTCCCGTTCGCCCGCTTCCCCGGCGTCGATGTGCTGCTCGGCCCGGAGATGCGCTCGACCGGCGAGGTCATCGGGCTCGACCGCTCCTTCGACGTGGCCTTCGCCAAGAGCCAGCTAGGCGCCGGCTCCAAAGTGCCGACCTCGGGCACGGTGTTCATCTCGGTGCGCGATGCCGACAAGCCGCGTATCCTCGCCACGGCGCGGATGCTGGACGGGCTCGGCTACAAGATCAGCGCCACCGGCGGCACCTGGCGCTATCTCAAGGAAAAGGGCCTGTCCCCGGTCAGGGTCAACAAGGTGCTGGAAGGTCGGCCCCACATCGTCGATGCCATCAAGAACGGCGAGATCGCCGTGGTGATCAACACGACCGAAGGCCCCAAGGCGCTCAATGACAGCCGGTCTCTGCGCCGCAACGCCCTCTTGCACAAGGTGCCTTATTATACCACCTTGTCGGGAGCGATCGCGGCGGCAGAGGGCATGAGGGCCTATCGCAGCGGCGATCTTGAGGTACGATCACTCCAGTCGTATTTCGACACGGCTGCCTGAGCGCACCGGGGCGGACCATCATCGATCAACATCATCGGCTGCAGTCGGGCCCTGGCCTGTCTGCAACGGTCAGCTTTTTTGAAAGAGGAGACCGGTCATGGACCGCGTTCCCATCACCATCAGCGGTTTCGCCGCGCTGGAAGCCGAGCTCAAGGACCGCATGCAGGTGCAGCGCCAGCGCATCATCCAGGCGATTTCCGAGGCGCGCGCGCTGGGCGATCTGTCCGAGAATGCCGAGTATCATTCGGCCAAGGAACAGCAATCGCTGAACGAAGGCCGGATCATGGAACTGGAATCGATGATCGGCAGGGCCGAGATCATCGATGTCTCGAAGCTGTCCGGCGACAGGATCAAGTTCGGCGCGATCGTCAAGCTGATCGACGAGGACACCGAGGAAGAGCGCACCTACATGATTGTCGGCGAGCCGGAAGCGGATGTCCGCTCGGGCAAGCTCTCGATCGGCTCACCGATCGCGCGTGCGCTGATCGGCAAGACCATCGGCGACACGGTGCAGGTCTCGACCCCCGGCGGCGGCAAGTCCTACGAGGTCACCGCCGTCCGTTTCGGCTGAAGGCTGTCAGCGGCTGTGGCCGGTTTCTTGATATTGCCATGATGACGCGGAAGTCTGCGCACGTCAGGCGTGATGTGCGCGCCGGCAGGACAGGATGGCCAGGATGCAGATGATCTCCCGCCGCGGCGTGTTGGCAGGCGCGGCTGCCCTGATCGGCCTTGGCGCAGGCCGTGCCGAGGCCGGCACGCAGGCCTTCGGTCGGATCCGGGTGGATGTCTCGGCCTATCGGGCAAATGCCGGCTCTGTGTCCGCTGCCCGCATCGCTGCCAGCCTTGATGGGGCCTTGCGGCGGCAATTCGCCGGGCGTGCAGGGGTCCGCAATGCACCCGATCTGGTGGTGAGCATCAGAAGCGTGAGGTTCGCGTCGGTCTCGGGCGGCGGGGCCTTCGGCTTTGGCAGTGGCAGCGGTGACAGCGACGAGATGGATGGCGAGGCGCTGATCGTGCGGGGAAACACGGTGCTGGGCCGGCATCCGCAATTGCTGTCGCAGGATGCGGCGCAAGGCGGCTCGGGGCTCGACATCGACGGCGAAGGCCTGAGGCTGGCCAACCTGTGCAACAACTACGCCGCCTGGCTGGCCCGCGCTCTTTAGGGCGCGCCGGTTCAGAGCGGGGCCGCGCCCTCGTCCTTGACCTGACCAATGGCCAGCGCCGTGCGGACATTGCGCACATTGGGCAGGTCGGTCATGTCGGCGACGAAGGCCTGGAAGGCCTTCATGTCCGGCGCGACGCACTGGAGCATGAAATCCATGTCGCCTGACAAGGTCCAGCTCGCGCGCACGGCCGGCATGGCCCGGATATGGGCAATGAAGGCATCGAGATCAGGCCCCGCCTGGCTGGCCAAATGCACGAAGGCAAAGAATGGCACCTCGAAGCCAAGCTGCTTTTCGTCGATCAGCGCCCGGTAACCCCTGATGAAGCCGGCCTCCTCGAGCGCCCGCACCCGGCGCAGGCATGGCGGCGGCGACATGCCGAGGCGTGATGCCAACTCGACATTGGTCATTCTGCCATCATCCTGCAACAGCTTGAGGATCAGTCGGTCAGTGTCGTCGAGACGGGCGGGCAAGCGGGCTGAACCTCCAGATGGCCGGACTGCCCCCATGGGCGCGCTCGGTCCGGGTTTCCGGTCTTGTCGCGGGCAGCCGGCGCGATGACCCGGCCTTGCCAAGGCCGCCATCAACACGCCATTGCACGCGCAACAACCATCGGGCTGGCATAGCCCCCCGATCTTTGCCACACAAGCGCCAGCACATAGAGCCGGGCTTGCAGCGCCATAGATATGCTGCCCCGAACGGAGCCGAACCGCGTGACGCCGACAGCCTGGATCATCACCGACGGCAAGGCCGGCGATCTTGCCCAGTGCGTGGGCGTGGCCGGGGCCATGGGCCTTGTGCCGGAGCAGCGCGTGGTCAGGCCGGCGGCACCGTTCACATGGCTGATGCCGCGCGGGCCGATCGATCCGCGCGAGGCTCCGGGCAGGCCCGGCAGCCCGATCCGGCCACCGTGGCCAGATCTGCTCATCGCCTCGGGCCGGCGCGCGGTGCCCTATGTCCGGGCCGTGAAGCGGCTGTCGGGCGGACGCACGTTCACGATCTTCCTGAAAGATCCGCGCACCGGCCCCAGGACTGCCGATTTCATCTGGGTGCCGGCCCACGACCGGCTGCGTGGCCCCAATGTGATGACCACGCTGGTCTCGCCGCACAAGGTCAGCGCCGCTGCGCTGGCTGCCGCGCGCCAGAACCCGCCGGCCCGCATCGCTGCGCTGAAGGATGGCCCGCGCGTGGCCGTGCTGGTGGGCGGGGACAGCCGCCATCACCGGTTCAAGCCGGAGGACATCACACGGCTGGTCCAGGGCCTCAACCAGCTTGCGGCCAGCGGTGCCGCGCTGATGGGCTCGCGCTCGCGCCGCACGCCGGAGGCGCTGGCCGCGCTGGTCGGCGAGACCTTCGACCGCGCCGGCGGCTGGTGGTGGGATGGCACAGGCCCCAACCCCTACATTGCGCTGCTGGCCCATGCCGATGCCATCGTTGTCACTGCCGACAGCGTCAACATGATCGGCGAAGCGGCGGCGACGGGTGTGCCGGTGCTCGTGTTCGAGCCATCGGGCGGCCATGGCAAGATCGGCAAGTTCCTCAACGGGCTGGCCGATCACGGAGTTGTGCATCGTTTCGAGGGTAACCTTGTCGGGTCACGCTACGAACCCATAGATAGCACCACAGAGATCGCCCGCGCCGCGATGGCCGCTTATGAAGCGCATCGCCTGACCTTGAAGGTCTGAGGAGAACACCATGGCCCATGTCCATGCCAGATTGATGATCGTAGGCTCCGGCCCTGCCGGCTACACCGCCGCGATCTATGCCGCCCGCGCCATGCTGGAGCCAGTGATGGTGTCCGGCTTCCAGCCCGGCGGGCAGCTGATGATCACCACCGATGTGGAGAACTACCCCGGCTTTGCCGATGTCATCCAGGGCCCGTGGCTGATGGAGCAGATGCAGAAGCAGGCGGCCCATGTCGGCACGAACATGATCTCCGATCACATCTCGAAGGTCGACCTCGGCAGCCATCCGTTCCGCCTCTGGGGCGATGGCGGCGACACATATTCGTGCGAGGCGCTGGTGATTGCCACCGGTGCCCAGGCCAAATGGCTCGGCATCCCGTCCGAGCAGAGTTTCCAGGGCTTCGGCGTCTCGGCCTGCGCGACCTGCGACGGCTTTTTCTTCCGCAACCGCGAGGTGGTCGTGGTTGGCGGCGGCAACTCGGCCGTGGAAGAGAGCCTCTATCTCGCCAATCTGGCCAGCAAGGTGACGCTGGTGCATCGCCGTGACAGCCTCAAGGCCGAGAAGATCCTGCAGGATCGCCTGCTGAAGCACCCCAAGGTCGAGGTGATCTGGGACTCGGCCGTGGACGAGATCTGCGGCGTGCTGCCCGGCGGGGAAGGCCCCCCCGGCGTCACGCATGTGCGCCTGAAAAACCTCAAGACAGGCGCCCTGTCGGACGTGAAGACCGACGGCGTGTTCATCGCCATCGGCCACAAGCCATCGACCGACCTGTTCACCGGGCAGGTGGCGATGAAGGACTCGGGCTACATCATCACCAAGCCGAATTCGACCGCGACCAATATCCCCGGTGTTTTCGCGGCCGGCGATGTGGCCGATGACACCTATCGCCAGGCCGTGACCGCCGCAGGCCTTGGCTGCATGGCCGCGCTGGAAGCCGAGAAGTGGCTGGCAGCGCAGGAATCGGGGCTGATGGCTGCGGAGTAGAGCGGGTTGCCCGCGGCGGCTTTCGTGGCTGTTTCCACCCGCGCAAGGCTCTCCCGGAGGGCCGTGTCCGGGCAAAGTGATCGAACCCATCAGCGCAATTCATGGATTGTGCATCTGCCATCAGCTTGACGCAGTGGATGATTCCGCCCCACCATGCACAAAACGCATGAATGATCTGCTTAGGGGCAATGCTGGCTATGGACTGGGACAGGATCCGGATCTTCTACACTGTGGCGGAGTCCGGCTCCTTCACCAAGGCAGGCGACACACTCGGGCTCAGCCAGTCCGCTGTCAGCCGGCAGATCAGCGCGCTGGAACGCGAGGTGCGCGCGCCGCTGTTCCACCGGCACACACGGGGCCTGATCCTTACCGAGCAGGGCGAATTGTTGTGGCGCGCCGCGCGCGACATGACGCAGCGCCTCGAAAAGACCAAGGCGCAGCTGACCGAGACGCGCGAGCATCCGTCGGGCGAACTCAAGGTGACCACGACGGTGGGGCTCGGCAGCCGCTGGCTGGCCCCGCGCCTGGGTGATTTCCTCGACGCCTATCCCGATGTGCGTGTTGAACTGATCCTGACCGACGAGGAACTCGACCTGTCGATGCGGCAGGCCGACATCGCCATCCGCCTGCGCCAGCCGCAGCAGCCGGACCTGATCCAGCGCAAGTTGTTCACGGTGCATTTCCATTGCTATGCCGCGCCGGCCTACATCAAGCGCTATGGCGAGCCAAAATCGCTGGATGAGCTGGACAACCACCGCATCCTGTCCTTCGGCGGCCAGTCGCCATCCTATCTTCTGTCGGTGCACTGGCTGGGCAATGCCGGGCGTGATCCGCGCAATCCGCGCGTGCCGCATCTGCTGGTCAACAACATCGCGGCACTGCGCAATGCCGTGGAGCACGGGGCCGGCATCGCCGTCCTGCCGGATTATCTGGTCGAGCAGGGTTCGCCGCTGGTGCAGGTGCTGCGCGAGGTCGAGATGCCGTCGCTCGACAGCTATCTGGTCTATCCCGAAGAGATGAAAACCGTGGCGCGGGTGCAGGCCTTCCGCGATTTCCTGATCCAGCGGGCCCAGCGCTGGACGTTCTGAGCGGCTCGGCGGGTGTTCTGCGTGCCGGCTTTCGGGCGGCCTTGCATGCACGAAGTGGCGGGGCATCCCCAAAAACGGCAAAAAGGTGTTTGGATCATTCCCGTGACGCATGGCGAACCTGCGTTATGTTGCATTGCAGCATGGCGATCCGTTTGGCATAAGAAATCCGTGATCAGGACAACGCGCGTCCGCTTCCCTCCCGGTGTTGATGCGCGCCTGATCCACCCCTCTGGAGTGTCCGGTTTGCCGGACATGACCTTCAGCCCGGCTCCGCAAGGAACCGGGCTTTCTTTTTTGGGTGGGCGGCAGAGGCTGCCTTCAGGCATGACGGATGACGCCGTCACCACCCGATCTTCCTCGTCGCCGGGGCATTCTCCCTGTCATGATGCGTGGCGCCAGCCATGGCACCCGGCAAGCGGTCAGAGGTAGAGCTTCTCGCTTTCCTTGCCCTTGTAAAGATGGGCGACCTGGGCGGCGTAACCGTTGAAGAGCTGGGTCGGAACCCGGCCTTGCGTGCCGATGAGCTGTTCGGTTGCCTGGCTCCAGCGCGGGTGGGCCACCTCCGGGTTCACATTGGCCCAGAAGCCGTATTCCGCACCCTGCAACTGCTCCCAGAAGCTCTTCGGCCGGTCGGCGGTGAAGCTGACGCGGGTAATCGCCTTGATCGACTTGAAACCGTATTTCCACGGCAGGATCAGCCTGAGCGGCGCGCCGAACTGGTTGCGCAGCGGCTTGCCATAGACGCCTGTGACCATCAGCGGCAACTCGTTGGCCGCTTCCTCGATGGTGATGGCCTCGGCATAGGGCCAGGGATACCAGGTCTGGCGCTGGCCGGGCGCGACGGACGGGTCCTTGAAGGTCTCGAACCGCACATACTTCGCGGCCGAGGTCGGCTTGGCGATGTCGAGGAAAGATTTCATTGTGAAGCCCGTCCACGGCACGGCCATGGCCCAGGCCTCGACGCAGCGGAAGCGATAGAGCCGCTCCTCGAGTTGCGAGCGCCGGATGAGATCGTCGATGCCGATCTCGAAGGGTTTCTCGACCAGGCCGTCAATGGTGACGGTCCAAGGGCGGGTCTTCTTGGCTTCCGCCTGCTTCCAGATGTTCTTGGAGGAGCCGAACTCATAATAGTTGTTGTAGCCGGCGGCCACGATCTCGGGTGTCATCGCCCGGTCCAGCGTGAAGGCCGGGTTCTGGCGGGCCGGATACAGATCGTCGGTCGGGTCAGGCTTGCGGTCGAGGTTGGGCTGGCTGCTGGCGAACCATTGCGCCGAGGCTGGCGTCACGCCGGCAGCGATGGAAGCGGCACCGGCTCCTGCGGCCAGGAAGGCCCGGCGGTCTAGAAAGGCTGCTTCCGGGGTGGCCTGAGACTCCGGGATTTCCCAGCCGTGCCTTGTTCTGATGAGCATGTTCGCCTCCCTCTTCAGGCATCACGCGTGTGACTGCCCTCCCGCATCATACGCAAGATCGGGGCACTTCGTTACGACGGCAAGTGCCGCAGGCGGATCACGAAACGGGGAGCACCGCGACCGGTTTCAGTGCTGTGCCTGCTGGCGCGTGCCAGACGACTGGACTTCGCCGGTGCTGACGCTGCGCTCGATGCCTTCCCAGGCCGCGTTCGAGCGCGGCTCGTAGGTGTCGCCGGCACCCACCGCGATGCGGGTTGCATCCGGCGACTTCTTGTAGGTCTTCTGGGCCGGAAGGCCGGTGACGGCACAGCGCGCGGTGAGCTTCTCGACATGGTCGGCCATGGCCAGCAGGCGCGCCGAGACATCGAAAGGCATGCCCCGCCAGTCGCAGTCGAGCCCGCCGCAGGTGACATCATGGCCGGCGACAAGAAGGGCATGCACGGCCTCGTGGAACGAGCCTTGGAAATGCGGCGCTTCGAGGAACTGCACTTCGTCGGCGAAGACGTGAACCGGCCCCTGAACGCGGGCTGCGGCCTCGGCGACGGCGGCGAAGAGGTCGTGCTCACTGGCAATCGGCAGCGCCGGGTGGGCTACTCCGTCATGGGTCACGATCGCCGCTTCGGCATAGCGGTTGTCCATGGCGGGCTTGACGATGACGACGGGCTTCTGATGGCGGTCGAGCGCCTCGACGATGCGGGCGATCAGGGCCGAGGTCTTGCCTGCGAACATCGGGCCGGCAACGACAGTCAGGGTGGCAATCATGATGCAAAGTCCGGCGGGTGCGCAGAGCGTGTGACGACCCACATCGAAACAGATTCTGTGGCGGCGCGCGCCGTCAAAAAGCCGGCTGTTCACATGAAATCGCGCAGGGACCCGGCGTTGCAGCAGCCTGCGTGGTGCGCTCAGGGCAGGGCGGCCACCAGCTTCCTGAAGACATCACCACGATGCTCGAAGTTCTGGAACTGGTCATAGGAGGCGCAGGCTTGCGAGAGCAGCACGCAGACCTCGCCCGTCCCGCCATGGGCGGCGGCATCGCGCGCGGCGGCGGCCACGGCCTTGTCGAGTGTGCCGCTGATCTCGAACGGCACATGGCCATCCAGCGTGGCGGCAAAGCTCTCGGCAGAGGCACCGATCAGGTAGGCGCGGGCGATGTTGGGGAAGTAGCGGCGCAGGCTGTCGATGCCGCCATCCTTGGCCTTGCCGCCGGCAATCCAGAAGATCTCGCGGAACGAGGTCAGCGCCTTCTCGGTCGAGTCGGCATTGGTGGCCTTGGAATCGTTGATGAACACGACGTTGCCCTTGCGGGCGACCTCTTCCATGCGGTGCGGCAGGCCGGGATAGGTCCTGAAGCCCTCGGCGATCACCTCGTCGGCGACACCCAGCGCCGAGACGGCAGCGAAGGCGGCAGCGGCGTTCTGGGCGTTGTGCATGCCGCGCAGCGAGCCGATGCCCGAGAGGTTGGCCACGACCCGGGGCATGCCGCCGACGACGCGCACCAGCCGCACATCGAGCGTGCCGTCATTGGCCGTGACGCCGGCAAAGACGCCGTTGTCGACGGGGGCCTCGGCGGAAATCCGCTGCATAGGCCTTCCGCTGGCCGACCTGCGGGCTGCGATGCCGCGCGAGATATCATCGTCGACGCCGATGATGGCTTGGCCCGAGGCCGCAATCAGCCGCTCCTTGACGGCGGCGTAGTTCTCGATCGTGCCGTGGCGGTCGATGTGGTCTGCCGTCAAGTTGAGATGGATGCCGATGCTGGGGTTCAGCGAGGGGGCCAGGTCGATCTGGAAGGATGAGCACTCGACCACGTGCACGCGGTCGGCGGACGGGGGCATCAGGCTGAGCACGGGCGCGCCGATGTTGCCGCCCATCTCGACGGACTTGCCCGCCGCGGTGAGCAGATGCGCGATCAGCGCCGTGGTGGTGGACTTGCCGTTGGTGCCGGTGATGGCGATGAAGGGCGCTTCGGGCGCAAGCTTCGCCCGCTCGATGCAGAACAGTTCGACATCGCCGATGATCGGGATGCCGGCGGCGCGGGCGCGCTCCACCGTCCAGTGCGGCTTGGGATGGGTCAGCGGCACGCCGGGCGAGAGCACAAGCGCGTCGAAATCCTTCCAGTTGGCGGCGCGCAGGTTGGCGGTGCGCAGGCCATAGCCCGAGGCGATGCCGACCGAGCGCTCGTCGTCATCGAAGCAGATGACCTCGCAGCCGCCATCGCGCAGGGCAAAGGCCGTGGCTGCGCCCGAGTTGCCAAGGCCGAACACGGCAACGGTCTTGCCGACGAAGGATGTGATGGGGGTCATGGAGAACTCAACGCAGCTTGAGGGTGGACAGGCCGACCAGCGCCAGCACGACGGAGATGATCCAGAACCGGATCACGACCTGGGCTTCGGTCCAGCCCTTCTTCTCGAAATGATGGTGGATCGGGGCCATCAGGAACACGCGCTTGCCGGTGCGCTTGAACACTGCCACCTGGATGATCACCGAGAGTGCCTCGACCACGAACAGGCCGCCGACGATGGCCAGCACGATCTCGTGCTTGGTGGCCACAGCAATGATGCCGAGCAGGCCGCCAAGGCCGAGCGAGCCGGTGTCGCCCATGAAGATCTGCGCCGGCGGGGCATTGAACCACAGGAAGCCGAGGCCAGCGCCGATGATCGCGCCGCAGACCACGGCCAGTTCGCCGGTGCCGGGCACGTGGTTGATCTGGAGATAGCTGGAGAACACCACGTTCCCCGACAGGTAGGCGATGAAGCCGAAGGTGGCCGCAGCAATCATCACCGGAACGATGGCGAGGCCGTCGAGGCCATCGGTCAGGTTGACGGCATTGCCTGCGCCCACGACCACGAAGGCGGCGATGAGCGGAAACAGGATGCCGACATAGATCAGGCTATCCTTGAACAGCGGCACGGCGAAGGACTGCGAGAGTGCCGGCGGCGACAGCATCATGATGGCATAGCAGGCGGCGACCGCAATGATGGTTTCCAGCGCGATGCGGGCCTTGCCGGAAAAGCCCTTGTGCGACTGCTTGGTGACCTTGAGAAAGTCGTCATAAAAGCCGATCGCGGCATAGAGCACAGCGACGAGCAGCACGATCCAGACGAACGTGTTCCTGAGATTGGCCCAGAGCAGGGTCGAGATGATCAACCCGCTGAGGATCATCAGGCCGCCCATGGTCGGGGTGCCGCGCTTGGCCAGATGGCTTTCGGGGCCGTCGGTCCGGATCGGCTGGCCCTTGCCCTGCTTGAGGCGCAGCCAGGCGATGCTGGCAGGGCCGAAAAGGAACACCAGCATCAGCGCCGTGGCGGTTGCACCCGCCGTGCGGAAGGTGATGTAACGGAAGATGTTGAGCGGGCTGAACACGCTCGACAGATCGGCGAGAAGGGCGAGCATGGGGCTTTGGCGCTCTTTCGGTCAGGGCAGGCGCTGGACAGGTCCTGCGAGGCGAACAATCGACGCGGTCAATCTGCGGAGACAGGCGGGAAGCGCGTCACCATGGCTTTCACGAGCGGGCCCATCTTCGAGCCCAGCGAGCCCTTGACGGTGACCACGTCGCCCGCCCTCAGCGCATCGAGCACATGGGCTTCGAGCGCTGCGGACGATGCGGCATACGCTCCCCGACGGGCAGATGGCAAGGCATCGTAGAGATTTCGCATCAGCGGCCCGGCCGCGAACACCAGATCGACGTGGTTGTCCTCGATCGCGGGGGCCAGGTCGGCGTGCATGGCCGGCCCTTCGGGGCCCAGTTCGAGCATGTCGCCGAGGACGGCGATTCGGCGGCCATGGCCGGTTGGCGCGAGGCGTCCCAGGTTCTCCAGCGCCGCCCGCATGGAGGCCGGGTTGGCGTTGTAGCTCTCGTCCATCAGGATCATCTCGCCGCCGGCCGCCGACAGGCGCTGGCGCGCGCCGCGTCCCTGAGGCGGCGTGAGATCGGCCAATGCTAGGGCCGCCAGCGCGAGGTCTGCCCCGATCAGGCGCGCGGCCGCCAGGACGCTCAGCGAGTTCATGACGATGTGCTTGCCCGGGCTGCCGATCTTGTAGGCCACGCGGGTGCCGAAGACATCAGCCTCGACCACCGACAGGTCGGCGTGCAGGCTGCACGAGACGAGACGGACATCGGCACCCGGAGCTTCCCCGAAGGTGACGAAGCGTCCCGCCTTGCTGGCCATGGCGTGCGCCCTCAGCCGGGCGGTCTGGGGCAGGTCGGCGTTGGCGATGGCGATGCCATGGGCAGGAAGGCCCTCATAGATCGCCGCCTTCTCGTCGGCGATGGCATCGACGCTGGGAAAGGCGGCAAGATGAACCGCCTGCACCGTGGTGATGATCGCGATGTCCGGCCGTGCCATTCGGGCCAGTGGCGCGATTTCGCCGGGGTTGCTCATGCCGATCTCGTAGACCGCATAGCGGCTGTCGAGCGGGGTGCGCACCAGTGTCAGAGGCACGCCCCAATGGTTGTTGAATGACGCGACGGGCGCCATGGTCGGCCCCTGCCGCGAGAGCGCCAGCCTCAGCGCTTCCTTGGTGCCGGTCTTGCCGACCGACCCTGTAATGGCAATGACGCCCGCATTCAGCGCCGCGCGCCGCGCCATGCCGGCCCGCTCCATGGCCCGCAGCACATCGTCGACCACCGCGAGCGGGCCGAGGCCCGCCAGCGCGGCGGCATGCGCCTCATCGACAACGGCGAGGCTTGCGCCCGCCGCAAAGGCCGCGCCAACGAACGCATGGCCATCGCGCTGGTCGATCAGCGCAAAGAAGGCGTCACCGGGCACAAGGCTACGGGTGTCGATCGAGGCACCGCTGACAATGGCCGGCATGGCGCCGACGAGGCGTGCGCCCAGGGCGGTGATCAGGTCTGGTCCGGTCCAGAGCGGTGTGGTCATCGGCTGAACTCGCGCATGGCTTGGGTGATTTCGTCATGGTCAGAGAAGGGCAATGTCCGGTCGCCGACAATCTGGCCGCTTTCATGGCCTTTGCCCGCGACAACCAGCACATCGCCCGGCATCAGGCCGCGCACGGCGTGCCGGATTGCCTCGGCGCGATCACCGATCTCGATGGCACCGGGGCTTGCGGCGAGGATTGCGGCGCGGATCGAAGCGGGGGGTTCGCTGCGTGGGTTGTCGTCGGTGACGATGACGAGATCTGCCTTGGCCACGGCAATGGCCCCCATGATCGGGCGCTTGCCGGTGTCGCGGTCGCCGCCGCAGCCGAACACGCAGATCAGCCTGCCGGTGGCGTAGGGCCGCAAGGTGTCGAGCACGGCGGCGAGGGCATCGGGCTTATGCGCATAGTCGACGATGGCGAGGCCGCCGTTGAAGGTGCCGATGCGTTCGAGCCGGCCCGGAACGCCGGTCAGGCCTGCCATCGCGGACAGTGCCGCCTCAAGGTCATCGCCTGTGGCGATGGCGAGGCCCGCTGCGACCAGAGCGTTGCCGGCCATGAAATCGCCGACCAGCGGCAGCGTGACCGGGATGGTGCGGCCGCCCGCCACGACCGAGAGCCGCTGCCCGAAGCCGGCCCGCGTGACGCTTTCGAGGCGGATCGTTTCGCCGGCATGGCCGACGCTGACCACCTCGTGTCCGCGCGCCCTGGCCGCCTCGGCCGCGCGGTCCGACCAGTGGCCATCGAGGTTGATCACGACCGGGCAGCCGGCGGGCAGCAACTCCCAGAGGCGGAGTTTGGCCTGAAGGTAGTTCTCCATCGTGGGATGGTAGTCGAGATGGTCACGCCCGAGGTTGAGGAAGGCGCCGGCGCTCAGCGCCACGCCATCGAGCCGGCGCTGGTCAAGGCCATGTGACGAGGCTTCCATGGCGAGATGGGTGATGCCGTCGGCGGCCAGCCGGTCAAGCGTGGCGTGCAGCGTCACCGGGTCGGGGGTGGTCAGCGAGCCGTATTGCGCGCCGCCCGACGTGACCACACCGATGGTGCCAAGGCTCGCCGAGGCATGCCCGAGACTGTGCTGGATCTGGCGGGTGAAGTCGGCCACGGAGGATTTGCCGCTCGTGCCGGTGATGGCGGTGATGGTGGCAGGCTGGCGCGGGTGCACACGGGCAGCGGCCATCGCCAGCACGCGGCGCGGATCGGCGACGCTGGCAAAGGCTATGCCGGGCACAAGCTCGGCCGGGCGCGCGCCTGCAGCCACGACCGCGACGGCACCGCGCGCCACGGCATCGGCGATGAAGCGCGCCCCATCGGTGAGGGCACCGGCATAGGCCACGAAGACATGCCCCGGCGTCACGGCGCGGCTGTCCATGGTCACGCCGGTGATGACGCGAGCCTGATCCTCGAACAGGCCGGGAAAGACCGAACCCAGGGTCAGCATGGTCGACATGACGGGCTTCCAGGCAAGAGGGAAGGCAACAGGGCAATGCAGGAACGCCGGGACGCGAACGCGGTGGTCTGGAACGCTACGCCTTGGACCAGGGCGCGGCGCGGTGGCCGCCCGCCCGCCAGTCCTGAACCGTGAACCTTACCGCGTGCCCCACGCGCCGACGCGGGCCATCAGCGGGAAGGGGCGGTCCGGTGCTTCGAAGCGCGGTGGAATACCCAGCAAGGGTGCCACGCGCTCGATGATGCGGCCCGTTGTCGGCGAGGCATTCCAGCCCGATGTCGCAAAGCCCTGCGTTTCGGGCAGGCCCTGTGGCTCGTCGTAGATGGTCATGAACAGATAGCGCGGCTTGTCGGATGGTGCGACCGCCATGAAGGTCGTGAACAGCCGCGTCTTGGAATAGCGGCCATTGACGACCTTTTCCGCCGTGCCGGTCTTGCCGCCAACGTAGAACCCCGGCACCGCGGCCTTGCCTGCGGAGCCGCGCTCGGCGTTGAGGCGCATGACATAGCGCATCGCCTCGCTGGTTTCGGGCTTGACCAGGCGGGTGGCCACGGCCTTGGCCTGCTCCTCGGAGCGCTTGATGAAGGTGGGCGGAATCAGGTTTCCGCCATTCATCAGCGCTGCCGTGGCCATGGCGGCCTGAAGCGGCGCGACCGCCAGCCCGTGGCCGAAGGCGATGGTCATGGTGTTGAGCTCGCCCCAGCGGCCCGGCACGATCGGCTCGGCGCTTTCCGGCAATTCGGTGCGCAGGCGGTCAAGCTGGCCAGCTCTGCGCAGGAAGTTGCGGTGATGCTCGACACCAAGCTGCAGGGCCATGCGCGCCGTGCCGATGTTCGAGGAGTAGATGAAGACTTCCGGCACCGTCATGATGCGGTTCTTGGCATGGAAGTCGTTGATCGTGTGGCGGCCATAGCGCAGGGCGCTGCGGGCATCGAAGGTGGAGTTGACGTTGAAGCGGCCCGAATCGAGCGCCATCGCCACGGTGAGCGCCTTGAAGGTCGATCCCATCTCGAAGACGCCGACATTGATGCGGTTGATCCGGTTGGGATCGAGCGCGTCGGCCTGGTTGCTCGGGTCGAAATCGGGCAGCGAGACGGTGGCCACGACCTCGCCGGTGTTGACATCGATGATCGAGCCGGCAGCGGCCTTGGCCTTGAACCTGGCCATGCCAATGGTCAGTTCGTCGCGCAGCGCGTGCTGCACGCGCAGGTCGATCGACAGCTGCACCGGTGCCAGATCGCGCGTCGAGGCGTTGAGGCCCGCGCCTGTCGGGTCGATCAGGCCCTTCTGGTCGATATATTTCTCGATGCCGGCAATGCCGATGTTGTCGATGTTGGCGAAGCCGAGCACATGGGCTGCGGCGGTGCCGTTGGGATAGACGCGCTTGTTCTCGGGCACGAAGCCGACGCCGGGAATGCCAAGGCGGTGGACTTCCGCCTGCTGGCGCGGGGTGATCTCCCGCTTGACCCAGACGAACCCGCGCCGGCGCTCGAAGCGATCCCGGAGGTCCTTGGCGTTGAGATCGGGCAGGACAGCGGTGAGCAGTTCCACTGCCTCGTCCTTGTCGAGGATCTTGCGCGGCTCGGCAAAGACAGAGACGCTGCGCACATCGGTGGCCAGAACCTCGCCGTTGCGGTCGATGATGTCGGGGCGGGC
>JAIYDY010000069.1 GCA_027487245.1 Hyphomicrobiales bacterium
ATGTCGGCCAGCTGGAAGCCAATGCAATCCGGCAGGATGGCTATGCCGCAGGCGTCCTGCAGCGCACGAACATCACGGAAGATGGTCTTGTGGTCGGCACCTATTCGAATGGTCAGGTTGCCACGCTCGCCCAGCTGCTCACTGCGCAGTTCTCTGCGCCCAACTCCCTGAAGCGGCTGGATGGCGGTGCATTCACCGAAACCGCCGATTCAGGCCTGCCACTGGTCGGCTCCGCCTCATCCGGCGGTTCAAGGCTTGTCGGATCAGCAACGGAGCAGTCGAACACCGATATCGCCGAAGAGTTCTCGAAGATGATCGTGACGCAGCAGGCCTACACGGCCAACACCCGCGTCATCACGACGTCCCAGCAGATGCTCTCCGACATCCTCAACATCATTCGCTGAACAACGGCAAAGGTCGCGGCGTTCCGGCGATCAGGGAGTTAGACCATGGGCCTCAACGGGGTCATGACCAATGCGCTGTCGGGGATGCGGGTCACACAGGCCGGCCTCGACGTCGTTTCGCAGAACATCTCGAACGCCGATTCGATCGGGTATATCCGGCGCAGTGTCAACGTCGTCGAGCAACCGGTCGGCGACACCTCGGGCTTTGCCCGCACCAACGGCGTGCAGCGCATGCTGGACCGCGTGGTGCAGCGCCAGCTCTGGAACGAAACCTCCGGCGCAGCCTACACCGCAACGCGCTCGAACGTGCTCGACGCGCTCGATCAGGTCTATGGCCCGCCCGACTCCTCCAGCACACTCGGGGCCGTCTTCGGACGCTTCACCCAGTCCCTGCAGCAGCTCAAGGCCGATCCGTCGAGCAACGCGCTCCGGGCCGGTGTTCTCTCGGCCGGGCAGGAAATGGCGACCCGCCTGTCCAGCCTGTCCGCCGGTGTGCAGGACCTCCGGCTTGAAGCCGAGGAAGGCATCAATGCCGGCGTGACCCGGGTCAACGAGTTGCTGGTCGAAATCCAGGCCGCCAACAGCAAGATCCTGGAGACCGCCGATCTCAACTCATCGGTGGCGCTGCGCGATCAGCGCGATCGTCTGGTGACAGACCTCTCGCGCTATCTCGACATCCGCACAACCGAGACCGAGTCGGGCGGGCTCAACATCTTCACATCGTCGGGTGTGACGCTGTTCACCGGCTCCAACGCCTCTGTGCTGAGCTTCGATGCCGCCGCTGCCGTCAGCGCCGACCAGCTCTGGAACGCTGACCCGGCCCTGCGCGGCGTCGGCACCATCCGTGTCCAGAACGGCTTTGGTGGCTCCACCGATCTGATTGCCACCAATTCCATCCGCTCCGGCGAACTGTCAGCCTTCATCGAGCTGCGCGACAAATCGCTTGTCCAGGCCCAGAACCAGCTCGATGAACTGGCTGCGGCGATGGCCAGTGCCCTGTCGGACCGCGAAGTGGCCGGCACCCCCGCCGTTGCAGGCGCCGCCACCGGCTTCGATGTCGATCTTGCCGGCCTTGCCGCCGGCAACCAGTTCACGCTCGACTACACCGACAGCATCACCGGCGCGCAGGGGCGTTTCACCTTCGTGCGGGCCGACAGCGCCGGCGCGGTCGCCAACGTGGCCGCATCCGGCCTCAGCTCCAACGACAACCGCGTCATTGGCATCGACTTCGCCGGCTTCCCCGGCTCGATGGCCGGCATCGTCGGTCAGATCAACACGGCGCTGGGTGGCGGCTTCGCAGCCAGCAGCCCCTCCGGCACCACCCTGCGCATCGTCGATGACGGGGCTGCCAACACCCGCGATGTCAATGCGCTGGTGGCGAGGCCGACAACAGGCGCGTTCTCGACCGCATCGCCCGGGACCGGCACGGCCGAAATGCCGTTCTTCGTCGATACAGGCGCAGTTGGCGGGCTCTACACCGGCTCGTTCGAGGGCCGCTCGCAGATGCGCGGCCTGTCCGCCCGCATCGCGGTCAACCCGCTGGTGGCGCAGGATACCTCGCGGCTGGTTGTGTTCCAGACCGGCGTCGGAGCGACGCAGCAGGGCGACTCGACCCGCCCCGACCAGATGTACGACCGCCTCACCGGATCGGTGCGGACCTTCTCGCCACAGACGGGCGTGGGCGGCACGGCCTCGACCTGGCGCTCGACGATCGCCAACTTCACCCAGCGCGTCGTGGAGACACAGGGCAACGTCATTGAAAGCGCCCAGCGCCTCAACGACGGCCAGCAGATCGCCGTCAAGTCGGTCGAGGCCCGTTTCACCGAGAAGTCCGGCGTCAGCGTCGATCAGGAAATGTCGAACCTGGTCGAGTTGCAGAACGCCTACGCCGCCAATGCCCGCATCATTTCCGCCGTCAAGGAAATGATGGATCTTCTGATGCGGATCTGAGTGCGGCCTGACAAGAGGATAGCCCGATGTCGATCGATCCGTTCATTCCCTCGTCCAGCACGGGCCGGCGCAATGGCGACATGTTCATCCAGATGCGCGCGCAACTGGATGACCTCCAGCGCCAGCTCGCCACGGGCAAGAAGGCCGACAACTTCGCGGACCTTGGCCTGGGTCGCCGTGTCAGCCTGGATGCGCGCACCAAACTCAGCAATATCGAGGGCTGGAACAAGTCGATCGAGAAGGGGGACCTGCGCATCCGCTTCATGATGCAGTCCATCGAGGGCATCAACAAGCACGCCCTCGACGGCAAGGGCGACGCCCGGCCCGGTGCCTTCGTGGTCGGAGCCAACAACCAGGTCGCCGGGCAGGTGCTGGCCAGGGACAAGCTCTCCCAGACCATCGACATGCTGAATGCCGAGGTCGGGGGCCGCTACCTGTTTTCCGGACGCAGCCATGACGTGAAGCCGGTCGAGAACATCAATCTCATCCTCGATGGTGATGGCGCGGGCAGGGTCGGCGTCAGGACGCTGATCTCCGAGCGCCAGCAGGCCGATGCGGGCGTCGGCAACATGGGCCGGCTGACCAGCACGCTGGCCGGCAGCACCATCAGCATAGCGCGCGAAGCGGCCAATCCACCCTATGGCTACACCATCCGCGGGGCGACCAGCAGCACGGCTGCGATCACCGCGACCTTCGCTGCGGCTCCGCCAGCGACGGCCGATTTCACGGTCGCGGCCAACCCGCAGGCTGGCGACAAGATCACGCTGGCCCTGAACCTGCCCGACGGCACGATCGAGACCATCGAACTGGAAGCGCGGCTGTCCAATGTCTCGGGCCCGGCGGAAACCGGCTTCGCCATTGGTGCCACGCCGGCGGCCACAGCTGCCAATCTGTCGGCATCCGTCACCGCCGCCCTGCAGAAGAAGACGGCGACCGCCCTCAGTTCCGCATCAGCCACGATCGCCGCGCGCGATTTCTTCAACGGCAGCGCCACCAGCCCTCCGGTCCGCGTTCCCGGTCCAGGGTTCACCACCGCAACCGCGCCCCCGGTCGCGCCCACGGTGGCCCTCAACACCACCATCATCTGGTACAAGGGCGACGACGCCGCCGCGATCCAGGCGCGCAACACATCGCCGTTGCAGGTCGACAGCGGACAGGTCGTGGCGACAGGTTCCCGCGCCAACGAACAGGCCTTCCGCGAAACCATGACGGCCTTCACCGTGTTCGCAACCACAAGCTTCGTCGAGGACACCAATCCCGCCAGCACGACCTACAATCCATCTTCCCGGGATCGCTACGAGGCGATGGCGGAGCGCGTGCGCACGACGCTTTCGTTCAATGCGTCCCAGAAGCCGCAGGACATCGGGATGGAGATTTCCATCGCGCAGGTTTCGATGAAGTCGGCCACCGAGCGCCATACGTTCTCGCTGAATTTCTTCGAGACAGCCCGCGCAGGCGTTGAAGATGCCAACGACGAGGAGGTCGCTGCCTCGCTGCTGACGCTCCAGACCCGGCTTCAGGCCACCTACCAGACGACCTCGATCCTGTCGCGCCTGAGCCTCGTCAACTACCTGAACTAGGATTGGCCGGTTTTGCCCACCTGATCCTTGGCCTCGCCGCCAGGAGCGGCTGACAAGAGGCCGGACGCCACATCGCCCAGCGTCGGCGCGCTCGCCTCGACGAAGGGCAGCGGGCGCGAGACCGAGAGGGCCGCCAGCCCGAACCGTGCCGTCATCAGGCCGTTCAGCACCCCCTCGCCGAGCTTGGCCGAAAGCCGCGCTGCCAGCCCCTGCCCGACGATCTGCTGGATCACCGCGTCACCAGCGGCCAGCCCGCCCGTGACGAGCAGATGGCTGATGCTGGCACGGGCAATGCGCAGGCTGCCGATGAGGCCGGGCCTGCCGCCATAGATGCCGGTGATGGCTTTCAGCAGCCGCGCACAGGCGAACACCACGAAGACAAGGTCGATCACCGCGCGCGGGCTCACCGCCGTCACCACGGAGACCTGCCGCGCAGCCCGCGCGATCTCGTCTGCCGCCAGTCGGTCCAGCGGCTCAAGCAGTTCGCGCTCGGCCAGCGCGATGATGTCGCGCGCATCGGTCATGCCCGGCAGCGCGGCGGCAAAGCGCGCCCGGTTGGCGGCCGTGTCGGCGCGCCCCTTCTGCAAGGCGACGAGCGCTTCGGCAACCTGCCGCGCCGCATCGCCGGATCGGCTGGTCAGGGCCGCGGCAGCATCGAGGCGAAGGCGCTCGACCCTGCGTTCGCGGAGCCAATCCCGCACGAAGCGCCAGACCAGAACCGTGGCCGCCACCGCGATCACGCCAGCCAGCGCCACCGCCACAAGGCCCAGCACATCGGACCGGCGCACGGCATTGATCACCGCATCCTGAACCCAGCTGAAGGCCGACACTGCACCAAGTCCCATCAGGGCCGAGACCAGGGCCAGCAGCCAGCGCACCGAGCGGCGACGTGGCGAAGGCTCGGCCGCACCGGCATCGGCAGGGGCCGTCTCCGCCACGATCGCCACGTTTGGATCTTGCGGCCGGAGGGCGTCCGTCCCGCCGCCCGAGGCTGGTTCAAGGCGGAAAGCGCGCGGCTTTTCGGGGTCCTGCTGCCGGCTCATGTCAGTTTGTCGCCCATCAGGAAATCCAGCACACGGTCCAGCCGCAAGTGCGGCAGCGTCGGCAGCCGCCCTCCCGCATCGGGCAGCAGCAGCGGCGGGCGGAAGCGCGGCGCACGCACATGCCAGCGCGGTGCAGCCCTGTCGAACACGGTGGCAGGATTGGCTGGCAACTCGCCGGGGAACACCGCCGCCTCGGTCTGGCCGTCGAACCGGTCCTTGCCCACCACCTCGCCGGCCTCCGGCATGCCGGCAATGGCAGGCAGGCTCTTGCCGCGATCCTCGACGCGAACCTCGCGCGTGGCGCGCACGGCGGCAAAGGCCATGGCCCGCACGTCGGCGCCTGATCCCGCTGCTCTGCCAAGCGCCCTGCCCACGATCATCTCCATGATCTTCTCCAGCCGCTCATGCTCGGCGTGGTGGATATGGTCCGCCTTCGTGGCGGCAAACAGCACGCGGTCGATGCGCGGGCTGAACAGGCTTGACCAGAGGGAATTCCGCCCGACCGAGAGCGCAGCCAGCGTATCGCCCAGCGCCGCTTCCAGATCAGCCAGCGCCGTCGGCCCCGAATCCAGCGCCGCCAGCACATCGACCAGCACGATCTGCCGGTCGAGCCGCGCGAAATGATCGCGGAAGAAGGGCCGCGCCACCACAGTCTTGTAGGCTTCGAAGCGGGCCTGCATCAGCCCGGCCAATGTGCCGGTTGCCGCCACCCCATCCGCCGAAATGTCGAGCGGGACAAAGGTCAACGCCGGCGAGCCTTCGAGATCGCCCGGCATCAGGAAGCGGCCCGGTGGTGTCACGGCCACCATCTCCGGGTCGGCGCGCAAGGCGGCGAGATAGGCCTTGAACGCGTCGCTCGCCGCCAGCGCCACGGCCTCGTCCGCCTCGCCTTGCGGGTTGAGCCCCTTGATCAGGTCGAGCCATTGCGCGGCCAGTGGCAACCGATGCACCTTGCGGGCATCAGCCAGCGCGCGCCGGCACCACTCGCCATAGCTGATGTCGAGCAGGCCGAGGTCCAGCAGCCATTCGCCGGGATAGTCGACGATGTCCAGCGTCAGCGTGGACGGCCCGCTGCGCCAGCCGCCTTGCCGCTCGAAATCGATGTCGAGACGCAATTCGCTGATCCGGCGGGTCGATTGCGGCCAGTGCCGGTCCGGCCCGGTCAGCGCAGCCAGATGGGTCTCATAGGCAAAGCGCGGCACTGCCTGATCGGGCTGCGGCGACAGCCGTGCCCGCGCGATCCGGCCTTCCGCCGAAGCCCTGAGCAGCGGCAGCGCCGTGCCCATCATCAGGTGGTGGACCAGCGCCGTCGTGAACACGGTCTTGCCCGAGCGCGACAGGCCCGTGACACCGAGCCGGATGGTGGGGTTGGCCACCCCGGCAATGGCTTCGCCGAGCGACAGGGCCGCCAGCCGGACGCTGTCCAGCCAGCCCGGTGAGGCGGCACTCATTCGTCCGGTCCGCTCCCAAGCGATGCCGGCGTGACGAACCGATCAAGCCGCGCACCGCGCTCCGCCACCGCCGTCCAGTCCTCGATGTCAAAATCAAGCACGCAGAGCCCGGCCGTTGGATACTTGGCGCGCATCCGCTGCGCGGCAAAACGGTCGCCGAAGCCGATCAGGGCCTCTCCGAGTTCTTCCATGCCGGGATTGTGCCCGACGACGAGCAAGGTCCGCACCGCAGGGCCCACATCGTGGATCGCGGCCAGAATCGTCTCGAAGGGCGCTTCGTAGATGCGGGAATCGAGGCTGTGCGGCACCACTTCCCCGAGTTCGCCCGAGACCAGATCCCAGGTTTCAGCCGTGCGCCGCGCCGCCGAGACGATCGCAAGATCGGGCAGCAATCCTTCGCTGCGCAGATAGCGGCCCATCAGCGGTGCAGCCAGCCGACCTCGCGGCGCAAGCGGACGCTCGAAGTCGCTGAAGCCATTGGGCCAGTCTGACTTGGCATGGCGAAGAAGCATCAGGCGGCGCATGAAGAGGGGTGGCGCTCTGTTCGAGGGCAGGCAATCGACACCCTACATAGTCATGCGCACGGCTGCTTGCCAATACGGCTTGCCACGCCCGCCGCGTTCGGCCACATAGAACCAATGTCAAGCCCGTTAACATCCGATCTGGCAGCCCGGAAAGGCTATCATCACGGCAACCTGCGCGATGCCCTGATCGAGGCTGCCCGGCAACTGCTGAGCGAGCGCGGCGCACAGGGCTTCTCGCTGGTCGATGCCGCGCGCCGGGCCGGCGTGAGTGCCGCCGCGCCCTATCGCCATTTCCGCGACAAGGACGCCTTGCTGGCCGAGGTGGCCCTTGGCGGCTTCAAGGATTTCGCCGCCCGGCAGAAGGGCGCGCTCGCTGGCCACTCCGACCCGATTGCCGCCTTTCGCGCCATGGGGCTGGCCTATCTAGCCTTCGCGCAGGAGGAGCCGGGCGCCTACGCCGCCATGTTCATGGGCACGCATGGCCCGCTGGCCGCCAGCGACAAGGCGGTCGGTGACAGCGGCTTCGAAGCCCTGATCAAGGCCTTGCGGGCGATGATCGGCGATCGGCCTCCCCCCGGTCTCGATCCTCTGAAGCTGGCCTGCCAGGTCTGGGCGCTGTCCCACGGCGTGGCCATGCTGGCGGCCAGCGGCCAGTTGCAGCACGGCTTCGGCGTGAACCCGCAGGAATTGCTGACCGAGGGCGTCGGGCGTCTGGTTGCCGGTGCGCTGGCCCAGGCTGGCCAGGCGGCCACCGCAGCGCGCGTCTGATCGCCCTGACCGGCCTTCCGTCCTGCCCGCCGCAAATCCTGATTGCCACCTCTTGAAATTTGTGGCTGCTGCCTCTATGTGAATGTGCGTAACATTTACATGGGAGCACAAGATGGGTCGTTGCAGTCAGGGTTGGGATCGCGAGGCACGCCGCGCATGGAAGCGCGAGCGCCGAGAGGAATGGCAGGCGCGCAAGAGCGAATGGCGCGGCAAGTGGTATCGGCCGGGCTATGGCTGGTCCGGCATCAACATCGCCGCCATGGTCATCGGTTTCATCATCTTCTGGCCGATCGGTCTGGCCATCCTGTTCTGGAACATCATGTCGTCGAAGTTCGCGCCCGGCGAGCCGGCTTTCGCCAGCATGCAGGGTCTGGCCGGCATGGCCGGTGCGCCCTGGGCTTCGCAGGTCAACCGCGATCTGGCCCGCAACAGCGGCAATGCCGTGTTCGAGGACTACAAGCAGGCCACGCTGGAGCGGCTTGAGGAAGAACGGCGCAAGCTGGTGGCCGAGCAGGAAGCCTTCGCCTCCTTCCTCGACGACCTGAAGCGCGCCAAGGACCGCACGGAGTTCGAGAGCTTCATGCAGGAGCGCGAACGCAGCCGCGAACAGGCCAACCGTGGCCCGGGCAGCGACACCCCCGCCGCCTGACGCCTCGCCAAGGTTCGGTCAGCGGCGCGGTCCGGCAATTC
>JAIYDY010000044.1 GCA_027487245.1 Hyphomicrobiales bacterium
CTGCTCGACACGCCGGGCCACGAGGACTTCTCGGACGACACCTATCGCACGCTGACGGCGGTCGATTCCGCCGTGATGGTGATCGACGCCGCCAAGGGCATCGAGGCGCGCACCAAGAAGCTGTTCGAAGTTTGCCGCCTGCGCGACATCCCGATCATCACCTTCATCAACAAGATGGACCGCGAAACCCGCGATCCGTTCGACCTGATCGACGAGATCGAGAAGACGCTGGCCCTCGACGCCACCGCCATGACCTGGCCGATCGGGCGCGGACGCGAGTTCGTCGGCACCTATGATCTTCACGGCCGCTTCATCCGCAACAACCAGACAGACGCGCCCGACCAGCCGGTGAGCGGGCCCGAGGATGCGGTTTTCGACGCGCTGCTGCCCCACTCGGTCGGCGACTGGCGCGACGAGGTCATGCTGGCCGAAGGCGGGATGAAGCCGTTCGACATGGCAGCCTTCCGCGAGGGCCACCTCACACCGGTCTATTTCGGCGCGGCCCTGCGCGATTACGGCGTGCGCGACCTGATCGAGGCCATCGGCAAGCTGGCCCCCCCTCCCCGCGCCCAGATCGCCGCGACACGCACCGTCTCGGCCGACGAGCCGAAGATGACCAGCTTCGTCTTCAAGATCCAGGCGAACATGGACCCCAACCACCGCGACCGCATCGCCTTCGTGCGCGTCTGCTCGGGCAAGCTCACGCGCGGCATGAAGGCGAGGCTGGTGCGCACCGCCAAGCCGATGTCGCTGTCAGCGCCGCAGTTCTTCTTCGCGCAGGATCGCCAGATCGCCGACGAGGCCTATGCCGGCGACATCGTCGGAATTCCCAACCACGGCTCCCTGCGCATCGGCGACACGCTCACTGACGGCGAGGACATCGTCTTTCGCGGCGTGCCCAGCTTCGCGCCGGAAATCCTGCGCCGGGTCAAGCTCAAGGACGCGATGAAGTCCAAGAAGCTGCGCGAGGCGCTCCAGCAGATGGCCGAGGAAGGCGTGGTGCAGCTGTTCGTGCCGCATGATGGCGCACCGGCCATCGTCGGCGTCGTCGGCGCCCTCCAGCTCGATGTGCTCAAGGAGCGGCTCGACGCGGAATACACCATCCCCGTCGAGTTCGAGACCTGCCAGTTCACCATCTGCCGCTGGCTGACCGCCGACGACAAGCTGGCGCTCGACAAGTTCATCGAAAGCCACGGCTCGTCCATGGCCAACGATCTCGACGGCGACCCCGTCTTCATGGCCTCAAGCCCGTTCTCCCTGCGCTATGAAGCCGAGCGCGCGCCCGGCCTGGTGTTTAGCGACATCAAGGATTACCAGAAGGCGGCGTGAGGGGGTGGGGAGCAGTTCAAAGCAACCCAAGTGTCATGGCCGCCCTTGTGGCGGCCATCTCGATCCGAAAAACGCAATGCCTTTCGAGCGGAGATCACCGGCACAAGGCCGGTGATGACACTGAATTGAATTGCCATGGAGGAGGGGGCAGGCAGTGGCAATTCTACGCGCTGTTCTAAACCACGACACCCGGCACAACGCGGCGCAATTCATACCACTCTTCTTCTCGATCCTTGCGCTTGATCTTCCAGCCCACACCAAGCTGTGGCAGCAACGCCTTTGCCCGCTTGCGACTTTCGACATCGACGCGGGCAAGGCGTGGCAGGTCACGCAGCGGACTGAATTCAGAAACATATGTATTTTCGAGCGATACCACTGTGAGCTTGACGAGGCCCTTGAGGGGCGCGGCGCTGCTGATCTGGGTATAGTGGAGCCAGAGCGTTGTGAGGTTGACGAGGCCCTCAAGGGGCTCGGCACTGCTGATCTGGGTATTGCCGAGCCCGAGCGTTCTGAGGTTGACGAGGCCCTTGAGGGGCTCGGCGCTGCTGATCTGGGTATAGTCGAGCCGGAGCGTTGTGAGGTTGACGAGGCCCTTGAGGGGCTCGGCGCTGCTGATCGGGGTATAGTCGAGCAGGAGCGTTGTGAGGTTGACGAGGCCGCGCAGCGGCTCGACATTGGTTAACGTTTGTTCACCAAAAAAACTGAGATGACGGATTGAGGGTATCCATTCTGCAGGTGGCACTTCGCCACGCAAAATCATGGCTTTGGCCTGTTCTTCGACATCTTCGGGGATGATCGGCGTATTGGGTTTGGTGACAAAAACCCCCTTGCGTGCAAGTGCCTTGCGATCTTTCACATCAATGTTTGCACCGCGCACAATTGTTGTATGATCGATGATTGCAGTCCTCAGACGGCAGCCGACAAGATTGGCGTTCGAGAAGTCGAAGCCTCTCAAATCAGCATGCGCGAGCGGGATGCCGGCAAAGTTCGAGCTTATGAAATCCTTTGCAGGATCAAGCCGGGCAGCCTTCACCATCGCAACAAACTGGTGCGTCGGTTCAGCCTCAAGACGAGCGATATCGGCTTCGGTTTCCTTGTCGAGACGAATGACAAACCGGCCACTTTCTTCCCTGACAATCCGGCTCATCAATCGTCCTTTGCGGGTTCAAGCAGCAAACAGTCCTTTGCAATGACAAATGTGCCTGTCGGTACGACGTCCTTCATCAGGCGCAACTCCGTCAGTTTCAGCATCAATGCCCCAACGGCATCCGGTTCTTCGCCCTGACTGATTTCTTTCTCATCCCTGTATTGCTCTTCCCGGACTATAAGAATCTCGCTCCGGCGGACAGAAATCACAGCATCGATTTGCGCAGTTTTTTTGCCCGCAAGCATGCGCACATGGCAAATAGGTTCACTTGCGCTGAAATAGTCGCCTTTCAAAAATCCATCCTGGTCAGGATCACCATGCTCGGCATGGCCCAAGCTCCATTTACAATTGGAAGTGTAGGCTACGACCGGAATTTTCGTTTCTGTTTTGACTGTCGTTTTGTCCTTTGTTTTATTGTCGATGCTTCCACCTGCTTCCGCTGAAGCGCCAGTGAGGCGCGCAGTCATTTTCGCACGAACAGATGCGCCCTTCGTCTTCGTCTCGGTTATGGCGTGGGTTTTCACGCCCTTTGCGGATGCTCTCGAATACGTGCCCTTGGAAGGATCATCCTCTATGTTTTTCAGGTTGAGCGCGAATGTCGCTGAACGGATATGGGCAACGTAGCTTCGATCTTTCCCGTCAATATAGATTTTATCCAGCGCAGCACGGGCGAAAAGCGGGAAAGACCCCTCGATTCGATTGCGATCTGTCCACAAACGCGCTTCTGCCAGGTGCAACTCTTTCTTCGGAACGGAGATTTCCTCGAAAGTTTTGGCTTTTGTAGGTTTTGCCTTTGCAGCTTTGGCCATTGGGAAATCTCCAAGTCGTGATCATCATAAGATCATAACCAAGGCTCGGCGCAAACTTCTGACTTGTGCCAAAGCGCGTCTACCGTTGATGATCGTTTGACCGTGAACGCGAGCATGCGCTCGTGTATTGCCGGGACATCTGGCCCATCTGGCGCGCGGAGCCGGACAAGCTGCCGGCCGGTGCTGCGCCTGAAACAGGAAAGCCGCAGCACGGATGCTGCGGCTTTTTCTCTGTCATTGGCTGCCAATCACTGATCAGCCAATCCAAGCGCGGCTCACAGCGCGCCGAACACCACCGCAACCACCAGCGCAAAAGCGGCAGCCATGGCCAATCGATCGATTGTGGATGTCCAAGCCATTGTCACCTCCGTTGGATAACAGCCTTGAGACTACCAAAACGCCATCAACCCGCAACAGGATTCTTCATGCACAGGATTGTGCGCCGCATCACCGCGCGTGAACAGACTGGTCAACAGATCGTTAACATTTTAACCACAATTATGGCGGACTGATAAGACAAAAGAAGAAAACAATATTCTATATTATCAAGAACGATCAATTATTCTGACAAGACGAATCGTTGCCTTTCGCGCCACTGGAATGGCAATAAAAGCTGCAACAGTTGCCGCTGGCCAGGCAATCAGGAAGGCTCTTGCCCACAGCCAGCCGAAGCCGGGCGGAAAGCCCAGGTTGAGCCAGGTGATCAACCCCGTCATCAGGAAAGCCATGATCCCGGCCATCAGCACGGGAAAAATGAACCGGGCCTTGCCCTCCATCGGTCTTGCTCCTGATCCGGCAAAGATGCCTTCCCGCCGCCACAATTCGTTAGCGAGACATTAAAACTTGTCGCGCATTTTGCGGTCATGCGTAAAGGTTGCGTTGCGTTCCTTGGCCTTGCGCTCATCGGCGTTCTTCTGGCGAGTTGTGGCCGCGGCTTCCGCGAGCAGCGCGCGGCATGGCGTGATGAGGCAGAAGCTGCGTGTCTTGCCAGGGGCGAGGTGCGAACGTCGGCCTATGTCTCGCTCAGGGGCTCGCCGATCCAGGGCGCCGGCTCCTGCGGCATGGAGCAGCCCTTGCGGGTCAATGCCTTCGCCGCCGGCCAGATCGGCGTGACGGCGACCCAGACCCTCGCCTGCCCGATTGTCTCCACCACCGACCGCTTCCTCGAAAAGGTCGTGCAGCCTGCCGCCATGGGTGTGCTCGGCAGCCCGATCATCGAGATGAAGGCCGGTTCGTATTCCTGCCGCGCCATGAACAACGGCACCGGCACAGCCCGCCGCTCGGAACATTCCTTCGGCAACGCGCTCGACATCTTCTCCTTCCGCACCGCCGATGGCCGCGAAATCACCGTCAAGAACGGCTGGCGCGGATCGCCGCAGGAACAGGACTTCCTGCGTGAGGTCTTCGTCGGCGCCTGCTCCCACTACAAGACCGTGCTCGGCCCCGGCGCCGATATGTTCCATTACGACCATTTCCATGTCGATCTGGCGCGCCATGCCGGCGGGCGCTCGATCTGCCGCCCGGTGATCAAGTTCACCCCGCGCCGCGACCAGATCCCGTATGATCCGGCGCGCAACTGGAATGCGCGGCAGGAAGCGCCCGCAGACGAGCCCCGCAGCAGCATCGCCCGCAGCCAGCCTCAGGCGATCCCGCCCTCGGCCACCGCCTGGGCGCGGGCCGATGCGGGCTCGGGCGCTGGTGCGGCTGGCGGCCCGATCCGCCTGCCGGGCTCCGGCCACTTCACGGAGGAACTGGTGCTCGGCGATCCGGATGGCGAGGGCATCGATCCGGACAATGATCCGTTCGCGCTGGAAGATCCGCGCAAGCCGCAAACCGGCGCGGCACCGGTGCGCACGCTTCCCGTCGCGCCCGGCCGGCAGAGCTATCGGCCACCCGCCTCCGCCGCCTTGTCATCCGCAGAACGGCTTCCTCCAGGTGCCATCGCACCCGAGCCTCCCCCGCAGCGCCCCTGGCCACCGCGCTTCTGAGCAGGGCTGCGGCCCGCCCCGCAAGGGCACCGGTTGCGCCATTCGGGCAGCAATGACAGTGTCGGCCCATGCCCCGCCTTGCCCTGTTCCAGCCCGACATCCCGCAGAATACGGGCACACTGGTGCGCCTGTGCGCCTGCCTCGGCGTGGCCATCGATATCATCGAGCCGGCGGGCTTCGATGTCTCGGACCGCAACTTCCGCCGCGCAGGCATGGACTATATCGAACGCGCCGCCATCATGCGGCATGACAGCCTCGCAACCTTCGACAGCTGGCGGCGACAGGCCGGCCACAGGCTGGTGCTGGTTGAAACCGACGGCGCATGCCCCTACACGGATTTCGCCTTCGAGCCCTCGGACATCCTTCTGGTCGGCCGGGAGTCGGCGGGGGTGACCGGGGAGGTCGTGGCCATGGCAGATGCGAGCGTGTTCATCCCTCAGGTGCCCGGCTTGCGTTCGATCAATGTCGCGGCGGCAGCGGCCATGGTTCTTGGGGAAGCCATGCGGCAGACGGGCAGCTTCGCCGCCACACAGGATAGGAACATCGGATGAGTGACGCTGCCATGATCGACCCCGGGGCTGCCGGCAAGGCCGCACAGATGGCGCTCGCCGAAGCGATGAAGCCGCGTGCGCGGGCCACCTTCGAAGCCCTGCGTGACCGGATCTGCGCCGCCTTCGAGAAGATCGAGGATGAGTGCACCGGCCCGTTCCACACCGACGCCCCTGCCGCTGCGGGCCGTTTCGTGCGCACGCCCCACCAGCGCACCAACCATGACGGATCGCCCGGCGGCGGGGGCGTCATGTCGATGATGGCGGGGCGCGTGTTCGAAAAGGTCGGCGTTCACGTCTCGACCGTGTTCGGCACCTTCCAGCCCGAGTTCGCCGGCCAGATCCCCGGCGCTGCCGAGGATCCGCGCTTTCATGCCACCGGAATTTCGCTGATCGCCCATCCGTGGAACCCGCATGCGCCCACCGTGCACATGAACACCCGGTTCGTGGTCACCACCAAGCCCTGGTTCGGCGGCGGAGCGGACCTGACGCCGGTGCTGATGCGCCGCCGCACCCAGGATGATCCGGATACGGTGCATTTCCACGGCGCCATGCGCGCCCCCTGCGAGGCCAACGCTGTGGACTATGCCGCCTACAAGGCCTGGTGCGACGAATACTTCTTCCTCAAGCACCGGAACGAGCCGCGCGGCATTGGCGGCATCTTCTACGACTATCGCTGGACCGGCGATCCGGAGGCCGACCTCGCCTTCACCCGCGATGTCGGACTCGCCTTCCTCGATGCCTATCTGCCCGTCCTCCGCCGCAACATCGGCACGCCATGGACTGACGCTGACAGGCACGAGCAGCAGGTCAGGCGCGGACGCTATGTCGAGTACAACCTGCTGTATGACCGCGGCACGATCTTCGGCCTGAAAACGGGCGGCAATGTCGATGCGATCCTGTCATCGATGCCGCCCACAGTGCGCTGGCCCTGAGGCGGCCAGCAAGGGCAAAGCCACATCGATCTCCCGGGCCCCTGTTGCCATCGGAGAGGAACGAGTCAGCGCCAGCCGGATGGCAGGGCCATCCGGAAACCGACGCAGCGCCTTAACTGTCGCAAGCCCGACATCAGGCCGACACGATCAGGCGGCATGCTCCCGTTGTCCCTCACAACAGGAGCCTGCACCATGACCTTTTCCCAAGGCGATATCGTCAATGTGAAATCCGGCGGCCCGGCCCTGACCGTCCTGTCCGTGGCCAACGAACAGGTGACCTGCCTGTTCTATTCCGAGGAACTCGGCGAGTTCAAACAAGCCGTGATCCCGTCCTTTGCGCTTGAGGCTTATGACGATGAAGCCGGCGACGAGGACGACGATCACACCTCGTCGGACGATGACGAAGATGAGGACGAAGACGAGGACGACAAGGCGGCATAATCGAAATCTGCCGCGTCGCCCGTTCAGGGTCCGATCACATCACGCAGGATGGCGGCTTGCGTGGCCGCATCATCGGGAAAGCCAAGATCGGACCAGCGCCGGATCGCTTCGGAAAGAGCCGCGCCGACCTCAGGGCCGGCCGGCACGCCGAGCGCCAGAAGGTCGGCACCGCGAAACGGCGAAGACGGGATCGGCAAGGCAGCAAGCGCCTGTGCTCTGGCAGGGCCGAGATGCAGTGCGAGCACACCGATGACGTCGAGCACGGCTGTCGCGCCCTGCCTCAGGCCCGACAGGCGCACCGCCTTGTCGGTCAGCGCTGCCGGATCGCTCCATTCGGCCAGCAGCGTCGCCACAGCCTCGCAGCGTTTGCGTTCATCTGCGCTCAGCCGCAGCCGCTCGTCCAGCTGCGCCGCATCGCCGCTGCTGCGCACACCAAGCGAGGCCAGGCGCGTCACGGCATCGGAGCCAGGAAAGATTGCGATACAGGCATCAAAGGCCGGCACGTCCGCGGCAAGCCCCCCCGTGATGCCGGACCAGATGCCGGCGCCGACCATGTCCGGCACCACCTCACCCGCGCCGCGCGCCGCCAGCAGTTTCATCAGTTCGGCCCGGATTCGCTCGGCCGAGAGCCTGGCCATGCCCGCCCGGAGCCGGACGCACGCGGCCAGCCCCGGCGCGTCGAGCGGTCCCTCGCCATAGGCGGCATGGAAGCGGAAGAAGCGCATGATCCGGAGATAGTCCTCCACGATGCGTGTATCGGGGTCACCGATGAAGCGGACCCGGCGCGCCTGAAGGTCTGCCAACCCGCCGGCATAGTCATGCACGACGCCCTCGGCGGACAGCGAGAACTGGTTGATGGTGAAGTCGCGCCGCAGCGCGTCCTCCTCGAAACTGTCGGCAAAGGCGATCGTGGCATGACGCCCGTCGGTGGCCACGTCGCGCCGGAGCGTGGTGATCTCGAACGGCACCTTGCCGATCACCACCGTGATCGTGCCGTGGGCGATCCCGGTCGGCACGACCTTGTGACCGGCCTTGCCGGCACGCGCCATGACCTGGTCCGGACGCAGCGTGGTGGCAAGGTCGATGTCGGTCGTCGGCAGGTTGAGCAGCGTGTTGCGCACCGCCCCGCCGATGATGCGGGTCTCGGCACCCTCACCGTTCATCAGCGCCATCAGGTCGGCCACGGCAGGCCGGCCAAGCAAAGCCGAGAAACGCTCCTGCATTGACAAGCTGGTCATCGCCTCGGCTGCCATGGCGTGCTTCCGGCTGTCAGGGATTGTCGATGAAACGGCCCGGCACCAGCCGGCCGTTTTCGACATAGGGCGGCACATAGGCCCCCGTATGGGTGGTGGACGACAGGCCTGCCAGCAGGATCGAGCCGATCGCCAGCAGGATGCCCGCCACGGCAAGGCCGAACTTCCAGCCGCTCCAGTGGGCGATGTCGAACGGGTTGCGCTTGGTCAGCACCAGCCAGCCGGCGAACAGCATGAAGGGCACGAAGAACAGCAAGATATCGTCGAGGATCATCCGGAACATCAAGGCGGCCCTTCAAGGCGTTTGGGATGCACCGAGCAGCCTGTCATGCAGGTTGCGCAAGATGCCCGCCGTGGCACCCCAAATGTAGCGGTCGGCATAGGCCATAGCATAGTAACTGCGATAGCTTCCTTTCCAGATGCGGCCATGTCGTTCGTGATTGGCCGGGTTCATCAAAAAACCGAGCGGGGTTTCGAAGGCCTCATCGACCTCGCCCCGGTTGATGCTCAGTTCGAAAGCAGGCTCCACCGCCGCCACCACCGGCACGATCCGGTAGCCGGTACCGGTCAGGTAGGCATCGAGGAAGCCAAGCGGCGTGACATGAGCGCGTGACAGGCCGATTTCCTCCTCTGCCTCGCGCAACGCGGTTTCCACCGGCGAGGCATCGCCCGCGTCGATCTTGCCGCCCGGAAAGGCGATCTGCGCCGAATGGTCGCGCAGCGCCGCCGCCCGCATCGTCAGCAGGACAGTGGCGCCGCCGGGCCGGTTGATGACCGGCACCAGCACGGCCGCCGGCTTGAGCGACACCTCGTCAGGCAACTGCAGGCCCATGCCTGCTGGAAGGGGCTGATCGAGATCGAAATCGGATCGCGGCCGCGCGATCAGGTCGCCGGGTTGCGGCTCCTCCCGGCGCAGATGCTGGCCGGCCAACTGGCGGAAGCGGGCAAAGTCGAAGGCGTTCACGCGAGATCCTCGACCTCGGAGGCGGCCACCGCAGGCCAGAAAACCCCGCCGGCACGGACGCCGAACATCTCCTGCCCGCCATGCTGCTCCACGCCACCCAAAGCCAGCAGGTCATAAGTCAGCGCGCGGGTGACGCGGGCCCAGAGGTTGCGCCTGACATGGACGTAGGGGCGAAGCCCGCCGCGCGCATCGCGCTCGAACCTGAGGCCATGATCAGGGCCGATACTCACCACATCGTCGACATTGGTGCGGAACGACAGGGCCAGTGTCGGCCCTTCCCCGTCCGCCGCCATCTCGACGGCCTGAAACGGGGCATCATCGACGCGGATTCCGACTTTCTCGACCGGCGTGACCAGCCTGTAGGCATCGCCTTCCAGCACCAGCACGGACGCAAACAACCTGACCAGCTTGGGCCGTCCGATTGGCGTGCCCATGTAGAACCATTGCCCGTCAGCGGCGATGCGCATGTCGATCTCGCCGCAGAAGGGCGGGTTCCAGCGCTCGACTGGCGGCAGCGCGCGCCGTGGCGAAGCACCCGGACCCTGCTCAAGCGAGCGCAGCAGCCCCTCAAGGCCGCTGGCGCCCTGCGGCGTGCCGACCTTGGCCGTTGCGATGTACTGCAGTCCGTTCAGGGGGGCCTGCTCTCTCGTCATTGTGATCCCGGATCACGGCTCTCGGCTTGAAGCCGCGCACCAATGCCCGTCTACTTACACGCAATGACAAGGGATTGGCAGTCGTTCCAGCTTCGCGCTCCGTCACCACAGCGACATGTTGTCTGGGGACTGGCCATGACGCCTGCTTGTGGGGTCGGCGATTTGCCCCCAATCTGC
Organism: Hyphomicrobiales bacterium; assembly: GCA_027487245.1. Classification (GTDB taxonomy): domain Bacteria; phylum Pseudomonadota; class Alphaproteobacteria; order Rhizobiales; family Beijerinckiaceae; genus Allobosea. The sequence continues at coordinate 10,245 of JAIYDY010000044.1, forward strand.
CGCAACCGGCCTGCACTGTCGTCTCGCGTCATGAGCAGGTTGCACCGAACGGCAGATCGACCTGTCCGCCGCTCGCATCTGGACTGCAAGCCCGTCGCGAAGCGGCCGTCAGGCTGTCTTGCGGGCCGGATGGCAGGCCAGATGGCAGGCAAAGTGACCACCCGAGACCTGTACGCACGAGGAGCCAAGCCATGACCCCTGCAACCGACGCCGTCGATTTCGACAAGGCCGTGGCCGATGCCGCAGGTGCTGCGCTCGATTCGATCAGCAAGGCCAGGACCGAGATCGGCAAGGCGATCTTCGGCCAAGGCGATGTGGTCGACCTGGCGCTGATCACGCTTCTGTCCGGTGGCCATGGCCTCCTGGTCGGCCTGCCGGGCCTTGCCAAGACACGGCTGGTCGAGACGATGGGCACGGTCCTCGGCATCACGGCAAGGCGGGTGCAGTTCACGCCCGATCTGATGCCGTCCGACATTCTCGGCACCGAGGTGCTGGACGAGACGCCGGAGGGCCGCCGCCATTTCCGTTTCGTCAAGGGCCCGATCTTCACCCAGTTGCTGATGGCCGACGAGATCAACCGCGCCAGCCCGCGCACCCAGTCGGCGCTGCTTCAGGCCATGCAGGAAAATCACGTCACGGTGGCCGGCGAGCGCCACGACCTGCCGCGCCCCTTCCACGTTCTCGCCACCCAGAACCCGATCGAGCAGGAGGGCACCTATCCGCTGCCCGAAGCCCAGCTTGACCGCTTCCTGATGCAGATCGACGTCGGCTATCCGGACCGGGAAGCCGAGCGCCGCGTGCTGATCGAGACCACCGGCACAGAAACCGCAAAGCCCGCCGCCGCCATGACTGGCGAGCAGTTGATGGCGGCCCAGCGCCTCGTGCGCCGCCTGCCCGTCGGCGACAGCGTGGTCGAGGCCATCCTCGATCTGGTGCGCGCGGCCCGTCCGGACTCGGACGACAAGGAAATGAACGCCAAGCTCGCTTGGGGCGCAGGCCCCCGTGCCAGCCAGTCGCTGGCGCTGGCCGTCAGGGCGCGGGCCCTGCTGCAGGGCCGCCTCGCGCCGTCGGTCGACGATGTCGCCGCGCTGGCAGCGCCCATCCTCAAGCACCGCATCGCGCTGACCTTCGGGGCGCGCGCCGATGGCGAGACGGTCGATGCCGTGATTGCGCGCCTGATCGGCCGGCTCGGCTGACGGCACGCACGCATGGTCAAGACCACCGTCCTCACCCCAAGCCAGCGCTCGCCAGGAGCCCGCGACAGCGAGCAGGGTATTGCCCTGTCGCATCGCCTGCCGCGGCTGGCGCTGGAGGCGCGGCGCGTCTCGGCCTTCGTCAACGGCGTTCACGGGCGGCGCAAGGCGGGGCCGGGCGAGACCTTCTGGCAATACCGCATGCTGACACCGGGCGAGGCCAGCTCCGGCATCGACTGGCGGCGCTCGGCCCGCGACAGCAAGCTCTATGTGCGCGAGCGCGAGTGGGAAGCCTCGCACACCATCTGGATGTGGGCGGACCGCTCGGCCTCGATGGGCTTTGCCTCGTCGCTGGCGCAGGCTCCCAAGGTCGACCGCGCGCTGGTGCTGGCCCTTGCATTGGCCGATGCGCTCGTCGACGGCGGCGAGCGGGTCGGCCTGCTGGGTCTCACCCGTCCACTGGCCTCCCGCCGCATCATCGAGCGTCTGGTGGAGCACATCGCCGGCGATGTGGCCGGCATGGATGCCGACCTGCCGCCAGCCCGTGCCATCGGCCGTCTTGATGAAGCCGTGCTGATCAGCGACTGGCTCACGCCTCTCGACAAGGTTCTGGCGGCGCTGGGCAGCATCGGCGTGCAGGGCGGGCGCGGGCATCTCGTGATGATCATCGACCCGGTCGAGGAAAGCTTCCCCTTCGCAGGGCAGGCCGAGTTGCTCGATCTCGAAAGCGACCTCAGGCTCGATGTTGGCGATGCCAATGCCTGGGGCAAGGACTACCGCGTGCGCATCGCAGCCCATCGCGATGCCATTGCCGCCGCCTGCCGCAAGCTGGGCTGGACCTTCACGCTGCACCATACCGACCGCAATGCCAGCGAGGCGGCGCTCAGGCTTGCCGGGCTGATCAGTTCATCCCGCGACATGCGGGCGGCTTGAGGGAGATGCGCTGATGCTCGGCCTGCCACTCTCCTTCATGGCCCCGATCGTGCTCGCCGGGCTCGTGGCCCTGCCGGCCCTGTGGTGGCTGCTACGCGTCACGCCGCCGAGGCCCCAGCGCATCGCCTTCCCGCCGCTGAAGCTGATGGCCGACCTCCTGCCGAAGCGTGAAACGCCTGCCCGGACCCCGTGGTGGCTGCTGGCGCTGCGCATGCTGATCGCGGCTTTGGTGATCCTCGCCGTGGCTGGCCCCGTGTTCAATCCGCAAGGCGGCCAGGAGAGTGCAAGCCGCGAGCCGCTGGTGCTGCTGGTCGACAACGGCGCCGCCTCTGCGCGCGACTGGGCGGGCCGCGTCCAGTTGGCCGAAAGCCTGATCGCCGGCGCAGGCCGCGATGGCCGCGCCGTCGCCCTTGCCGGTTTGGCTGAACCAGCCGCAAGTTTGGCGCTCGGCACGCCGGCAGAAGCCGAGGACCGCCTGCGCGCCCTGGCCCTGCGCCCGCACATGCCGGACCGCTCCGCCCATCTGGCCGACCTGCAATCGCTGCTGGCCGTGGCACCCGGCTCCGATGTGGCCTGGATCAGCGATGGCGTGCGCCTCGAGGCCGATGACGCCTTTTCCCGCCGTCTCACCGAACTGGCCCGCAACGGCCGGGTCACCGTCCACGCCGCCAGCGCGCCGACCATGCTGTTCCTCACCGATGTCGAGAACCTGGCCAGCAGTCTCAACGTGCGCGTCGTCCGAGCCCAGCCGGGTGCGCCCTCGACCGTGAACCTGCGCGCCAGCGACCAGCGCGGCATCGTTCTGGGCGAAACCACCACGCTGCTGCCAGCCTCAGCCACAGAGACCACGGCCTCGTTCGCGCTTCCAATCGAGGTCCGCAACGCGGTCACCCGCATCGAGATCGTCGGCGAGCGCTCGGCTGGCGCGGTGCTGCTGGTCGATGACAGCGCCAAACGCCGCCGCGTCGGGCTGGTCACGGGCGTCACCGCAGACGTGGCCCAGCCGCTGCTGTCGCCAACCTACTATCTCTCCCGCGCACTGGGGCCCTTTGCGGACATCCGCGAACCCCGGCCCGGCATTTCCGACCCGATCGGACAATTGCTGGACCAGAACCTGTCCGTGCTGATGCTGGCCGATGTCGGCGGCATCGACAAGGATACCACGGCGCGGATTACCGCCTTCATGGAGCGCGGCGGCGTGCTGGTGCGCTTCGCCGGCCCCCGCCTCGCAGCCGCCAGCGATGATCTCACCCCAGTGCGCCTGCGCCGCGGCGGCAGGAGCCTTGGCGGCGCGCTGTCATGGGATGCACCCAAGACACTGGCACCATTCAACCGCGAGGGGCCGTTCGCCGAACTCAGCACCCGCGAGGAGGTGACCGTGACCCGCCAGATCCTCGCCGAGCCCGACGGAGAACTCTCCCGCAAGGTCTGGGCTTCGCTGGTGGACGGCACCCCCATCGTCACCGCCGAGCGGCGCGGGGCAGGCCTCGTCGTGCTGTTCCATGTCACCGCCGACACCACGTGGTCGAGCCTCCCGCTTTCGGGCCTGTTTGTCGACATGCTCAAGCGCATCGTCGCGCTGGCCGGCGCAGCCGCCGCCGATATCGGGCAGACCGGCGAAGCCCGCGTCGAGACGGTCTCGCCGGTGACGGTGCTGGATGGACAGGGTGCCTTCAGGAGCCCGCCGGCCACCGCCCGCCCCGTCCCGCGCACCTATGCCGACCGCGCCGTGCATGCCCATCCGCCCGGCTTCTATGGCCCACGCAACGCGACGCTGGCCATCAACACCCTGAAGACCGGGGATCGCCCCGCCGCGATCGATTTCGCCGCCAGCGGCTTAACCACCCGTGCCATCGAAGCCCCGCAGGCACGAGACCTCAGGCCGCCGCTTTTGGTGCTCGCCCTGCTGCTGCTGGCCGCCGACACACTGGCAACCCTGTGGCTCGGCGGCCGCCTGAAAGCCATGACACGTGCCCGTGCCGTGGCAGCCTCGCTGCTGCTGGCGGTGCTGGCATCAGGGGCTGCCGGCCTTCACGCCGGCCCGGCCAAGGCCCAGACCCCGACCCAGGCCCCGGCTCAGGTAGCACCGCCCGCAGCAACTCAAGGCACCACCGTGCCGGTCCCGCGCGAGCAGGTGGCGGCGGCGGCAACGACCCGCCTCGCCTTCGTGCTGACGGGCGACCGCCGCGTCGACGACACCAGCAAGGCCGGGCTCGAAGGCCTGACACTGGCGCTCTCCACCCGCACGGCGCTTGAACCGGGCGAGCCGGTGGGTGTCGATCCCTCACGCGACGAGCTTGGCCTGTTCCCGATCCTCTACTGGCCCATCGTGGCTGGCAGGCCGCAGCCCGGCGCTGAAACCATGCGCAGGCTCGACGCCTTCATGAAAGGCGGCGGCTTCGTGATCTTCGACACGCGCGATGCCGATGCCCAGCGCAGCGGGCGCGCCACGCCCGAGGGCGACCACCTCAAGCAGATGCTCTCGATTGTCGACGTGCCGGAGCTTGAGCCGGTGCCCCGCGACCACGTGCTGACCAAGACCTTCTACCTGATCGACGGTTTTCCCGGTCGCTATGACCGGGGCCAGACCTGGGTCGAGGTGTTGCCGCCGCCGGGGCCTGATGGTCGTGGCCCGGCGCGCGCTGCCGACGGTGTCTCGCCGATCGTGATCACCTCGAACGACCTCGCCGCGGCCTGGGCCACGGATCGGCGGGGTGGACCGCTGTTCCCGCTGCAGGGATCGAGCCCGCGCCAGCGCGAGATGTCCCTGCGCGGCGGCATCAACCTCGTGATGTATGCCCTGACTGGCAACTACAAGGCCGATCAGGTGCATGTGCCAGCCCTGCTCGAACGATTGGGGCAATAGCCGATGTATTCGCTCAGCTTCGCCCCTCTCGTACCCGTCTGGCTGCTGGCTGGCCTCGCGCTGCTGGTGCTGGTCGCCGCCGGTGCAGCGCTCGCCCTCCAGCGTGGACGCGGCGTGCTGCGTGCCTTCGCGCTGCTGGCTCTGCTGTTCGCGCTTGGCGATCCCTCATTGGTGCGCGAGGAGCGCGAGCCGGTGAAGGACGTGGTGGCCGTGGTCATCGACCGGTCCGGCTCCAACCGGCTGTCGGACCGCACCGAGCAGACGGCGCGAGCGCGCGCCGCACTGGAGCGGCAACTGGCCAGCATTCCCCAGGTCGAGCCCCGCTTCGTCGAGGTCGGTGATGGCGATGGCGCCAACGATGGCACGCGCCTGTTCGAGGCGCTCAATGCAACCCTGGCCGATGTCCCTGCCGAGCGCGTGGCCGGAGCCCTGTTCATCACCGATGGCATCGTCCATGACATGCCGGCAGCCGCGCAGGCGCTGGGCCTGAAGGCGCCGCTGCATGCGCTCGTGACCGGGCGCGACGCCGAGATCGACCGCCGCGTCACGCTGATCGACACGCCCCGCTTCGGCATCGTCGGCAAGACGGTCAACATCCGCCTCAAGGTCGACGAGAAGAACGGCACGGGCACCGGCCGGCTCACCGTGCGCCGCGACGGCGAGGTGCTGATCGAGCGTGCCATCCGCACGGGCGAGCCGCTGGAGCTGTCGGTGCGCGTCGATCGTGGCGGCCCGAACCTGATCGAGATCGAGGCGGACGCCCTGCCCAACGAGTTGACCACCGCCAACAACCGCGCCGTGGTCACCATCGAGGGTGTGCGTGACAAGCTGCGCGTGCTGCTGGTCTCGGGCGAGCCCCATGCCGGCGAACGCACATGGCGCAACCTGCTGAAATCCGACGCGAACATCGATCTGGTGCACTTCACCATCCTGCGCCCGCCGGAGAAGCAGGATGGCACCCCGATCAACGAATTATCGCTGATCGCCTTCCCGGTGCGTGACCTGTTCCAGACCAAGATCAAGGAATTCGATCTGATCATTTTCGATCGTTATGCCAACACGACGATCCTGCCGATGGTCTACTTCGAGAACATCGTGCGCTATGTCCGCGAGGGCGGTGCGCTGATGGTGGCGGCCGGCCCCGAATTCTCCGGAATCGGCACCACGCTCTCGCGCACCCCGCTGGCCGCGGTACTGCCGGCGCAACCCGATGGCCGCACCATCGAGGAAGCCTACAAGGCCCGCATCACCGATCGCGGCAAGCGCCACCCGGTGACCCGCGACCTCGCCGGTTCGGAGGTCGAGCCGCCGCGTTGGGGCGAATGGTTGCGCCTGATCTCGGCCCGCGCCAGCGAAGGCGACGTGGTGATGTCCGGCCCCGGCGACCGGCCGCTGCTGATCACCTCGCGCGAGGGCAAGGGACGTGTCGGCCTGTTCCTGTCCGACCATGCCTGGCTCTGGGCGCGTGGCTTCCGCGAAGGCGGCCCGCACATCGACCTGCTGCGCCGTCTCAGCCATTGGCTGATGAAGGAGCCGAGCCTTGAAGAAGAAGCCCTGCGCGCCGCAACACGCGGTCGCACGGTCGAGATCGAGCGCCAGACCCTTGGCGACAATCCAGGCGCGGTCACCATCACCAGCCCGTCGGGCGCAGCCCGCTCCCTGCCGCTGGCCCTCGACAGGCCGGGCCTGTTCAGCGCCCGTCTTCAGGCCACGGAACTGGGGCTGCACCGGCTGCAATCGGACCAACTCGTCGCCTTCGTCAGCGTCGGCAGCGACAACCCGCGCGAGTTCACCGAAGTGCTCAGCGACCCGGCACGCCTTCGCTCCGTGGCAGAAAGCGTCAGCGGCTCGTCGCGCCGCATCGGCCGCGAGGCAGGATCGGATGTCGATCTGCCCCGCATCGTGCCGGTGCGCTCCGGCACGCGCCTGGCTGGCGGTGACTGGATCGGCCTGAGGATCACCGATTCCGGCATCATCCGCGGTGTGTCGCTCTCACCGCTGTTCCTAGGGCTGGGCGGGCTGGCGTTGATCCTGGGCGCGCTGATCGCAGGATGGCTCGGGGAAGGCGGCACGCGCGGCTGGCGGCGCAAGGCTCAAGCCTGATCAGGGCTGATGGTCCTGCCGCGCCCGCACCGGTCCGCGCGCGCGCGCCAGTGCTCCGTCGGCCAGTTCCACGCCGAGGAAGCGCTTCGGATTGACCGGGCCCGGCAGGACGAGTTGCCCTTCCGGAATCACCGCAAAGCCGAACCGCCGGTAATATGGCTCGTCACCGACCAGCAGAACCAGCGTCTCGCCGGCTTCCTGCGCGGCACCGAGCGCCCGCCGCATCAGCGCAGCGCCAATGCCCACGCCCTCGAAGGACGGATCGACCGTGAGCGGACCCAGCATCAGTGCTGGCACCGCACCGGCAGTGATCGGTGACAGCCGGACCGACCCCACCAGGAACGTCCCGACATGGGCCGAGAAACTGAAGCGGGATGGCTGGCTGCCGGCCTCCGGCCCATGCCCTTCGCGCAGGCGAAAGGCCGTGCGGGCATAGCGGCCCGGCCCGAAGGCGCGCTCGTGCAACCGCTCGATGGCCTCGTCGTCCAGCACGGATTCGGGGCGAAGGGTGAAGGCGACGGAACTCATGGCAGGAAGCTTCTTGCAGACGCGCCACAGCAGGCCGGATGACGGAGCGCAACCAGGTCTGGCCGAATCGGCACCATGCCGTGCGGTGACATCACCATGTCGCGCTCGCGGGGGCATCGTCCAGCACTTCGGCGAGGCGGCGCCGTGTCGCCTCGGTCGTATCCTGAGGCAGGCCAGAGAGCGGGAAGAACCCGGCGGCTCTGATCTCGCGGTTTGGCTCGGGTGGGCCGGACCAGTCAAAATCACGCACCACGAACACCACCACATGGTCGCGCCGGCTGATGCGCGCGTTGAAGAACACGCCGTGAAGGATCGGGGTTCCCTGGAGCGTCACGCCCGCCTCCTCGGCCAATTCCTTGGCAAGCGCCACATGCACTGTCTCGCCGACCTCGACACCGCCTCCCGGCAGATGCCAGCCGGGCGTATAGGTATGCTTGACCAGCAGCACCTGCCCGTCGCCATCCAGCACCACGGCGCGGACGCCGAGGGTCACCGCCCGTGTCATCAGGAACCAGCGATGTGCCAGCCATTGCAGCCCACGCTGCATCAGGCGCCTCCGAAATGTCGGAGCGTGCGGGATACGTCATGCGCAAAACGCATGTAAAATGCCTTTTCTGGATTTTGCATGCCATTATTGCACCACAAATGTGGCATAGACACCACGTCGAAGCAGGCGGCAAGGGTCTCCTGCTCATCACAAGGACCGCCCCCGATGTTTCTCGCCTCGATCATTTCGCTGTTCACCGCTCCCAAGGCCTATGTCTGGCAGCCGGCCCTGACCATGACCGATCCGACGATCGTGTCCCAGCTGATGCCCGACTGCGCTCGCTGACACGCACCACATCGCGCGTCGCACCTTGACGTGCCGCGCCTGAAAGGCCAAGCCCCGGATCGTTCCGGGGCTTTTTTCATTGCTGCCCAGCCATTTGTCCAGCCGGGGTCCCGTTTTGGGTTTTGCGCTCGCCCACCTGTCTGATCCGCATCTCAATCCGCTGCCGCGGCCACGGCTGCGCGAGCTGATGGGCAAACGTGCCACCGGCTATGCCAACTGGCTGCGGTCGCGCCGCCACGTCCACGACATGGCGCTGCTCGAACGCCTGCTGGCCGACATCGCGGCACAGAAGCCCGACCATGTGGCCTGCACCGGCGATCTGGCCCACATCGGCCTGCCCTCCGAGTTTCCCCGCGCCGTGGCCTTCATGGAAAAGCTCGGCAGCCACGACCACGTTAGCTTCGTGCCCGGCAATCACGATGCCTATGTGCCATCCAGCCTCGCCGCCCTCGGCGTGGCCATGGAGCCATGGTGCCATAGCGATGAGGCCGCCGAGGGCTTTCCGTGGCTCAAGGTGCGCGGGCACGTGGCGTTGATCGGCCTGTCATCGGCTGTGCCCACAGGCCCGCTGATGGCCTGGGGCCGGCTCGGGCAAGAGCAGATCGACAAGGCGGAGATGCTGCTGCACTACGCCGGCAAGCGCGGACTGAAGCGCGTCGTGCTGATCCACCATCCGCCCCATGTCGGCGGCGCGAAGCGCGGGCGCGAACTGAAGGATGCACGGCAGTTCGAGGCCATGCTGGCCGCCGCCGGAGCGGATCTCGTGATCCACGGCCACAACCACCGCACCTCGCTGGCCTGGCTTGCCGGCCCGCAGGCGCGCGTGCCGGTCGTGGGCGTGGCCAGCTGCTCGATGGGCCTGCGCGGCCATGGCGAGACAGCGGGCTGGCATCTGATCGACATCCCCGAAGGCGACGCCCCGATCACGATCGCGCGCCGCGGCCTCGGCCCCACCGGCGGCATCGGCCTGCTCGACACGCTGGTCCTGACCCCGCCCTGACGCGGAGCGCTCAGATGCAGCGCCCGCCATCAACCTCCAGCACGGCACCGGTGACCATGCCCGCCTCGTCGGAGCAGACGAACAGGCAGGCATTGGCAATGTCCTGAGGCGTCGAAAGCCGTCCGATCGGGATGCTCGCCCGGAAAGCGGCACGCTTTTCCGGAGTGTCCTCGCCCATGAAGGTCGCCAGCAGCGGCGTCTCGCCGGCCACCGGGGCGATGGCCACGACCCTGATCCTGTCCGGGGCCAACTCCACCGCCATGGATTTCGAGACGAGGTTCACCGCGCCCTTGCTGGCATTGTACCAGGTCAGGCCCGGCCTTGGCCGGATGCCGGCGGTCGAGCCGATGTTGCAGATCACGCCCCCGCCGCGCTGGCGCAGATGCGGGACCGCAGCCTGCGCCATCAGGAAGATCGACTTAACGTTGACCGCGAAGACCCGGTCGAACTCGGCCTCGGTGACGTCGAGCATCGGCTTGTTGCGATGCGTCACGCCGGCATTGTTGACGATCAGTTCAAGGTCGCCGAAGCGCTTCAGCGTCGCCTGCACGGCCCGCGTGACATCCCGCGCCTTCGAGACATCGGCCCTGATCGCGAAGGCGCGGCGGCCAATGCCCTTCGCCACGGCGCGGGCCTTGTCGAGGTCGAGATCGACCACCGCCACCCGCGCCCCTTCGCGGGCAAAGGTCTCGGCGATGCCTTGTCCGAAGCCCTGCCCTGCGCCGGTGACCAGCGCGACCTTTCCTTCAAGACGCATGCTATCCTCCCCTGTTTCTCTTGTTGTCTCAGGCCCAGAGCCGGGCTTCCAGCCCGAAGGCCGAAGGATCGAGTGCGACCAGCGCCAGCCCCCGCTCGGCCGGGTCAGGGCCGGTCACCACGCTCAGCCGCGCATCGGCCATCAGCGCCTGCATCGGTGGTTTGGTGGCAAAAGCGGCGCGCACCTCGCCATGGTCGAACAGCGGCAGCAGTTTCGGCGTGATACCGCCTGCAATGAAAACCCCGCCCGTTGCCTTCAGCGCCAATGCCAGATCGCCGGCGACACGCCCGAGCAGCCGTCCGAACAGCCTGACCGCAGCCAGCGCCTGAGCCTCACCGGCAAAGGCCGCCGCCGCGATCCCGGCCGCATCGCGCCGGGTCAGGTCCACGCCGGCAAGATGCCGCAGCGCCAGATCGAGCCGGGCGAGACCTGCCCCGGAGAGCACGCTTTCCACCGTGATGCGCCCATGCACGCGCTCCAGCAGCGGCCACAGTGCCATCTCGTCCGGCAGGACGGGGCCAAGCTCGATGTGGCCAGCCTCGGTCGGCACGATGGTGTAGCGACCGGCGCGGCCTACCAGCGCGGCAGCGCCAAAGCCGGTTCCGGGCCCGAGCACGAGCCGCGCGCCATCAGCCGCCGGGTCTGCAACGCCACCGCCGATGGCCGTCAGGTCCGCAGCGCCGAGCACCGGCAGGCAGCAGGCCAGCGCTTCGAAGTCGTTGAGCAGCAAGCCCTGCTCCAGCCCCAGCGCCGCCATCAGCGATGGTCCGTCAAACGCCCAGCCGGCATTGGTCAGTTCGGCGCCGAGCCCGATGACCGGTCCGGCCACGGCCAGAATGGCCGAGCGCGGCATTGTGCCGGCACCCGTGATGGCCCGCGCCAGCGCTGCTTCGCAGCTTGGCTCATCCCTCGTCGACAGGCGCATGACCGTGCGCGGTGCGGCATCCGGCGCATCGACAATGGCGATCCGGCAATGGGTGCCGCCGATGTCGGCAGCCAGCAGCGGGTGGGGAAGACAGGGCATGCGCAACTCATCTTCGCCGGAACATCGGTTCCGTCAAGCTGCCTTGGATATCACCGGGGCAAGAGCATCGATCCGTACGGGCGCGGTGCGTCAGGGCTTGCGCGCCGCTGCCGGCTCGGGCCGCTTCGGGTCCTTGCTGAAACCCTTGAAGACATGGTCCGGCGAGGACGTGTTGTGCTGCGAATGGGTCAGACGGCCCATCCAGACATCGGTGCCCTGTGCCTTCTGAAAATCGAGGATATGCTCCTCGCGCCAGCGCTTGGCGCCGGGTTCACGCACGGCGATGCGTGACACGTCGTTGTTGAAGTCGGTGACATACATCGAGCGCAGCGCTGCAAAGGCCTTGCCGCCACCAACCGGCCTGTCGAGCACCGCGTCGAGGATCATCCGGTTCTCGTCGACACTCTCAAGCTTCAGCGAACCGTTGGAGCCATCCTTGAAGGCCATCTTGAATTCGAGCGTCTTGGGATCGAATTCGATCTCCTTGATGTTCACCACCGGACGGCCCTCCTGCTCCACGGGGCCGAACAGGAACGACGAGCCGTAGGCATTGAAGCTCAGGTGCGCCGGCGGCATCGGGCGGGCCCGCCAGTAACCGTCCTGCGGATAGACCACCAGCACCTCGTAGGACTTGTCCTTGCCGAGCTTCCAGAGCTGGACCAGGTGCAGCCCCTTCTCGACCCGGTCACCGACGCGGAACGTGGTATCGGCAGGCCGCCAGAAGGTCGGGAAGGTGTAGCCCACCAGCCAGTATTCGATGCTTTCGTAGAAGGTGACACGGCGCGGCGGCACCGGCGCGGTGAAGGACGGATCGCCCGTCA
>JAIYDY010000074.1 GCA_027487245.1 Hyphomicrobiales bacterium
CCGAGCATGCCGATGGGCGTTCGGAATTCGACATCGAACTCAAGTACTACGAAGGCCAGCCCGTCATCCGCTCGATCGAGCGCGTGTCGAAGCCGGGCCGCCGTGTGTATGCCTCCGTAGACACGATGCCGCGCGTGGCCGATGGCCTTGGCGTGACGATCATTTCGACGCCCAAGGGCGTGATGGCGGATCACTCCGCCCGCGAGATGAACGTCGGCGGCGAAGTGCTCTGCAAGATCTTCTGACGGGAGAACGAAACCATGTCTCGCGTAGGAAAGAAGCCCGTTGCCGTGCCCGCAGGCGTGACCGCCTCGGTCACCGGGCAGAATGTCAAGGTCAAGGGAGCGAAGGGCGAGTTGTCGTTCAGCGCTCCCGAGGAAGTGGTCGTCGCCATGGACAATGGCCAGATCACGGTCACGCCCAAGGGGCAGGACAAGCGCTCCCGCGCCATGTGGGGCATGTCCCGCGCCCAGGTTGCCAACCTGATGGTCGGTGTGTCGAACGGCTTTGAAAAGAAGCTCGAGATCACCGGCGTCGGTTACAAGGCCGCCGTCCAGGGCAAGATCCTGAAGCTCTCGCTCGGCTACTCGCACGATATCGATTACGAGATCCCGGCCGGCATCACCATCGTGACGCCCAAGCCCACGGAAATCAACATTTCGGGCATCGACAAGCAGGTTGTCGGGCAGACTGCAGCCGAGATTCGCGACTATCGCGGCCCCGAGCCCTACAAGGGCAAGGGCGTCAGGTATGCCGGCGAATTCATCTTCCGCAAGGAAGGCAAGAAGAAGTAAGGACGCGGTCGATGACGAAGCTTTCTCTCTCAGAGCGCCGCAAGGCGCGCGTCCGCAGGGCAATCCGGGCTGCCGCCAATGGCCGCCCGCGCCTGTCCGTGCACCGCACAAACAAGCAGATCTACGCCCAGATCATCGACGACGAGAAGGGCGTGACGATCGTTGCCGCCTCATCGCTCGAAGGCGATCTCAAGGGTGCGATCAAGTCTGGCGCCAATGTCGAGGCGGCTGCCGCCATCGGCAAGGCGATCGCCGAGCGTGCTGTCAAGGCAGGGGTTGTCGAGGTCGTGTTCGACCGTGGCGCATACCTCTACCATGGCCGCGTCAAGGCCCTGGCGGAAGCGGCTCGCGAAGGCGGCCTCAGCTTCTGACCGAGACCCGCGGCTCAGGCCGCGGTCCATCCCAAGCCTTTGCCGATGCTTTCAGGTTGACACAGCCTGAAAGCATCTGCTTTTAGGGCGCTGCTCAAGCGAGCGGGCACAGATGCGTGACCCGCGCAAGTAAGAGGACATCATGGCAAGAGAACCCCGTCCGGAACGTGGCGAGAAAGTCGACAGCGAATTCGTCGACCGCCTTGTCCACATCAACCGCGTTGCCAAGACCGTGAAGGGTGGCCGCCGCATGGCGTTCGCGGCCCTCGTGGTGGTTGGCGATCAGAAGGGCCGCGTTGGCTTCGGCCACGGCAAGGCCCGCGAAGTTCCCGAAGCGATCCGCAAGGCAACCGAGTCGGCCAAGCGCTCGCTTGTGCGCGTGCCACTCAAGGAAGGCCGTACCCTGCATCACGACGTTGTTGGCCGCCACGGCGCCGGTCGCGTCGTGCTGCGTGCCGCCCCTGCCGGTACCGGCATCATTGCGGGTGGTCCGATGCGCGCCGTGTTCGAGACCGTCGGCATACAGGATGTGGTGTCGAAGTCACTCGGCTCGTCGAATCCCTACAACCTCGTCCGCGCCACGTTCTCGGCGCTGAAGAACGAGGACAGCCCGCGCGGTGTCGCGGCTCGTCGCAACCTCAAGGTGTCGCAGCTGCAGACACGTCGTCGGGACTCCGATGCTGCGGCTGTCGAGACCGAAGCCTGAGAGGGTTGACCGATGGCTGACAAGACCATTGTGGTCGAGCAGATTGGCTCGCCGATCCGCCGGGTGCATCAGCAGCGCGAGACGCTGGTGGGCCTTGGCCTCAACAAGATTCGTCGTCGCTCCACGCTGGAAGACACACCCGCAATCCGCGGGATGATCGAGCGCGTGAAGCACCTCGTCCGTATCGTCGACGCGAAGTGAGGGCCGAACGATGAAACTCACAGATCTTCGTGACAATCCCGGTGCCACCAAGGAGCGCATGCGCGTTGGTCGCGGTATCGGTTCGGGCAAGGGCAAGACCGCTGGCCGCGGCGTCAAGGGTCAGAAGGCCCGCACCGGCGTCGCCGTCAAGGGCTTCGAGGGTGGCCAGATGCCGCTGCATCGTCGCCTGCCCAAGCGTGGCTTTTCGAACGTCGTGTTCGCCCGCGATCTCAATGAGGTCAACATCGGGCGCGTGCAGCAGGCTGTCGACGCGGGCAAGCTCGCCGCCGGCTCGGTGGTGACTGTCGAGGCGCTGGTTGCTGCCGGTGTCTGCTCGAAGCCGCGCGATGGGGTCAAGATCCTCGGCATCGGCGAGATTTCCGCCAAGCTGAGCTTCGAGGTGACCGGCGCGTCCAAGTCGGCCGTCGAAGCCATCGAGAAGGCGGGCGGTTCCGTCAAAATTCTCGGTGCCGCTTCACAGGCGTGATCCGCGCGCCTACATGAGATGAGCGGGACGGCGGCCCTGGGTTCAGATTGACCCATCAGGCCGCCGTTTCCACATGATCCGCCAGAGACTGCAGGAACGGGTGGCGCGTCGTGCCGCACGGTGCAGGCTCTAAGTCAAGATGAACGGTCACGGGACCGGCGCTCCGACGCTTGCGTCAGGTGCCGCCATTGGCCAGTGTCGGCAGGCAGCGTGTCTGCGGCCGGGCAGTTTCCTGAGGAATGCGCGATGGCATCTGCTGCAGAACAGCTCGCTTCGAGGATGAATTTCGGCGCGCTCGCCAAGGCTGACGAACTCAAGAAGCGGATATGGTTCACGCTGGCTGCGCTGGTGGTCTACCGGCTCGGGACCTATATCCCGCTGCCCGGCATCAACCCCGACGCTGTTGCCGACCTGTTCAAGCAGGCGCAGTCTGGCATTCTGGGCCTGTTCAACATGTTCTCGGGTGGTGCCGTCGGCCGCCTCGCGATCTTTGCCCTCAACATCATGCCGTATATCTCGGCGTCGATCATCATCCAGCTTCTGACCTCGGTTGTGCCGACTCTCGAAGCCCTCAAAAAGGAGGGCGAGTCCGGGCGCAAGGTCATCAACCAGTACACCCGCTACCTGACGTTGGTGCTGGCACTGTTCCAGGCTTGGGGCATCGCTGTCGGCCTGCAGGGTTCGGGCAATCTCGTGCAGGATCCGGGGCCATTCTTCGTGGTGTCCACCGTGATCACGCTGGTCGGCGGCACGATGTTCCTGCTGTGGATGGGTGAGCAGATCACCAGCCGCGGCATCGGCAATGGCCCTTCGATGATCATTTTCGCCGGCATCATCGCCGAGTTTCCTGCCCAGTTGATGCAGACCCTGGAGCTTGGCCGGCAGGGCGCCCTGTCGACTCCGCTGCTGCTGGCGGTGCTGGTGATGGCCGTGTGTGTGATCGCGCTGTGCGTGTTCATGGAGCGGGCGCAGCGGCGCTTGCTGATCCAGTATCCGAAGCGCCAGGAAGGCAACAAGGTCTACCAGGGGCAGACCTCGTTCCTGCCGCTGAAGCTTAACACGGCAGGCGTCATTCCGCCGATCTTCGCCTCGTCGCTGCTGCTGCTGCCAGCCACCATTGCCAGCTTCCAGCAAGCAGCCGGTGAGACGGGCTGGCTGTCGACTATGGCTACCTATCTCGGCCACGGACGGCCGCTGTTCATGCTGCTGTACGCGGCGCTGATCATCTTCTTCTGCTTCTTCTACACTGCCATCGTGTTCAATCCGACCGAGACAGCGGATAACCTGAAGAAGCAGGGCGGCTTCATTCCGGGCATTCGCCCCGGCGAGCGCACTGCCGAGCATATCGACTACACGCTGACCCGGATCACGGTCATCGGTGCGGGGTATTTGACTATTGTTTGCTTGATCCCTGAGTTCATGATCTCGTATGCCCAGATACCGATCATTCTTCTGGGCGGTACGTCGCTTCTGATCGTGGTCACGACCACGATGGACACGGTCGCCCAGGTGCATGGTCATCTGCTGGCCCATCAATATGAGGGGCTGGTCAAGAAGGCTAAACTCAAGGGTGCGAGGCGCTAAATGAGATTGATCCTGCTGGGTCCGCCGGGGGCGGGCAAAGGCACGCAGGCTGCACGTCTGGTCGAGAAGCACGGCATTCCGCAGCTCTCCACGGGAGACATGCTGCGGGCTGCTGTCGCGGCCGGCACGCCGGTCGGGCAGAAGGCCAAGGCTGTGATGGATGCGGGCGGGCTCGTTTCCGACGAGATCGTCATCGGCATCATCGCCGACCGCATCAACGAGCCGGATGCGAAGACGGGTTTCATCCTCGATGGTTTCCCGCGCACGGTGGCGCAAGCTGTCGCATTGGACACTATGCTCGCCGAAAAGCACATGAAGCTGCGGGCCGTCGTCGAGTTGCGCGTCGACCAGAGCAAGCTGGTGGACCGCATCATGCGCCGCGCCGCCGAGGCGAAAGCCGCTGGCCAGCCGGTTCGCAAGGATGACGATCCGGAGGTGTTCAAGACCCGGCTCGAAGCCTACAACCGCGATACGGCGGTCGTGGCTCCCTATTATGCCAAGCGTGGGCAACTGACCGTGATCGACGGCATGCAGCCGGTCGATGATGTCACGGCTGCGATCGCGCAAGCGCTGGGGTAGGGCTCCGCGTCACAATCACAGATCGGTGATTGTGACGATCCTGCCATTGGCTCGCTGCAGCGACGACAGCGACACGCCAAACATCCTTCGGAAGCGCTCGCTGAAATGCGCCGAGCTGGAGAAGCCAGACGCCAGTGCCGCATCGGTCAGCGTGGTGCCTTCCTTGATGCAGTGCATGACAAAGCTCACCCGTGTCCAGTTCCGGTACGCCCGGAAACTGACACCATAGTTCTCCCGCAGCTTTCTCTGGAAATGGCTTGCGGACAAAGCGCTCAAGCCCGCTGCTTGTGCGACAGTCCGCATCTGGTCTGGTTGCATGTTGAGCATTGCAATCGCCGCTGCAAAGCGGGGATCTGGTGCGTGTTTGCGATCCAGCCCAAGCAACCTCACGCAAGAGCGCACCATGGAAATGGGCGTTTCGCCGTCGGCAGCCATTCGGGCTGTGGTCCGGGCAATGGTTGTTGCCACCACAGCGTCAACATCTGCGATCCGGCGCGTCGCGTCGACGTAGATGAACATCATCTCACCATCTGAGACGATCCGGTGAAGTTGCCTCGGCTGGATGATCGAAAAGGGGGTGGCCTGACGTGACGGTTCGGCGCTGCTGCCTGAATGCAACTCAAGCACAAACGGCCTCTCCAGCGAGACCGCAATTGTTGTCACAGCCTTTCGGTGGGGCCGCAATGGCAGGCCATGTCCGACATAGGCGGCTAGCATCTCCGCCAAGACGATCGTGGGCCCTGGTGAATTTTCGGTGGGCAGCGTCAGGGTCCCGTGGCCGTTTGAGGATGCCAAAATGAGGCAATTGCGACGATCAACAATGGGACCAGACCAATGGCATCTGCAATGGCAATTGTCCTGAGAGGGCCGGGAGGCCATCCGGCCAGGCCATACAGCGCAATGAAACTCAGCATGCTCACCGCGAAGACCAGCACGGCCAGCTTTCGGATATCCGGCTGGAAAGCCGCAGCCAGCCCGATGGCGCAGACAATCAGAAACAGTGCCGCCCGATGCTGAAGCATGACGGCAGTGGGTCCAGGTGGAATCCCACCATAGAGGCGACCCATCATGTCGGGCACAAAGAGGGCCAGCGCCGGCGGCGCGTGGATCAGAGCCAGTGATATCCAGGAGATCGTGACCAGACGTTCCATTGCAGACGTGTCCCGTGTGATGAAAACCCGATAAACGGGCTGCGGCCCGGCTGGCTTTCGAAAACGGATCATGTTCCACGAATTTCGAGGGATGCTGACGATCCGGGCAGCGGCATTGCGCGCGGGGTGCTTTCCGCTTGACATCACCGGCATGGGCCGTTACCGCCCATCTCAACCTCAGATCAACCGACCGGATCGCCGCTTGCGGCATCGGGCGGTTTTTGTTTTGAGAGCGTCCACAAGGGCCGGCCTCCACCGGACGTGGGCAATGTTCATCGGCGGCTTCGGCCAGCCCTACCATGGAGAGAGCAGTGGCTCGTATTGCGGGTGTCAACATCCCAACAGGCAAGCGCGTGGTGATCGCGCTTCAGTATATTCACGGCATCGGCGCGAAGTTCGCGTCCGAGATCTGCGAGAAGGTCAACATCCCGGCCGAGCGCCGCGTGAACCAGTTGTCCGACGCCGAAGTGCTCCAGATCCGCGAAACCATCGACCGCGACTATCAGGTCGAGGGCGACCTGCGCCGCGAAGTCTCGATGAACATCAAGCGCCTGATGGACCTCGGTTCCTATCGCGGTCTGCGCCACCGCAAGGGCCTGCCGGTCCGCGGCCAGCGCACGCACACCAATGCGCGCACCCGCAAGGGCAAGCCAAAGGCGATCGCCGGCAAGAAGAAGTAAGGACGGCTGGCAGCCGGAGCGGCGAGGGGTGAAGCCCCTTGACCCTGTGCCGGCTCCCATTCGCATTCAATTCAATCCCCAGCGCCTGGCATCACGGGCGCGCTTGAAGGACAGACGAAATGGCCAAGGAAGCAACACGCGTCAAGCGCCGCGAACGGAAGAACATCGCCTCCGGCGTGGTGCATGTGAACGCCTCTTTCAACAACACCATGATCACCATCGCAGACGCGCAGGGCAACACGATCTCGTGGTCCTCCGCTGGCGTGATGGGCTTCAAGGGTTCGCGCAAGTCGACCCCTTACGCTGCCCAGGTTGCAGCGGAAGACGCAGCGCGCAAGGCTGCTGAACATGGCATGCGCACGGTCGAGGTCGAAGTGCTCGGCCCCGGTTCGGGTCGCGAATCCGCCCTGCGGGCCCTGCAGGCGGCCGGTTTCACGGTCACCTCGATCCGTGACGTGACGCCGATCCCGCACAATGGTTGCCGGCCGCGCAAGCGTCGCCGCGTCTGATCAACAGTTCACACCGCCGTGATGCCTGCGCGGGGCATCACGACGACATGGGCGATGGTGCGCGACCATCGCCAGTTAGACTCTATCAGGAAAGGTGCGGTCGTGATTAGCAAGAATTGGCAGGATCTGTCGAAGCCCAGCAAGCTGGAAGTGAAGCCGGGCGATGATCCAAAGCGCGTTGCCACCGTGGTGGCCCGCCCGCTGGAGCGCGGCTTTGGCCAGACGCTCGGCAACTCGCTGCGCAGGGTTCTTCTGTCCTCGCTTCAGGGCGCAGCGGTTACCGCCATCCAGATCGATGGCGTGTTGCACGAGTTCTCGTCGATTCCCGGCGTCCGCGAGGACGTGACCGACATCGTGCTCAACGTGAAGGCCATCGCTGTCCGGATGCAGGGCGAGACGGCCAAGCGCATGACGCTGCGCAAGCAGGGTCCGGGCACCGTCACAGCCGGCGACATCAACACGGTTGGCGATGTCTCGATCCTCAACCCGGATCATGTGATCTGCACCCTCGACGAGGGCGCGGAAATCCGCATGGAGTTCACGGTCGCGACCGGCAAGGGCTACGTACCAGCCGAGCATAACCGTCCGGAAGATGCGCCGATTGGCCTGATCCCGGTCGATGCGCTGTATTCGCCAGTGCGCAAAGTGTCTTATCGCGTCGAGAACACCCGTGAGGGCCAGAATCTCGATCGCGACATGCTGACCATGACGGTGGAAACGGACGGCTCGATCTCGCCCGAAGATGCACTGGCCTATTCGGCCCGCATTCTTCAGGACCAGCTCGCCGTGTTCATCACCTTCGAGGAGCCGCGCAAGGAAGAAGTGGTGTCGAATGCGCCGCAGCTTCCGTTCACCCCGGCCCTGCTCAAGAAGGTGGACGAACTGGAACTGTCTGTCCGTTCGGCCAACTGCCTGAAGAACGACAACATCGTCTACATCGGC